>CATNDT010000028.1 GCA_950097035.1 uncultured Oscillibacter sp.
CCGTGCTCATCATGGTCGTGATGATGCTCCTCGTGTTCGTGGTGGTGCTCGTGTTCCTCATGGCCGTAGTGGTGATGGTGCTCAGCCTCCCCGGCCTCGTGTTCCGCCCGCATCTTCGCCAGCAGCTCCTCCGCCAGGGACACCTTCTCCATGGCGGAGAGGATGGTCTTCCCGTCCAGCTGGTCCCAGGGGGTGGTGAGGATGGCGGCGTCAGGATTCTTCTCCCGGAGCATGTTCACCGCGGCCTCCAGCTTCTCCTGGGAGAGCTTCTGGGTCCGGGAGAGAACGATGGTGCCGGCAGACTCCACCTGGTTGTTGTAGAACTCGCCGAAGTTCTTCATATAGACCTTCACCTTGGCGGCGTCCACCACGGTGACAAAGCTGTTGAGCTTCAGCTCCGGCACGTCCGAGACGGTGTTCTCCACCGCCACGATGACATCCGACAGCTTGCCCACGCCGGAGGGCTCGATGAGAATGCGGTCCGGGTGGAACTGGTCCGCCACCTCCTTCAGCGCCTTGTTGAAGTCCCCCACAAGGGAGCAGCAGATGCACCCGGAGGACATCTCGGAGATCTGCACGCCGGACTCCTTCAAAAAGCCGCCGTCAATGCTGATCTCTCCGAATTCGTTTTCAATCAGCACCAGCTTCTCACCGGGAAAAGCCTCAGCCAGCAGCTTTTTGATGAGAGTGGTTTTTCCCGCCCCCAGGAATCCGGAGATAATGTCGATTTTTGTCATGTGATCAAGTCCTTTTTGAAAATTTCTGAATGAAAACAATCATACCATTAAAAATAAAAAAAGCAAGATTTTCACAAAAAATTTACAGCTTTTTCCTACTGCTCCGCTGGATTTCGGGCTGGAAAGCCTGCAGCTCCCGGGCCACTGTGCCGGAGAGCATCAGCAGACACAGCAGGTTTGGCACACACATCAGGGCATTGCAGATGTCGGAAAATCGAAATACCGTTTCCAGCCTGGCCACCGCGCCCCAGAGGGCCGCCAGTGCGAAAAACACGCGGTAGAGCAGCAGGCGGCGGGCGCCAAAGAGGTATTCAAACGCCTTCTCCCCGTGGTACGCTCCGCCCAGGATGGACGAAAAGGCGAAGAGGATAATCGATACGCCGGCCAGCAGTCCGCCAACAGGCCCCAGCGCTTTTTGAAAGGCCAGAATGACCAGAGCCGCACCGTCCACCGTGTTTCCGGCAGCGTCCGCCGCCCCAAGAACACCGGAGCAGCAGAGCACAAGTCCCGTCACTGTGCAGACCACCATGGTGTCAAAAAAAACCGCTGTCATGCTGATGTAACCCTGCCGGGCAGGGCTGTCGGTGGCAGCGGAGGCGGCGGAGATAGCGGCGGAGCCCATACCGGCCTCGTTGGAGAACACGCCCCGGGCAATGCCCCACCGAAGGGCGGTCCCCGCGGCGCCGCCCGCCGCGGCCTTTGGAGAAAAGGCGCACTGAAAAATACCGGCCAGTCCGGCGGGCAGCGCCTGGCGGCAGCGCCAGATTACTGCCAGAGACGCCCCGAGATACAGCACCGCCATCAGGGGCACCACTGCGGCGGAGACCGTGGCGATGCCCCGCACACCGCCCAGAATGACCGTGAGGGCCAGCCCCGCTGTCACCAGGCCCGTAATGGCGGTGGGGACACCAAAAGCAGCCTCCACGGCGCCGGCAATGGAGTTTGCCTGGGCCATGCTGCCAATACCGAAAGAGGAGCATACGGCAAAAACGGCAAACGCCGCCCCCATAGCGCTGCCCAGCCACCCCAGATGCAGGCCGTCCCGCATGACGTACATGGGTCCGCCGGACATCTGACCGCGGCAGTTCCGGCGGCGGAACTTCACCGCCAGGGTGCACTCCGCCAGCTTGGTGGAAAGGCCGAACAGCGCCGCCAGCTCCATCCAGATCAGCGCTCCCGGTCCCCCGGCCACCAGAGCCGTGGCTACGCCCACGATATTGCCCGTGCCGATGGTGGCGGCCAGAGCGGTCATCAGCGAGGCGAAGGGGGACACGTCCCCCTCCCGGGTGGTGGCCCGGGCGTCCCGCCCCAAGGCAGACCCCAGAGCGTAACCCAGATTTCTCCAGGGGAGAAAGCGGGTGCGGAGCGTTAAAAAGAGCCCCGTTCCCACCAGCAGCGCCAGGGTGCCCGGTCCCCAGAGAAAGTCGTCCGTGGTCTCCAGCAGGTCTAAAAGCGTCATATCCATCCCTCCACCGCAGATCCTGTACAAGGATACGGTGTGGGGGAGGGGATTTATACCAAGAAAAGCGGATGCCGCCGTGGGCATCCGCTGTAAGGGAAGATCAGGCCTCCATATGCCGCCCCAGGAAGGCGGCAATGGTCTGCGCCAGCTTATATTGGGCGTCGTCAGGGGTGACAGCGGGATTGCTGCCGATAAACAGCACCAGACCCAGCAGGTCCCCCTCGGACAGGATCGGAGCCGCCACATAGGTGAGCAGCTTGTCGTTGCTGTCGGACACGGGGATGGGCTGCCCCTCGCCGCTGTACTGATAAATCTGGCGGTGTTCCATAATCTGTTCCAGCTCCGGGGTGATGCGCTTGCCCATCAGCTCCCGCTTGCCGCCGCCGGCCACGGCAATGACCGTGTCCCGGTCGGTGACGGCGCAGATGCTGTTGGTGGAGCGGCTCATGGTCTCGCACAGCTGCCCGGCAAAGTCCTCCACGCCGCCCAGAAGAGAGTATTTTTTAAAAATGACCTCTCCGTCCCGGCTGGTATAAATCTCCAGGGGGTCGCCCTCCCGGATACGCATGGTGCGGCGGATCTCCTTGGGGATGACCACCCGACCAAGGTCGTCGATCCGCCGCACGATTCCAGTTGCTTTCATATCAAAACTCCTTTTGTCAGAATTGTCTATCCGTCTGGCAAAAGATAGTATCCACAGTATTTCCCGCCTTATGCCGGGATTTGTGCTGGAGAAGTTTGGGAAATGGGGAGAAGCTTGTCTTTGTCGAATATCGCTTACAAAAGACGCTATGAAGCGCTGGATTAAATAATTTTCTCTAGTGAGTACGCACCCTTGATCGCATTGGAACTATGTTTATAGCCGAAGCAGCAACATCCCGAAAATAATCCTCAACAAATGTTTTTGCTTTTGATCTTGTGAAAATCCAAATCTTGTGTGCAAAAGTCGCCTGGTTTCTTTAATTTGAAAATTCCTTCACCCAGCTATTTACTTCTTTTCCTATTCCCTCAAAATCTATTTCCTCGAAAGGAGTACCTTTATCGTAATCGTATTTAGCAACTTGTGCCTGTAATGAGGACAACAGATTTTCCTCTGGAGTACACAGCCTTTGCTGCCTTTTACAAACCAACCAATAAAAGGTCGCTTTATCCAGTTTGGCAATAAAAGCCGATAAGTCTTGTATTATTCCTTCCGCCTCTAACTCCTTAAAAAAACGAAGACATTTTTTATAATGCAATACACAGATATCAACCCAACTATACATCTTTAAAAACGAAGAGCCAACTTTTGGAAGTGTATAAAGATTAGAAAGCATAACATAATGTGTATTCAGGCGGTTTTCAACAATTTCCAACAGCTCCTGTTCAGAAACTTCATTCTTTATTAATTTTATTGCGTCAAACATTAGAAGAGATCTGTTTTCAGGCAGTGAAAAGTTGACAATCTTCCCAGTTTCTCCCCAATCATGACTTTGCGCACATTTTTCCCCATAGCGCCACAACACTATATCTGAATTCACGATCTTGAACCGGAGACCGAGAAATACGCTGAGCGTGCAATGCGTATAGATAATATTATAATAATTCTCTAAAAGCGTTTCTTCTTTTTGAAATAAGTTAAGCTCTTTTATTCGATCTAAGTTCAAACAGGTGCCTGTAATATAATTCGTATGATATGCCCTGATAACGGCATCTACACCGGGCTCAAAAGTTTCCTTTTTTAAGGTTGACCATTTGTAGGTATCATTAAAGATACTACTAAATATGCATGCACCGGTATCTGAAAGATGATTGCTCAACCACTCCAGGGCTATCTCGAAATTTTCTGGAATAATGATATCTTCATCACTGGTAAATAAAGCAAACTTGCCCGTTGCCTTATGAAGGCAGTTCATAATATTATAGCGGAAACCGCCGTTTTTCGGAAATCTGTAATACCTTAGGCGTGAATCTTCATTTTTCTCGATTTCTTGATAACCTTCTACATCTGCGGTTGAACCATTATCGCAGACAACAATTTCAATTTCCGCATCATATTGAGATGTTAACACAGCGCTTACTGCCTGCAATGCCAATTTTCCTCTATTATAACTGGGAATACAGATAGATAAAAATACATTATTGGAGGGAACTCCACTTTTGATTCTGATATCATGGATTTCCTTAAATATCGCCTCGTACTTTTCTGACTGTGCCCCCACTATTTTCCGAGGCAAATAAGCGTCATGATCTGTCAAGAAATATTGACGCATTTCCTCTGTATCCAAAAAAAATTTGACAGCAGAGGGTAAGTTAGTAAGAAAGTCCTTGAGTTTAAAAAATGACGCAAATTTTGCTGCGGACTGATTCAGTACAAAATAAATATAATTCCAGTTTTTTGAGAAAATAATAGGAATTACTTTGCGGATATCCCATTCATCTGCAATTAAAATGCTTGAAACCGTATTTTCTGTTGGCTCACTTTGAGAGCATCCGACAGTATATGTTCCACGGAATTGCCCAACTTCTTTGTCCATTACTAGATATTCATAATTTGAGATCGGAACAAAATCCAACATACAGTGTTCATATTTTATTTTGTCGCACAAGCAGCTTCTTAGATAGTTTTCCCGAAACAATTCTTCATTAGGCCGTACATACTGTTCATATAGTTCGTCAAAATTATCCAAATGGTTTCTCATCGCATTTACTCCATTTCTTTAAAACTAAAAGCGGTCCGCTTAATTCCCTTTTCAAATGCAACTTGAGGGACAAAGCCAATCCTCTTGATGGAGCTTTCTTGTGCGGTCGAAAACATAATTTCGTGATTTGTTCTGGTTTTTTTTCCGAAATTTAACCGGGTTGTCGCTTCCAATTCTGTTCGGACTGTCTCTGCAAATTCTCTTACTGTGTGAGATATTCCCGTCCCGACTTCAAAATTGCAATAACCGCATAAGTTTTTTAAATGCCCCAAAACAGCCAAATAAGCGGACGCTGCATCGTCCACATAGATAAAATCCCGAATTTGGATACCATCTGTCAAATCCAACTCCTCGGCGCCACGCTGCATTGACTGAATTAAGAAAGTGACAAATTTCCCATCCCCATCAAATGGACCATATATATGCTCCATTTGAAGGTTAATGAAGTTCACCTTTCCCTCGATTGCCCGCATTTTGCCCCATTCGCGAAATTGATACTTTGACAGTGTATACTCCGGAGAGTACAATGCCTGGCTCTTGTCAAACCGCTCCGGCAGCTGCTTTGTGAAAAAGGAATCGGTGTTAATAAAATATAAACACTGCGAAGAGATTGCAGCCTCTAACAACTGGAGGGGAAACACCAAATTACTTTTAGCCACTTGATCTGCCTGTTTGTTTTTTCCGTATTCTGTTGCGCAGTGAATCACTGCGTCAAATTGCTGTTCCTGAAAAATTGTATCCAATGGGGCCCGGTCAATGTCATAGGCCCGGCATTTTTTCAATTCATTTACAATTCGGTCGCAATGGGACCAGGAACGCTTCAAAACTGTTGTCTCATGCCCTTCACGCAGAAGTCCTTTCAACACATGGCTCCCAAGAAAACCGGTTGCGCCGGTTAGTAAAATATTCATTAGTGATTTATCGCGCCACGAATGGTTTCCACCATGAAGTCGATCATCCTATTTGTCATGCCTGGATATACGCCGACCCAGAAAGTATCGTTTACGATCCTGTCTGTGTTTGTCAGCTCCCCGGCAACACGGTATCCGGCTTTTTCTTTGCGCATATCATCAAAGCATGGGTGGCGTAGCAGATTTCCGGAAAAGAGCATGCGTGTTTGTATCCCCTTTCCCTCCAGATAGCGAATAACCTGTCCTCTATCTACTCCGGGCTGACAAGTCAATAAAAAGCCAAACCAACTGGGGTTGGCTTCCCGCTCATAATACGGCAGAATCAGTTTATCTTCCAAGCCAGTTAATCCATCCCGCAGCATCTGCCAGTTTTCACGGCGCTTTTCAACAAATTTCTCTATCTTCTTCAACTGGGCGCATCCCACAGCGGCCTGCATATCGGTAATTTTCAGGTTGTAGCCGAAATGGGAGTATACATACTTGTGGTCGTATCCTTTCGGAAGTTCTCCATACTGTCCATCAAAGCGGTGTGTGCACGTGTTGTCTCTGCCGGGAGGGCAAATACAGTCGCGTCCCCAATCCCGCATGGAGAGCATGATCTGGCCCAGAAGATCATTGTTCGTGTAAACCGCACCCCCTTCGCCCATTGTCAAATGATGTGCGGGATAGAAGCTGGATGTGCCAAGATCTCCTACAGTTCCTGTCTTTTGGAAGCCATATCCAAGATCGTATTCCGCCCCCAGCGCGTCGCAATTATCCTCAATCAGCCACAAATTATGTTTATCGCAGAACGCTTTCACCGTTTTCAAATCAAAAGGATTTCCCAGACTGTGCGCCAAAAATACGCACTTTGTCTTTTCGGACAGTGCCTCCTCCAGCTTGGATACATCAATATTATACGTTCCCAGGCAAATATCCACAAAAACCGGAACCGCCCCATATTGTACAATTGGGGCTACACTGGTAGGAAATGCAGCTGCAACACAGATCACCTCATCCCCACGCTGTATCGCGCGTTCCTTTAAAAGCGGGGAAGTCAACGTCATAAACGCTAAGAGGTTGGCGGAAGAACCCGAGTTCACCACTGCAACATGCTGCACCCCAAGAAAACGGGCAAATCCCCTCTCAAATTCATCGCAAAATCGCCCGGCTGTCAGCCAAAACTCCAAGGCAGAATCCACTAAATTAATTCGTTCCTCTGCATCATAAACACGGGAGCAATAGGGAATTTTTTGTCCCGGATGAAACGGCTGTTTTGCTGCCTGTTCTGCCTCGCTGTACTCTCTGACCAGATTAAAAATATCCTGCTTAATTTCCTCTGTTGTTCTCATCATTTTTTCCTCACAGCATGTACCGGCAGTCAACTACCGGTGAGTTTGTCCTGGTTTTCACATCGGCGAACATGGGCCAGGCGGTGGTAATAGCCACTATATCGGCCTGTTTCAGCAGTTCTTCATATGTATCCACACACCGGCAGTCCAACTGAAAGTGAGTCTGAAACTCCGCCATAGCGACCGGATCATAGGCCACGATGTTCTGGTAACCCGCCTCATTCAGCGTCCGGATAATCTTGGCGCTGGGAGTATCCCGCACATCATCACTCCCCGGATTGAACGACAGGCCCAAAATACCGATACAGGCGCCTTTACTTTCCTTCGCCGCACGGGCGATCCGTTTTGCCGTTATCTCCGGCATCTCATCGTTAAGACGAATGGTATTCTTCAAAATCTGGCAGTCAAAACCGCTGTCCTTTATTCGGGCGTAGAAAGCGTTAGTATCTTTAGGCAGACAGTAGCCGCCATATCCACAGCCGGGGTAGAAATATGACCGGATCGTGCCCGTTTGCCACCGTTTATCCATATGCAGGATACGGAATGCCTCTGCCGTATCAATCCCACCAATAACATCCGCCGCTAAGCTCATCTCATTAGCTATGCTAATGAGACAAGCTAAGCTTGTGTTGGATAGATACTTGATAAACTCTCCTGTATTCAGCGATACACAGAAAATTGGAGCGCTCTCCTCGGCATACAGCGCCCGCAGGACCATCTCGGAACGTTCGTCACTGACCCCCAATACAATGCGGTCTGCATGTGTGAAGTCCTCCCAACAATGGCCCTCCCGGAGAAACTCCGGATTGTTGGCAACACCCAGTTGTTCCGGCACCTTCACGCCGTGGCCTTCCAGAAAGGGAATGATTCGCTTCTCCGTGGTGGAGGGCGGGATGGTGGATTTTGTCACCAAAACGCGGAATTTTTTATCTCGAATGACATCCAATGTCTGTTCCACAGCGCCATACAGATATGTGAGATCTGCCTGACCGTTCTCACCGTAGGGGGTGCCTACGCAGTAGTATACACATTCGCTGCCTGCAATGGCCGTTTCCCAGTCGGTGATGGGAAAAAAGTTCTTCCCCAGATGCCGTTTCAGTGCTTCATCCAACCCGGGCTCCAGAAAAGGAAGCTTGCCGGATTGAATAGTTGCCATTCGTGTCTCATTGATCTCAATGCCATACACCTTGTGGCCGTACTCCGCAAATCCCAGAGCCGTAGTCAGGCCCACAAACCCCAGTCCAACTACTGTTACCATATCAGTTCCTCTTCCCTGCTCTCCCTCACATACTCCAGAAAATAACGGATACCCTGCTCCACCATTACCTGAGGCTGATAGCCCAGCAGTTTCCGTGCCTTTTCAATCACCGGGCAGCGGCGATTAGGATTATTTTCCAGATACTCCTTATCCTCAGAGACAGCAAATTGCGCCTGGCCGGTGTAGCCGAAAATTTCTCTTCCTGCCTCTGCGTAAATTTCCGCCAGCCTGCGGATGGATATTTCCGGTTTGTCCATACCAATATTGAAAGCCTCGAAGCCCTCTTGGGCGTAGAGCAATGCCTTTAGGTAGCCGGTAATGGCGTCGCTGATATAGCAAAAGGTACGGGTTGGACTGCCGTCCGAATACATGACAATATCCCGGCCCTGCCGTACCGCGTTAGCAAAGTCCGCTGGAACACGTGCGTCATTGAGCCGCATACCGGGACCGTAGTTGTTGAAGGGACGGATGATGCTGATGGGCATCTGATATTTTTGATGGAACAGATAGCACATAGTTTCGCCGAACCGCTTGGCCTCATCGTAGCAGGCCCGAGGGCCCTGGCAGTCTACGTTTCCACGGTAGGTCTCCGGCGTAGGGATATTTTCCGGTGTTGGGTCGCCGTAGATTTCGCTGGAAGAGTAAAAGGCCAGTCCCTTAACAGGTTTTTCACAGTAGAAATCCAGCAAGCGGCGCAGGCCCCATATGTTGGCATCCAAAGTCTCAATGGGGTATTTCCTGTAGAATATGGGAGAAGCAATAGACGCCATGTGGTAGATGTAATCCGCACACTCCGCACCGGGGATATTTGAAATATCATCTGTAATGACATTAAACTTGTGCAGTTCCACCTTTCCCTCGTCGTTAAGCGCCTTGAGCCATGTTGGATAACCCACTTGGAAATTGTCCAGGCAAATCACTTTTCTGATACCCAGTTCCTGGCGAAATCGGGAAAAGAAAGTGATAAAGTAAAAGCCCAAAAAACCTGCACCGCCGGTAAAGAGAATGGTGCTGTCTTTGAATTTAGACCGTTCCAGCTCTGTCAAACCGCTATAAATACGTTCCATGTCCCGTTTAACAATCTTTTTCATGCCGTTCACTCCCATACCTTCCAGGGGGCCAGTCCACTGGCCCAGAGTTTTTCTGCCTGCTCTTTTTCCCGTATGGTATCAATACACTGCCAGAAGCCAGTGTGCTTGTAGGCTACCAGCTGGCCCAGTTTTGCCACGGTCTCCAGTGGCGACTTCTCCAGTATCGTATCATCGCCATCAATGTAGTCGATAAATTCTGGCTGACAGACCATAAAACCGATATTGATGAGACTGCCATCTCCCTGCGTCTTTTCCCGAAACTCCCGTATCAGACCGTCCGGAGTAATGTCCAGCACGCCGAATCGCTGGCCGGCGTTGTAGGCGGATATCGTTACCATCTTGCCGTGGGACTTATGGTACGTGAACAGATCAGTCATGTCCAGATCCGAAATACCGTCTCCGTAGGTCAGCATGAAAGGTTCGTTCCCGATGTAGTTTCGCACCCGCTTGACCCTCCCGCCGGTCATGGTGTTCAGGCCCGTGTCCACCACCGTCACTTTCCAGGACTCAGAGGTGCTGCGGTGTACCGTAATCTCGTTTGTACCATTGGTAAAGTCATATGTAACATCCGATGTATGGAGGAAGTAGTCTGCGAAATACTCTTTGATAATATGCTGCTTATAGCCTGCGCAGATAACAAATTCGTTGAAGCCGTAGTGGCTGTACAGCTTCATGATATGCCACAAAATTGGCATACCACCCAACTCTATCATAGGTTTGGGCTTAAACTGGCTCTCCTCTGATATCCGTGTACCGAAACCGCCGGCAAGGATAACAACTTTCATAACTTTATTTTCTCCCTTTGATAAGTATATAAAATCTATTATTGCCGTTTGGGCCGATACCTGCTATAACCGGCTTCGCATTACAGCGACGTGGTGTCTATGGTGTTATTCAAATAATACTCCGCCAGACAGATGTCACCTAGGTTGTCAATATCGACGGCATGGGATTTCTCCATAATATAGGGTACAAGGGCGTCGTTTAAACTTGTGTTCAGGCTTAATTCAGCCACATTATAAATATAAATTGCGCCATTTACCCTGTAATAAGGCGGCATATCCTGACGCCGGCAAGTGCTGCTTTGATTCAGCATATTCGTCAGACGACCATCCGCGCCAACAGTGCGCATAAGCAGTGGGTGATCCCTTACAGGCGAAACAGAGGCAAGGGATTGCCGTCCCATTTTAAAAAACTCTTCAATGGAAGCGTCGATATCCGCTGAGGTCCTTAAAGGGCTCGTTGGCTGCAGGAAGAGGACGATGTCAAAGTTTTTTCCCATATCATGCAGAGTATGAATTGCGTGCATCAGCGCCTCAATAGACAAAGACGTATCCCGCGCCAACTCCTCCGGCCGCATAAATGGGACAGACGCGCCGTACGCTCTGGCAGTATCGGCGATTTTGGGGTCGTTGGTTGTGACGACAACGTCGTCAAGATATTTACTTGTGTTTGCCGCCTCAATGGTGTATGAGATGAGCGGTTTCCCACAGATACGACATATGTTTTTATCCTTGATTCCCTTGCTGCCGCCACGGGCCGGAATAAGCCCCAAAATTTTTACATCACGATACATATCTGTTCCCTTTCACGGATTCCGGACGCCTGCTTCAAAGCGCCAGGGGTTCGTATAAGTTGTAGGGACCACCGCGCATTTATGGCATATGGTTCCCTGCGCGTCTTTTTAAATGCCGTTCCCGCCGTGGTCATCATCCCGGCAGCATGCCGGAAGATATCTGCGGCAGGGCGTCCATATGGTGACATCTCTATTCGGCATGAGGCGGCGGGGAGGGGAGACGGTATTTGGCCGCCAAAGATTATTCCTGCAGCTCTTCCGGTCTGAGGACTGCGGGCCGGTTAATCTCCGGGTGAGCGTCCAGATAGGGCTCCGTGTATACATCGCGGAAAAGCCCCTTTAAGCCCACCGGATTCACAGAGACGACCTCGACTCCCGGGTAATAGCGGGTTACAAAGCTTTTTACTTTTTGCCAGCCATTTACCATATATTGCAAATCCCCTCCGCTGACACCATCGTAATGTCCCGCGTTAGAGCAGTCGCAGCCAACCAGAAAAATCCGCCTGGGCATGGTGTATAAGGCGAAATGAAAGGCGGCAAAGGCAACACTGCCATAATCCATAAGCGCGTGGTGCTCAATATCAAAGTGGACGCTTTCCCAGGGCTCCTGCAAAAAATATCTGCGCCCCTGGTTTTCTTCAATAATACTTTCCGGAATTCGATACATATCGCTGATTTCCCGGGAATGACAGCCCAGAATTCCAAAAAATTTTTCAAAGGGATAGTCCTTTAATTGCTGATACCACGGCGACCTTTCGGAGTAATCCTGTGCAAAATAGTAATCCAAAGTCAGCCCGTCTTTTAAAAAGACAGAGTTTACGCCGATATGTGGAATTCCCACGATCTGTGAATACGCATTGACAGAAGGGCCCGCGCCGACAATCACGATGCTCTGCCCCCTGTGGCGTCCCCGAAATTCCGCAAAGGATTTTTGGTGCGTATCCCGAATTTCGTTGGCATAGCACATCCATTCCTGACAGTATGCCTCGATTCGCGGGAGCAGCCGCTCCGCAAAGGCGAGCTTTTCCGGGGGAAGACAGGCGCTAAACCGGTCGGTCAGCATGGCGTTTTCCAGATCCTCCGTGATGCGGAAGAACTTTTGAAACCCATGCTCTTTGCAAAGGCCGATGAGCTCATCCTGAAACCTGTGGTTTGTGGTGGTGATGACGATTACGGCGTCCGGCTGGCGCGCATGCCAGGTCCCCACACTGCGAAGGGGCAGCCCAGTATTCAAAAAAGTTCCGGCATCGTCACCGGCAATGCGGCTGTTTGTCACACCGAGCAGTCCGACCTTCTGCGCCAGATACGGAATCACGAATCTGCCCACCTTACCGGTTCCGCAGGCAATTGCGCCTGCGGTGGAACACGCGGAAAAAAGCGCCTGGAGCTCTGCGGTCATACCGATTTCACCCCTCTTGTATGCCTGCCCTGCAGGCGTATACCAGCCCAACGTTTTCCCTGTAGATAGACCGGGAGCATTACGCTAATCAGAGACTGAGGGTCCATAACCACACTCCTTTTAGTAGATGTAAAACGTATCGCAATACTTGCAGTGGTTCCAGTTCTTCCGGCCCTCCGCCAGACATTTGCGCACCATTTGGAACTGCGGCCCATACCACACGTCCAGAAGGGACTGCTTTGTCAAATCTCCCAGGGTGTTTCTCCCCAGCGGATCGTTGCAGCAGAGCGAGACTTTCCCGTCCGGTCGGATAATCAACTGCTGGAAAGGAAGCGCACAGGTCTCCTCGTCGTAAGACACGAGCACTTTCCGGTTTGGTGCATCTCCACCCCTGGAGGTCAGCACTTCATGGGGCTGGCGCAGCACAATTGTGACCTTTTTCCGCAGCTCCGGGTGCGCCTCCACATACTCCTTGATCTCCCGGCTTGGCCGGATCAACTGCAGATCCTGTTGGTAGTTGTCGATAATCAGCTCATCCAGATATGGGATCAACGCCTCAAACTTCGGAATCGTCAGCAGTGTGCCGTTTGTGAAAAGGTGCATTCTGGCCTTGGGCAAATGTTCCCGGGCGTATTGGTGCAGCTCTATGATACGCTCATCCAAAAAGGGCTCATTGTTGGAAAAAAGGGCCAATTCTCCGCTGTAATCCAAAGCCTCCAGTTGCCCGATAATCTCTTTAAACAACTCCCAGCTCATCTTTGCCTCAATGCGGGGATCGTCCTTTTTATTTACCGGGCAAAAAGAGCACACGCCGTTGCAGCGGTTGATGGTTTCGATTTCCACGAATTCAAAGAGCGGGACATGATCTTTTACCGCCTCCACATAGGCCCGCACAGTCTCTTTGGTCCTGTCGTTTTCAACGGTTTGATTCCATTGCTCTTCGGTACTTCCCTGTTCACTGGATTGCTGAAAAACGATCTCGTCCGTATTATAGTAAGCCTTTTGCCGAAAGGGATTCAGAATCTGATAATCCCTGTACTTATGCCGCAGCTGTGCATATAAGGCCACGTGATTTGCCGCCGAAGAGACAATAAAACAGTCCACGTCCGGGTTATCTGCGGAGAGTGTACGAACGGGGTAAGACAGGACCTTTCCGCCTGCTTCCGCCTCCGGCGCCGCAAGATATTTCAGCTGGCTGCCAAAACCCAGTTTCTGGATTAGCTCAATAATGGTTTTGGTGTAAATGTCGACACCGTAAAGCGCGATGCCGGTTATATGGTTGGCGTTCAGATAATCCCGTATACACGCCGTCAGACTTTGAGAAGCGGGCGAATAGAACAGATACGTGCAGATTCCATTCTCTTCCAGCTGTTTTGCCATGGAATTGGCGCTGTTGCTGGAGATAACGATCTGAAAGTCCCCGGCAATTTTCTTCATCTCCTGAAAACTGATAACGGGTTTTTCCTGTATGAATTGGCCAACTTTCATCGGGTTGTTGTCCGCAAAGCACTCTACATTTTCCGCGCCATAGTAGTTCAGCGCCATTTTTCCATAGTTGCCCGCACCGAATAAAATGAATTTTTTCATCGTTAAATTTCCCCCTCTTTCCGCAGGAAATAAAGATGCCCTCATGGTCAGGTCTGGGGCCGGACCTTAAACAACCGAAATTTCCAGGGTTATCATGCTACCTAAAAGCGTCTTTGTTTCCCCATTACATGAAGAGGTCCAGCGCTTTTGCCGTCTCTTCAGAAAAAATCAGGGATTCATCTATCAAATGGACTTTTTCTGCCGGGTATTTTTTTATCAGATCCTGATATAGAGCCTCTCTGGAACGGCCGAACATATTTGCAACAACAATGGCATCATACCCGGAGATACGGGATAATTGATCCGGACTTTCCACAGGTAGCCCCTCGTGCCGGAGGTGGGTATAATTGCGGTCTACCCAGAGAACGACCTCACAAAATCTGGTACTTTTCAAGAAGGAATACAACCGCTGTCCATAGGTTCCAGCGCAATACAGCACAATTTTAGAGCCCCGCATTACCCGCGGAAAGGGAAAGAGATAATTCAGACCGGCAAATCCGGAATATATACAGTCCGCCCGTGGGATCAGCAGAAACAGCATGTATTTTTTCCACTGATCACTGAAATCAAAAATAGGCCGATCTTTTTCTGTTTGCTGATACACCGTTCGGTACAGAGTTCGGAACCGCTCGCGTTCAATTGTCTCGGCCTCTCTGCGCTTTACCATGGATGAGGGGATCTGCCGGTAGTGGTACAGACATTCCCGCAGCACATAGATTCCCATGGCGTGCAACAGATAGGGATATACGCAGGCGGCATCCTCTCCAACGGTGATTCGTCGATCCACTTGCATTTGAAACTTTAAAAGCTTTTCCCGGCGAAATAGCTTATCCCACACGTTGGGGAAGATTCCCCATTGAAAAAAGGGGGTCTGCGTGACCATCTGAGGATAGACCTCCCGCAACAGGCGCTTCCGGTCATACATGCCAGCATCTACCCCATGGTATACCGGCCTTTGTGCGGAGCCTGTGTTCTCATAGCGCCCGCACATGACGACATCCACGGAATGGCCGGTTATTGCTTGGTACATTTGTTCATACATATCCGGCTCAGTCCAGTCATCGCCGTCTACATAGCCGACAAACTCCCCCGTTGCAGCCTGAATCCCCGTCTGCCGGGCGCTGACAAGCCCGCCATTCGGTTGATGAATTACTTTGATTCGGGGATCCTTTTGCCGGTATGCCTCGCATATTTCCAGGCAGTTGTCCGTGGAGCCGTCGTCTACCAAGATAATTTCCAGATCCTGGTAGGTCTGGGAACAGATGCTTTGGATGCATTGCTCCAGATACAAGCTTACATTGTAGATAGGAACGATGACACTAATCATAAAAACGCCTCACTATCCGCTACTCTTCCGGAATTCTCACAGCAGATCCGCCAAAGCAGAGGTCCTTCCAAAGAACGGATCCTCTACCTGCAGAGCTAAATAATCTTTTGCGCAGATATCGATATTGTGGATCAAGTCCAAAATCGACGCCCCCAGCGCCTTATCTTCCTCCTGATCCGGACAAAGGTGCAGATATTCACGGAAATAATCTTCAATCCCATCCTGTATTGTCTGAACGCAGCGCAGGGCCTCTGTCGTGCGGGGCTCCTGGGCGTAACGCGCTTCACCGTCTGCGGTAAAGTCCAGTATCGACGGTTCCGGCGCGGTCAGAACCGGCTCCAGAATATAATAATTTCTAGAGATTGTGTTTTCTTCTGGCCGGCAAAATGAGCGGATATCCAGATTCATTTTCTCCATATAATGCTGATCTTGCTGTAAAAAATAATATCCTCGCAAATGGCGATCCAGCAAGCGCCCAACAAACAGCTGAGTGGTGCCTCTGGCAACAAAGTCGAAAAAGGCAATATCGCCAGCCTCCATATGGAGGCTCTGGATATATACACGGTAATGATCCCGCGAGATTTTTGCCGCTGCCAAAATCTCGCGAGTGCAGTCTGTTAGCGAGCTCCGTGTGTCCACATCCGCAACAGTAATACCAAAGCGCTGTTTCAGCTGTTCCTCCAACGGGCCGCTAAAATGCATCTCCGCCACATAGCGGATATCCGCTGCACACTCCATACCGGCGCGGATAGCGGCAGTGCGGGAGGTGAGGAAGTAAACACAGGCGTCGGAGCTGCCCAGACGGTCATAGAGTTTTTTGATGAGATAACCGTCTCTGGCGCAAAACCAAACATTTTTTAAATCATCCTCCGCCACTTGGCGGCGCAGCCAAAATACAAAGCCGCTGACGATAGGGGCATAAAATAGATATCCAATATCGTACGAACTGCCCACACGGAGCCTTTGACAATCCCTGTCAAACGGAAAGGGGCTGTTGAAGAGCTTTGACACCAGCAATCCTGCCCGGATCCGGCTGGAAAGACTGCCAATCCCCCCCCACAGGCCCAAATATCCAACATTTTCAAAGAGATCCAGGCCACTGTAAATGCGGCGTCCAGTAAGGCCGCTTCTTTCGGCACCGCACACGTCTGCATCATCTGAGTCACCGATATGGACGCAGTTTTTTCCCGGAATTCGCTGCTGTAGTATCGCAAATAATCCCTGCGTTTTCCCGGTTCGATACTCGCAGGAGGAGAGTATGTCTGTATACGTATCGATCCCGCACGCAGACAGTAACCCTGTCAGTTGCTTTTTGGAGTAAAAGGTATCTGAGGTGATAAATACCTGCTTTCCACGCCGATATGCTGCGCTTAAAAGGGCGCACATTTCCCGGCGAGGGACCGCCAGATCTCGGTCCACCTCCCACTCCATTGCTGCCAGTGCCTCCGGTGTAACGGCCTGGATGTGATAACAGCGGCATATATACTCATAAATTTCCGTCAGAGTGGGGACCGTGTGTCTGCAAAGCTCTTTTTCTCCCTCCAGCCGTTTCTTTGGAAAGTCTGCTATTATGACACCCTGCCGTCGCAGTCTGCCATCTAAAATTTCAAATACATCTGTTGGAAACAGCGTTCGTCGCATGAGCAGGGTGTCGAACAGGTCCATGCTTACAACGTCATGGGAGTCTATTTCCCGCAAAAGCTCCTCTTTTGTCGGGGCCATGAGGGTAAAATGGAAGCTGGCCTTTTTTGGAGTGCACAGATCGTCTCCCTGCATATCCAGAAGGGCAATATGGGATATGCGGCAAACTTCACCGATCCGCTTGGCAATGACCTTGCAGGACTCCGGCCGGGCGGCTACAATAATCAGCTTTACACCATCCCTTACCGCCTGTTCCAAGGAGAGGATGGGCTGCCCGTACAGTGTGCCCTCGGTCCGGTAACCGTCCAGCAGGCCGGCGATGCGATAACCTTCCAACTGCGGCAAAAGCCGTTCCGTCAAAAGACCCAGACCGTATATGGCGATTTTACAGTGCTGATATGGCTGAAAGACCTGTCTGACCTCAGACATAAAAACAGCCTCCTGTTCTGGCGGTTTGGCGGTGCCGCCCGTGCCTCAAAATTTCACAACCACCCTGCAATAGGGCTGCGTTCCGTTCCGCATAAGTTCCAGCGCCTGGGGGAGCTCCGCCTTCTCCACAACATGGGAGATAACCGCCTCCGCTTTCAACCTTCCCTCCGCCATGGCCCGGAGCGCTTCCGTCCAGTCGCTGTCCGCCCCGCCGTAGGAGGAATTCCACGTTCCCGTCAGGGTCAGCTGCTTGCGCAGGATGCGCCAGTAGAGATCCTGGGTCAGCGTTCTGGGGCCGTCCGGGTTGCCCATCAGCACCAGCGTTCCGCCGGGGGCGGTCAGGGCCAGAGTCTCCTCCAGGGCCTGCGCGGAGCCCACCGCCTCAATTACGCGGTCAAATTCCTCACCGGCGGAGATGGCGGCCATATACTCCAGCCCGCATTGCCCAACGAGCTCCCGCTTGATTTCGCTCCGCCCCTTTACCACAACCCGGCCCGCGCCAAGAAGCTTTGCCCACTGACCGGCCAGCAGGCCGATGGCCCCGGCGCCCACTACGCAGACTCTGTCTCCCGGGACGATCCCTGCCCGCCGCACTGAGTGCAGCGCCACTGCCGCAGGCTCCAACAGAGCGGCCTGCACATCGCTGACAGTGTCCGGCAGCTCCATCAGATTCCACACCGGAACCGCCGTGTAGTCCGCAAAGCCCCCGTCCCGCCGGGAGCCGATATAGTCGTAATGGGAACAGGTCTCATACGCGTCCCTCTCACAGGAGGGGCACTGCCTGCATGGGATGAGGGGGAATACCCCCACACGTTTGCCGATCCACCGCCGGTCCTCCGGACTGGCGGTATCCGCCACCACGCCGCAGAACTCATGGCCCGGGATGGTTGGGAAATGGTACGTCCCCTTCTCAAAGATCCGCGGGATATCCGAGCTGCAGATTCCCGCAGCCAGCACCTTTACCAGCGCCCAGCCGGGGCGCACCTCCGGAAGCGGGCGGTCCTCATAGCGCAGGTCCCCAATTCCGTGGAGCACATATGCTTTCAACGGCGGCCCTCCTCTTCCAGCAGCAATTTGCAGATTTTCAGGTCTGCGGCGTAGGTGATTTTGATATTCTCCCGTTCGCCGGGGATCATTTTTACTCTCCACCCGGCACTGTAAGGCAGCTGGCAGCTGCCGCTCATGGCGGAGAGGGTCTCCTCCGGCGTATCCCGGTACAGCGCCAGATAGGGCCAGTAGTGAAAGGCCTCCGGAGCCTGACCGCCGTAAAGGGTGGAGCGCTCCAGCAGGCCCTCCACCCACCGTCCGTCGCCGCTGGTGTAGGTGGTATCCGTCACCGGCAGCACCGGCAGCACACAGGGGGCCTCTTGAAGCGTTTCGACGAGCCTTGCCAGCAGGCTTACGCTGGCAAGGGGCCGCACGGCGTCCTGAATAATGACGCCGGCCTCCGGGCTCTCGTCCATAAACGCCTGCGCCGCCAGCAGTCCGCTGCGGATGGATAACTGCCGGTCCGCCCCTGCCGGGGCAATATCCAGCAGCTTTGTCAGGGAGAATTCCCGCCGCCACTGCAGAATCGTATCCGCCCACGGGGGACTTGCCACCGCCAGCACGCCGTCCACAGCCCCGCATGCCTGCAGCCGCTCCAGCGTGTAGACCAGCACCGGCTTTCCGGAAATCTGCTGGTATTGCTTGGGGACATTCGCCCCCATTCTGCTCCCTGTGCCGCCGGAGAGCACCAGCGCGATATTTTTCAAAATCTCAGCTCCCGAATGTTTCGCAGTGTTTCCCCGTAAGGCTGCTTTTTACCGAACAGCAGCGTGGTGCCCAGCACAAAGCCCCGCACACCCTTGGGGGCGTACTCCAGGATTTTGTCGGCGCCGCACGCTCCGTCCCAGTACAGCTCAAACTCCATATCCTCCTTCATGGAGAGGAGCTTTGTGATCTTCTTCCCCACATAGGGTAAAAACATCTGTCCCGCGTTTCCGGGGTTTACCGACATCACCAGCACCTTTTTCACAATCCGCAGCAGCTCCATCACCGTCTCCACAGAGGTGCCGGGATTGACGGCGATGCCGGGGATCATCCCCGCGTCGATCACCGCCTGCAGGGTGGTGGAGGGGTGGTACTCCGCCTCCGGATGAATGTACACGGTGTCTCCCGGGCGGAGGTCCTTTAAAAACAGGCCGATGCGGTTGTTGGGGTGCTCGATCATCAGATGCACGTCCAGGGGTTTTTCCGTCGCCCCGGCAATATAGCGCATGTCGTTCAGCGACATGGCGAAGTTGGCCACATACCGCCCGTCCATAATGTCGATGTGGAAGGAGTCGATGCCGCCCGCCTCCAGGTCCCGGACCTCTTTTTCCAGGCACCCGTAGTTGGCGCACATCATAGATGCCATCAATTCAAATTCCATAGAGCGCCTCCTTACAGCAACCAGTCTGTGTCCAGTTCCCACGCCGCCAGAGGATTGTCCGGCTTGTTCTGTTCCCCGTGAAAATCGCTGCCGCCGGTAACGTGGAGGCGGTATTTTTCGGCCAGAGCCAGATATTCCGCCTGCTGCGCCGGCGTGTGTTGGGGATAATAGCACTCCACGGCGTCCAGGCCGTAACCGGCCAGCCGATCCACCAGCGCCTCCAGACTGTCGCCGCCCAGAACGATCTGATAGGGGTGGGCCAGAGAGACCTTGCCGCCCGCCTCCCTGATGGCCTTTACGCATCTCTCCGCGCTGGGCTTTGTTCCCCGCTCGATTGCCTGAAACGCCGGGGTATCCAGATAGCGGTCAAAGGCCTCTTTCCGGGTGGATACAATGCCGTGGCGCAGCATGACCTTTGCAAAGTGGGGCCGCCCGATGGCGCCGTCTCCGGCCTCTTCCTCCACCTCGGACAGGGGGATATCCACGCCCTGTGTCTGGAGGAATTTGTGGATCCGGTATTTGCGGCTGCTCCGCCCCTCCTTCAGGCTTTCAATCCAATCGCCCAGCAGAGCGGGAGAGAAGCCGTAACCCAGGATGTGCAGGTTCAAATAGTCGTCGGCACTCAGCTCCACGCCCCGAATCACCCGCAGGCCAAGAGCTGTTCCCGCCCGGACCGCCTCCTCCAGGCCGTCCAGATTGTCGTGGTCCGTCAGCGCCCAGACCTCCGTGCCCCGCCGTTTTGCCAGGCGGGCCAGCTCCGCCGGGGGATACTGCCCGTCTGAGGCGGTGCTGTGGGTATGTAAATCGGCTAGCATAGGCGACCTCCCTCTATGAATCCAGCAGCAGCTTTTCCAGCCGGTCCACAATGGCCTCCGGGGTCTCCTGGCCGTCGTTCTGCACAACCACGTCCGGCCGCTCCGGCTCGTCATAGGGCAGGTCCACTCCCACCACGTTTTTTGCGCCGGAGGAGTACAGCTTTTTCTGGTCCCGCCTGTACAGGGTTTCGTGAGTCACCTTGATATAAATTTCCCTGTACTTTTCGATATTCTCGCGGTTCCAGTCCCGGATCTCCTGATACATGGAGATGCTGCACACCACCACGTCCTTGCCCTGGTCTGTCAGCGCCTTGCAGCTTTGAAACATGCCCCGGGCCCCAATTTTACGGGATTCGGTGGTGTAGCGGTCCTCCAGCAGCACGGCGCCGTCCTCCGTGTTGTGGCCCGCAAGGGTGCGGCGGCGGTCGCCGTCCATGAGGATCGCCTCCGGATTCCGCGCCAGCAGCCGCCGGTAAAACAGTCCGCCGATGGTGGTCTTTCCCGCCCCGGCCAGACCGGTGAAAAAATACAGGGTGCCCTTATCGTTCATAGTGGGGTCTCCTTACATCTCAGTGGTATAGAGGCTGCTCCAGCAGGGCTGGATCCAGCTGCAGCAGCGGCATCATCCGCAAGGGCTGGCCCCGGCGGTTAACGAACCGCAGCCCGCCCAGCAGGATTTTTGCGACCCGCAGCCGCTCCCTGTCCATGTCCGCCATCATGTCGTCCACAATCCGCTCGGTCTCAGCGGCCTTCCGCGCCTCCGGCGCGTCGGGAATCTTCCCCTCCACCTCGATCCGGGTGACGTATAAAAGGCTCTGGCGGATATAGCCGTTGATGGTAGTGCAGCCGGCAATCAGCTCTTTCACCCGCGCCTCATCCACCGGGCTGCCGTCGTAATACTGGAAGCCATAGCCGTAATATTCATAGGCGTCCCGCAGAAAGTATTCAATCAAAATCCGCTCCGAGTCATTTACATACTCGTCATAGGTGCGGTACACAGTGGCCGAATCAAAGCCCTTGGTTTCCGGATGGGGGTCCATCTGGCCAAAGCTGGAGCAGTAGGTCATGCTTTCCGTATAGGGCAGGTCTAAAAATGCCGCCAGGGCAGTGAAGGTGGCCCTGGGGTTCAGCTTGCCGTCTTCAAACCGGACCAGCACGCTGTCTTTACAGAGCCGATCCTGGGGATCTATCATAAAACTGCGGTTCATGATGCGGATAAATACCGAGTCGTCAAACATGGTGGGGTCGTCCGTTTTCCAGGACGCCTGGGTCATGTTCTGCATAAACCGCACGGTGCCGCCGTGGCTGGTAGTTGCCCGGCGCATGGGGGTAAAAGTCTTTATATACTTGAAATGCTGAAATAAGGGCGATTGCCGGACAGCGTCGTACATCTCAGAGAGCAGGATCGCCCGCCCCTGCGCGTCTGTCTGGGCCTCGTAGACCATCCGCTCAAAGTGGGGCTGGAAGAACAGCGCCGGGGCAATGCGGGACTGGGGGTCCAGCCGGGCGGCCACCGCGTTGTCCTTTAAAAACAGGGCCACAAAAACGTCCTTGGCTGTGCGCCCCTTCATACGAAACAGCTCGATCCCCCGCCGGGGATTCTCCCACTGGCTGCAGATATACGCCGCGTCGCTCTCGCTCCGGGCCTCAGAGAGATTTTGCTCGGTCTCCCGCACGGTCTCCTCCGTCTCGTCCATCAGGAGGGAGGGCTTCATCAGGAGGTTTGGATGCGCATCGAAAATCTCGTTGAAGAAGTCGCCGCCGTTATGGGCAGACAGCTGAGTGTGCCAGACCAGTCGGTGGACCTCCCGGATACCGACGGGCTTTACGGGATACCGGCTGTAGTCGATGCCGAACCGCTTTTTAAAGTCAATGGGATATTGGGCGATTTCATCGCCGATTAAAAACACAAATTTTTCGTCCGCCAGCAGAGACCGCAGGTTCCAGCACGCGAGATGGGCGCAGAAAACGGCCCAATCGGTGTAGTGGAGGTAAATGTGGTTTTCTTTTGCCACATACTCGCTTTTGCGGACGTTGTCGTTCAAATATTCCAATTCATACTGGGAGAAAATATCCTCTGCCAGTATGGGATTTTCCAGGTCATGAAAGAAGTAATGCCGGATTACCGGCTCCTCAAAGTCAATGGGGTCTCCGAATTCCCGTGACGCCGGGACAAAGGGGACGTAGATATGACTGTCATAGGGATAAAACTGAATGGGCAGGTCCTCGAAGGGGAGAAAGTCTTTCCGAAAGAAATAGGGATACTTTTTCAGCAGCTTACAGTTTTTTTCATAGCATTTTTTCAGATCCTTTTCATTGGGCTGATAAAAAGCCCCGTCCAGAATGGGCAAAATGGTTTCCTGAAACAGCCCCTGTCCGTACAGCTTTAAAAAGCTGTTGTACGCGGTTTTATAGTCCCCGCCAAACTGCAGGATGTATACGGCCGCCTCCAGCTCCTCAGCAGGGGGCAGCCCACCCTGCATCACGGCGGTTTCATAGCCCTTGCAGGCCCCGGCAGTCTCGCCGTAGCCAGCCAGCTTCCGGGCCATTTCTATAGGCTCCATAGATGCTCCTTTCCGGCAGAAAAAGGGGGACGGGCCTGTGCCCGCCCCCTCGATTGCCTTGGGATTCGGTTGTTTTGCCGGATATCCCTGGGGAATTACTGCAGCAGCTGCAGCACGCCCTGGGGAACGGCGTTGGCCTGGGCCAGCA
>CATNDT010000029.1 GCA_950097035.1 uncultured Oscillibacter sp.
GTCCCGCAAAATTACGGCGCCGCTCTTAGAAAAAGAACGGCGCCGCCGGAGTCTATTCATTGTTCTCCAATATTTCCGCAATGGTCCGCAGCACCTCGTCCACATCCATGGGCTTTGCCAGGTGGGCGTTCATACCGCTCTCGGCAGACTTGCGCCGGTCACTCTCAAACACGTTGGCCGACAGCGCGATGATGGGGATACGGGCCAGCGTCAGGTCCGGCAGACTGCGAATAGCCCGCGCCGCCTGCCAGCCGTTCATCACCGGCATCTGAATATCCATGAGGACCACATCATACTCCCCCGGCAGGGAGTGTTTTATCTTCTCCACAGCCACGCTGCCGTTCTCCGCCGCTTCAATTTCAATACCCTGCTCTCTCAAAAGCTCGGTGGCAATCTCCAGATTCAGCTCATTGTCCTCCACCAGCAGGATTTTCCGCGGCACGCCGGAAGGTCTCTGCCCGCCGGACAGCTGCCGGAGACTGTGCGGCTGGAAACGAAAGCGGAAGGAAGCCGTAAATGTGCTGCCCCGGTCCACCTCGCTCTGTACATCCATGATCCCGCCCAGCATATCCACAATATTTTTGGCGATTGCCATTCCCAGACCAATGCCGTGGACGCCGCTGTCTGTGGTATTCCTCTCCCGGGAAAAGGGTTCAAATATCTGCGACAAAAACTCCTGGCTGATCCCGATGCCGTTATCCTCCACCGCCAGGCTGTAAACCGACTGCACCGGCGTCTCTATCCGCTCCGTCACCACAATGCAGACCCTGCCCCCGGGTTTCGTATAGGTTACGGCGTTGTTGGTGAGATACATCACCAGCTGCCGCAGTCTCTCCTCATCGCTGTAGATGCCGCTGTGCTGCACACCCTCACAGTTCAGGGTAAAATCGATCTTCTTCTCCACCGCCTGGGGAACCATAAACGCATAGATCTCCTCCACGATCTCACAGAGGTCGCAGGGGGCCTCCTCCGCGCAGGTATCTCCGGACACCGCCTCCGATATTTCCAGCACCCGCTCGATCATGCCCAGCAGCTGCCTTCCGGAGGCCTCCATTCGCTCAATATAGCTCCGGGCCACGGCGGGGTCGTGGAGGTTGTTCTTGGCCAGGGCCGCAAAGCCGAAAATGGCGTTCATAGGCGTGCGCATGTCGTGAGACATGTTGGAGAGGAAGGTATCCTTGGCCGACATGGCCCGGTCCGCCCGCTCCAGAGCCTCCTCCAACCGGCGCATCTGCTCCTGCTGGGCCCTGCCGTACTCCTCCGTCAGGCTTTGAAGGGCCTGCTCCTTCTCCCGCACCAAAACAGCCCGCTCCGTCATCTGCTGGTCCCTTTTTTCGGTGGCATCCGATAAAAACACATAGAAAACGTCCCGGGAGGCTATGCCGCGAATAAAGTGTCCGTAATCCTCAACCCAGCGGACCGTTCCGTCCCGCCTGAGAATGCGGTACTCCACATAATCCAGGTCAAGCTGGCCGTGGGCAATCTGCTCCTGAATGCTCAGCTCCACCGCTTCCAGATCCTCCGGATGTACCATACCCCGGAAGGAGTTCCCCGTCAGCTCCCGGAACTCCGACGCGGTGGCGCAGCCAAAGATTCCAAGCAGGGCGCCGTTTACGTAGGCAATCTCCTCTTCGCCGTCCCCGTAGTAGATCAGCATGCCGCCGGGCATCTCCTCTATAAAGCGGAGGTTCTCATGGGCGGCCCACAGCGTCTCAGCACCCGGCAGAGCACGCAAAACCTCCTCTCCGCCCGGCTCCCAAAGGCATGTGGGCTCGATATGGTTTTCCCGAAGAAGGTCCAGCAGCGCAAGGACCTGTCCCATCAAACGGCTGCGGCTCTCCTCGCTCACGGCTGCTCCCCCCTCCACGTTCTGTGATATTTGTGGCATTGCTCCAACACGCCAAATTTTAGCACAAAAATGCCTTTTTGTCACTAAGTTTTTCACAGATTCTTAATGGGCCGCGTGCGGAAGCCACCAACAGCGCCGGCGCAGGGAAGCGGACGGGAAAACTGATCTCCCGTCCGCTTCCTCACGTTTGGCGCGGGCTGCGGCGCATTCGCCGGCGCTCTTTACAAGTCACGTCGTCCCCTGGCAGATCAGCCGGCCCTGCAAAGAGTACTCCATAGGTCCATCCTCTCCGTTAAGCCTCTTGACCAGCATCTCCACCAGCTTTTCACACAGCTCTATCGTGCGGTTATCCACTGTGGAGAGCATGGGTGTGGTGCACTGCGCCAGAATAGAGTTGTTATACCCCATGATCCGCAGCTGATCCGGCACAGAAATATGCTCGCTCTGCGCATATTTCAGCACTGCCACCGCAAACAAATCGTCCATACAGATTACAGCATCAAACTGAAACTGGTTGCGGATCGCCCTGATATACTGCTCGATCGCATTGATCTCCGTAATGGGGCAATACACCGCGTATTTTTCCCGATATTCCACCCCTCTGGAGCGATACGCATCCTTCAAACCGGATATTTTGCAGCGGATGGAGTCGGACATCATATTGTAGATAAATATGATCTGCTCTGAACCCAGGTCAAAAAGATAGTTGGCTGTGTCGAATATTGCGCGGGTGTTGTTGCAGTAGGCGCAGGCAATATTCTCTCCTGAGACGTATCCGCTCAAAATGCCGAGGGGGACATGCTGCGCCGCCATTCGGATGTAATCATTGTCCCCGTCATACTCCTCCACAAAATGGGAACCCGCCAGAATAATCGCGTCCACCTTTTTCGAGAGCATCAGATTGATATACTTTTTCCTCTGGTCAATTTCGTAGCCACAGCAGCATAGCAGAGAGTTATATCCATACTTGCGAAAGTAGTACTCCAAATGATATACCGCATTTGCCAAATAGAGATCCGACGCGTCTGAATAAAGTATCCCGATCGTCTGCATGGTGTTCATATTCAGTCCCCGTGCAAACACATTGGGAAAGTATCCCTCTTTTTCAATGACGGACATCACTTTTTTTCTTGTTTTTTCACTGACATGCTCACCGTTGTTGAGAACTCTGGAAACCGTAGCAATCGATACACCTGCTTTTCTTGAAATATCATATATATTCATATGTATCTCCTTTATGTACAAGTGCAGTTCTGTTTTGTCTGTTATAATACCATTTTTTGAGAGGTATTACAAGAAAAATTTCAGCCGTCCGCCGGTGTATTTACGCTCCCTGATACGCCTCCATCACGGCGCTCAAGTGCCGCAGACCGCGCAGTGCAGCGGTCTGGCCGTCCGGAATGGGATAGCACTCAAGCGTCATACTTCTGTCATATCCGATTTCCAGCAGCGCCGAAATGACCTGCCTGAAATCGACCAAACCCCACCCGGGATAATTTCTGGAGTTGTCAGCCACATGGACATGGCCCAGCCGTTTGCCGCACCGCAGAATCGGCTTTTTCCAATCCTGCTCCTCGATATTCATGTGGTAAGTATCCAGATGGACCTTTACCGCATCGCTTCCCACACGTTCAATCAGGTCCAGCATTTCGTCGGTGGTGTTGAGATAGTTGGTTTCAAACCGGTCGATCACCTCGATCACCAGCTCTGTTCCGGTCTGCTCCGCATAATCCGCCAGCTCCTTCATAGACTCCACCATCAGCGCGTCGGTCTGCGCAAATGTCCGGCCCTTTTCAATCGTGCCCCGTATGGAGCCGATAATCACCGGACATTTGAGAACCGCTCCCAGATCCAACTGGCCTTTCAGCCGCTGAACGGCGGCTCTCCGCACCGCTGCATCCGCGCTGGTAATACTCAAGCCCTCCATGCCATAGGCCATGCCGGTCCCGATGGAGGATATCTCCATCCCAATGCCGGCGCAGTGCTCCGCCAGGCGGGGACCATCCACCATATCCGGCTTTCGGATATGGACCTCCATGCTGTCAAACCCATGCTTCGCCAGCCAATCCGCGGTGGCAAAATAGTCATCCGTCAAAATTGGAAACGGTGAACCGGCAGGTGCGCCCATGGCGCAGGTCGCGCCAATTTTCAAAAGATGCCGCCCCATGACTCACTCCTCCTCCGGCAGATGCAGCTCTAAAATATCGCCGTTGGCAAACGCATGGATATCACAGTCGTCGTCCCCCGTCTTGTCTGCAAAGATGCACAGCACCCTGGCATTCCCCCCCACGGAAAAGGGCGTCCAATGCCATACGCCGTAATTCACCACAACACCCTGATCGGTGTTTACCAAAAACGCCTCCACCTGCCGGATATCGGGCTCTTCCGCGGCATCCATGCCCGCATTCTTCGCAAACGCAAGCACGATCGGATGCTCAAAGGGGACCATCAGCTCCTCTGTGTGATAGTGCCGCTCCATATTGCCCATGCGGTAGGGGCGCAGAAAATGGGTTGCGATTCCCACCGCCATATGGCCGGAGTCGCAGTTAAGCGTCCCCAGCTTCGGAATAAAGTCAAACCGGTCGGTGTGAAACGCGTAGTAGTCCTCCGGATTTTTCGGCCAGTCCACCACGGTTCCATAGGGGGCAAAGGCCTCCGGCGTCAGCTGCTTTACATTAATATGATATACTGCCATAAGTCTGTTCTCCTCTCATTTTGAACGCGCCTTTCAAAGGATTGTGCGCATCAGCGCACAGGTTGCAGGCAGGTCCCTTTCAGGGCATGCCGTGTGCGCCTCAATGCTGAGGCGCTGCGTGTATCCCGCCTGCAAAAACGGCGTAAGTACGCGCCTGCACTCCGCGGCGTCGCCCGCCAGGGGATAGCTGCGCCGCACCTGGGCCGCATAGTGAACGTGGGACACCCCGCCCCACTCCCGCAAAAGCGCCTCATAGTCGTCGTTTTCCTTGAAAAAGTGATAGAAATCCACCACTACCGAAACATTGCTCCGTCCGCAGGCGGCAACGACCTGCCTCGCCTCCGCCACCGTTGAAATAAATCCGTCCTCCTCCCTGTTGATCGGTTCAATCGCCAGGGTAATACCGTGCGCCAAAGCGGCGTCCGCATACATCTGCATAAAAGCCGTATACTGCTCAAACCCGGTCTCCCAGGTAAATCCTGCCGGAACCCAGCTGCGAATCGGTCCGCACATGGCGATCACTTTGACCCCCATCCGCTCCGCCAAATATACCGCCCTTTCAATATAGCGCCTCAGCGTCTCCTCCCGGCGGTCAGGGCCGATCATGGGCAGCCCCGCGGGGATCGCGTTATTAAACGCCTCTACCGGAAGCTCATTTTTTAAAAACAGCTCCCGATAGCGCTCAACCTCCGCCTCTTCCAGATCCAGCAGCCTGGCCAACGGCACCTCGGCATAGTCATAGCCGGCCTTTTTCACCAGCGGGATCGACGCCTCTGCCAGCGGGTCCCCCTCATTGGCAAGCATTAAAAGACATACTCCCAGTTTCATAAATGCCCTCCCATTACAACAAAATTCGGTCAAAAGCCCCGCGGCGGCACACAAACAGAACCCGGACAGCCCTGTTGCAGGCCATCCGGGAACCGTCTCCGTCTGCACGGATGTCCAGCCACTTTCCCGCTATTCAATCAAGCCCCTACTCATGCATTGTTGCGGGTCTTGTAGCTGTCGATCATCGCCGCAAAGATAATGATGGCGCCGGTCATAATCTCCTGCCAGAAGGCATCCACACCAACCGCGTTGAGGCCGCTGATAATCAGGCTGTAAATCGCCACTCCCAGCAGCGTGCCAAACAAGTTTCCGTGGCCGCCCTTCAGGCTGGTGCCGCCAATCACGGCCACCGCCGTGCAGTACATCTGCAGGGAGGTTCCCGTTGTGGCACGGGCCACACTGGACTTTGCCATGGCCATAGCCGCGCCAATACCGATCAGCAGCCCATTGACGGCGTAGATGGAAACGGAAATCTGCTTATCGTTGATTCCCGTGATATAGCTGGCCTTACGGTTGCCGCCCACCGCAAAAATCTTTCTGCCGTAGCCGGTGTGGTGCAAAACATAGACCATAAGGGCAAACACCACAATACCCACGCAGATCAGGGCCGGGATACCCAGGAAGCGGTTCCATGCAAAATCGACAAATGCAGACGGCAAACCGCTGATCGTGAGCGACTGGGTATAATACTGCGCTAAACCGCGGACCACATAACCCATTGCGATGGTCTCCAAAAAGGGGACCAGATTGAATTTGACGATCAGAATGCCGTTGATCAGGCCGATCAACAGTCCTCCAAGGATCATAGCGGCAATCCCCAGGCTGATACTGCGGGTATTTACCATAATCTCGCCGCCGAGGACTGTCAACGCCGCCAAAACACCGCCCGTCGAAAGATCAAAGCCGCCGCCGCAGAGCACAATGGTCGTGCCGCACGCGCATACCAGCAAATATGCGTACTTGTCAAAGTTGTTCAGAATATTGTTTACCGTGAGAAAATTGCTGTTCAGGCACGCAAAGCAGACAATGATACCTGCCAGTACCGCATACAGAATGTAATTGAGAAGAAATTTTTCCGCAGCCAGAGAAACGCTCTTTTTCACCAGGGGAGACTCCCGCTCTTTCGAACTCATACTGATCCTCCTACGCGAAGTTCCTGTCTCTATGGGGATTGCCGGGACATTTCATGCCGAAATATCCCGGCAATCTCCGTTTTCCTATTTAGCCAAGCGCCCAGAGAACGCCAAGCTCTTCCAAATGGTCGACATTGCTCTGCATAATCATGGAGCAGGACAGCTGCACCTTGTTGGCGTTGGCAGAGACGTACACGCCGTTGCAGTAATTCTGGGCAATGTCCAGAATCTGCGTGCAGAACAGGTCAAATCTCTGGTTTGCACAGAACGCAGATCTGCCATTGCGGATGGCATCGATGGCAAAATCGGCGCCGTCAACAGAGCAGATATAGATATAATCCGGGTCGCTGGGATCACGGAGCATACCCAGCTCCTCAAGCGCGGAGGCAATGGGGATGATGCCATCGTCACCGTCGGTATAGATGACACGGATGGAGGGGTCTTTTGTCATAAAGTCGATCACGGTGTCATAGATCTCACTCTGCTCTCTGGCGGCAGGCTCGCCGACGATCTGCATCCAGGGATAGAAGGACATGGTGTTTCTGAATCCGGTTTCACGCTCGACGCAGGCCGTGGAGGACTGGTCGCCCATGGGCATCAAAACGTGGATCTCGCCGTCGGCAATGCCGTCATAATAGCAGCGGTCCGCGGCGGTCATGGCCAGGTCGCGGCCGGCGGAGGTGTTGTCGGTTTCCAGCGTATAGTAGATATCCGTGCCGATCTTGCGGTCCACCGCGATAATGGCGACGCCTGCATCCATGGCGGCCTTGCACACGGGCGCAACGCCGTCGGCATCGATGGAGTTGACAATGATAACGTCACACTTCTGGTTCACCAGGTCCTGGATCTGGCCGATCTGGGTCTCCAGATCGCCCTCGGCAGAGAGCATAATAAACTCGTCAAACCCATACTCCTTGTAGTGCGCATTGTAGTTTTCACAAAGCATCTGAGACGCGGAGTATTTCAGCGTGGAATACGCAACGCCCAGGCGCTTTACGCCGTCTTCCTGAATATCCGGGTTGTAGGCAACCTTGGTATCGCCCACATACTTGCCTCCGCTGCCGGACGCGTCTGCGTTGCCGACGGAGGGATTCGCGTTGGAACATGCGGCCAGAGACAGTGCCATTGCAAGAGCCAAAACAAGTGCGGTTAGGGACTTTTTCATGTTGTATCCTCCTTTGTTTTTTTAATAAGCAAATATTTGCCTATTTACTGACCCAAATGTTGTTATTTCTCGCTGCCCTGCTTTTTTGCCGTTCTGCGGATCTTCTCATACTGGATCTGATATCTCTTGAGGATCCCCAGGCCGATGGAAATAATAACCACCAGTCCCCACACCAGCTTATAGAGCAGAGCGTTTACGCCAAACAGACGCAGCAGCTGGAAGATGGCCGCGATCACCGCCACGCCTAACAGTGCGCCGGGCATTGTTCCCGCGCCGCCCGCAATGTTAACACCGCCCACCGCGCAGGCCGCAATACAGTTAAACTCGGTTCCATCACCAATGCCGTAGGAAACGCCGCCGATACGGGCTGCATAGAAAAAACCCGCAAGACCAACCGTAAAGCCGGTAAATGCATAGCAGAGCATCTGAATGCGCCTTGCATCCACACCGGAGGCCTGCAGCGCATCCCGGTTGTCGCCAAAGGCATAGACATAGCGGCCAAACCGCGTGCAGTGCAGCAGCCATGTGCCGAATGCAAACATCACCAGCATGACCAGCACCGGAATGCTAAGCCCCAGAACCTTACCCTGTCCGAAAAACTGGAAGTCCGGGTCCGACAGGTTGATGACCGCGTCCTTGCCAATAACAAGGTCGCCAAAGCCGCGCAAAACAAACATACAGGACATGCCTGAAACCATATCCGGCATACCGAAATAGGCCACGCAGATCCCCGTCAGGCAGCTGCCGGCAATGCCGACGACCACGGCTGCCAAAATTGCAGTCAGAATGTTGCCGGTGGCCAGATAAACACGGACCGCCACCGCCGCGGACAGGTACATTCCCGCACCCACGGAGATATCGGATACGCCTGTGACCATCTCCAGCATCATACCCACCGTGATCATGCCAAAGCAGGCCGCCTGGGAACAGAGATTCAGAAGGCTGGTCTTTGTGAAGAACAGGGGCGCGTTGAGAACAATGTAGATCACAAACAGTCCCACAGAAATCATCGTTGCGTTTCTGAACACAACACTCCTTGCCTTTTCTCGCAGGTCTTTCACTGTTTGTCACCTCCAGAGCACTTGATCAGCAGTTCTTCTTCCTCCGCCTCGCCCTTGGCATACTCGGCGATGATCTCACCGTCGCGCATAACAAGGATCCGGTGGCAGATACCGAGGATCTCAGGCGCTTCGCAGGAGGCCAGGATCACGGACATCCGGCGCTTTTCAACGGCGTCTACGATCAGCTGATAGATCTCTGCCTTTGCGCCCACGTCAACGCCGCGGGTAGGCTCGTCCAACATAAGGATTTGAGACTCCGTCATAAACCACTTGGCCAAAACCACTTTTTGCTGGTTGCCGCCGGAAAGGCGGCTGACACGCTGGGCAGGTCCCTCCGCACGAATCATAAATTGCTTGAAGGCATCCGCCACAACCGCCTTTTCCTTACCCTTGCGGACATAGCCTATGCCCGGAACCAGAAGCCGCTTTAAAATCGGCAGCACCAGGTTCTCTCTGATGGCAAGTTTCAGAACCAGTCCCTCCTCCCGGCGGTTCTCCGTCAGGAAGCTGATTCCATTCCGCATTGCCATTCGCGGACTTTTAATCTTTCTGGCAGTACCGTTGATCTCAACAGATCCGGAGGCCAGATAGTCCAGGCCGAAAATTCCCCGCATGACCTCAGAGCGGCCTGCGCCCACCAGGCCAAACAGGCCAAGTATCTCGCCCTTGCGCAGATCAAAGCTGACATTTTTCAATTTGCTGTTTGTAAAGTTCCGAACGGACAGCACCGCCTCGGCATCCTTGCCGGGAGCCGGCGGAAGATGTGGAAAATACTGCTCCAGCTTTCTGCCAATCACCAGGCTGACCAGCTGATTGGAGTCTGTCTTGGAAACATCCAGGGTATCAATGGCCATGCCGTCGCGCAGAACCGTAACACGGTCGCATATCTCAAAAATCTCATCGAATTTATGAGATATGTAGATAATGCACACCCCTTCCGCTTTCAGCTTGTGGATGATCTTAAAGAGGTTTTGCGTCTCCCCACTGGTCAGCGAGGAGGTCGGCTCGTCGAAAATAATAATCTTTGCATTCAGAGAGAGCGCTTTGGCAATCTCGACCATCTGCTGCTCCGCAATGGAGAGCTCGCCCACCGGCATGGTCTCCGGGACATTGAGTCCCACCATATCCAGCCATTTTTTTGCCTCGGCATTTTTCTTTTTATCATTGATGATCCCAAAAAGGCCTTTGCCGCCGGGGAGCCGGGACATCATAATATTTTCAGCGATGCTCCGCTGGTCAAAGAGCTTCAATTCCTGATGCACAAAGCTGATTCCCACTTCGTCCGCTTTGCTGGCAGAGGTAATCTCCACCTTCTTTCCGTCGATAAAGATCTCGCCGGCATCTTTTGTATAAATGCCGCCCAGGATATTCATCAAGGTGGATTTTCCCGCGCCATTTCCGCCCAGGAATCCATGGACCTCTCCGGCCTCCGCACTGAAGTTGATGCCCTTTAATACCGGCACGCCGGAAAAGCTCTTCCGAATATCCCTCAAAAGCAGATATGGTTGGTTTGCCATGTTCCTCCCTCCAATGTTATCGTTGATATTCACGCCGGACGATCCCTCTCAATGGATTCAAGGACCGCCTGCCTCCGCCGGATCACAGGCTGTATTTTTTCAAAACCTCTCTGTCGATTTTGCACAGGCAGGTCAACTCATTGCCGATCCGCACTCTGCCCGCCAGATTGAGCAGCATATACCCGTCGTACACGGGAATGCCGTATTCCGCCTCCAGCCGGCGAACCAGATCCGTATAGCCGCGCTTCATGGCATTGCTGAGATTTCCGCCGGCGTCCACACCGATAGAGCCGATCCACTCGTCGCAGTTTACCTGAGGGCAATTGAAGTAAACCACCGTGTCCCGCTTGAGAACGGAAACACGCGCCTCGATAAGTCCCTGGCACTCCAGGGCACAGCCGGTAATCTCGCCGTCCCCCTGGGCGCCGTGAACGTCGCCCATATAGAGATATCCGCCGTCCACATTGCAGGGCAGAATCACGCTGACTCCCGGTCTGATGTCGGGCAGATCCACATTTCCGCACCACTCCATATCCTGTTTAAAAGAGGTGCGCCGGTCCTCCCTGGGCGCAACGCCGATTGAGCCGACAAAGGGATTCAGAGGGACCTTCAGGCACTCGCCCGGATTGTCGGTCTTCATAATGAGCTTGCCGTCCTCAAAATTGCAGATGCGGGTTCTGGACTCCAGGGGCTGGCAGATCGTCCCCAGCACATCCTCCAGCGTTCCAACACCGCTTTGCACAGAGGTATAGCCGCCGTTGCGGATAAAACCGGGCGTAACGCTGATCAAATCGACCTTTAGAAAGTCGCCGGCCCTGGCCCCGTTTACATATACCGGCCCGTCAATGGGATTGCAGCCTCCGGCATCCGCATACACATCCTTAAAGACCCACAGATCCGTGTCTTTCAGAAAGTGGCTGACATTGGCGTCCTCCGTCTCCATCACGACCGTGTCGCCGGAGTCGATCCGCACAACCGGTTCCTGCTCTTTGTCATAGGCGAACTTCATGACATCCATGCCCAAACGAACTGTTTTACTCATTGTAAGCCTCCCAGAATGTTTGTTTTCTTTCAAATCCCCGGTTATCGGCCGTTTTCAATCACCTTGACCGCAGCCCAGATATCCTCAGCCCCATAGTGCCGCATAGCTTCGCGAAACACTTTGGCGGTCCCCTCAGATGCGGGCAGCTCCAGCTGATGCTCCTTGGCCACGTCCATGGTCAAATGAATATCCTTGTCCAGAATGGAAAGAGGATTTGCCGTCCCGGTAAAAATACGGTTTTCAATGTTTGCCTGGGTCTCGTGAAACAGCTCTGAGGTGGAGCCGCTGTTCCGATAGAGGCGGTCCATCTCCTCCATGTTGAGGTTCAGCTTCTTTGTCAGCGTGATCACCTCAAACGCCGTCTCAAACGTCAGGCTGAAAAGTGTCTGCAGGCACACCTTTCCGGCCTGCGCCATACCGGCCCTGTCGCCGAGAAAATACAGCTCAGAGCTCATATCGTTCAGAAGTTTGCTGTTCTTTTCAACCACCTCCGGCCTTGCGCTCACCAGAATGTGCATTGCGCCTTTTCCCGCGCTCTCCATATTGGCCATCAGCGCGGCATCCAAAACCGAAATTCCCCGCTCCGCCAGCCTCGGCTCCACTTCGGCGATCGTGGCCGGGCCCACGGTTGCCGTGACCAGCACAGTACTGCCCGGCGCCAACGCCCCGGCCAAACCGTTTTCTCCAAACAGCACGTCTTTTAAAATCTCCGGGCTGAACACCATCAGGATCGCGGCGTCCACATTTTTTCCCAGCTCCGCATACCCCGCCGTATTGTGTCCGCCCGCTTCCTCCAAAAGCTTACCCCGGGTGGGATCGATGTCGTATCCATAGACCTCATATCCCTTGCCGGCCAAATTTGATGCAATGCCAAGGCCCATCATACCAAGGCCAACTACGCCAACTTTCATAACTCTTTCGCCTCTCATATTCCCTTCAAGTTCTTAAAATTAATCAGTCTTTCGTTATCACTACATGGTCGGATGTAATATCTTTTAACGTGCGGCAGCCGGACATCCGCATGGCGTTTTGCAGCTCCCAGATAATCTTCTGGCTGTACAGCGCCACGCCCCTTGCCTCGCCGCCTTCGGCCGCAATGATGTAGGGCCGTCCAATCATCACCACATCCGCGCCCAGCGCCAGCATCTTAAACACGTCTTCGCCATGGCGCACGCCGCCATCCACAAAGATCTTCATTCTGCCGCCCACGGCCTTTTTGATCTCCGGCAGCACCTCAACCGTAGCCAGGCCCTGATCCAGCGTATTGCCGGAGTGGTTGGAGACCACGATCCCCGAGGCCCCGGCCTCCAACGCCTTCAGCGCCCCGCGGGCGGACATGATCCCTTTCAGGATAAAGGGCGTCTTCGTAACGGAAAACGTCTCCTTGATCTGCTCAACGGATTTGGGATATGTTTTTCCCCTGCCGTTGATCGAGAGATAGGGCAAACCCACACAGTCAATATCGTGACCAATCGCCATAACGCCGGCCTCATCGCAAAGCCGGATCTTCTCCTGAATGTCCTTTATGGGCCAGGACTTAATCGCAGGAATCCCCACGCCGTCATGCTCCTTCAGGGCGTCCAGCGGTCCGGTGAACACATCCTCACCCAGCGTGTCGGGCGTCCAGCCACAAATGCCCACATCGGCGGTCCCGTCCAGCAGGGCCTTGTTAAATTCATAGTCGCCGGCAAAATGGGTGTTGGGATTGAAATCCTTAACGTGCCCAAACGGTGCGCTCATCAGCGGCGCCCGAAACCTGCGTCCAAAAAGCTCTATGCCGGAGTCAATCTCACTGCCGTCTCCGCCCTCGTAGATCGTGTCGTACAAAATGCGGACCTTTTGGAGCTGTGTGTAATTCCGCTCCGCCGTGCCCGACCGCTCCGTCGGAATCACCCTGCAATTCACACCGCTGCAAACGCGGCAGACACGGCAGTCCGGTTTCATATAGGGTCTGGCATTTTCAAAAACCTGCTCCACCTCGCGCCGCACCTGCGGATAAACCATTGTCGTAATAGAAGTATTCACTGTCAATCGATTCCTTTCTGTTTCTTACGGAGCAGCTTTGCGGTCCTCATAAGAAAACTTTGTTTTGTGCAAGTTGACGCCGGCGCAAAACCTTTTCATATTTTTGGAATTTTGCGGTGTATTTTTCAAAAAAGCCGCCAATTGTTCGTTCCTACTTATGGCTTTTTAAGAAAAATTGCACCATAATATGCTATTTATAACATTTTTCTCCCATATCTACCGTTTGTAAGCGTTTTATTTTCAATAAACTTTTTATTTGTTACATCGGATTATAACACAAATTGTAAGCGCATAGCAATACGGACAATTCACAAAAAATTGCAAAAAATTTATCAATTTCGACATATATATCAGAGATTTCAGTGGTGTATTTTTTGCGATTCACCTAATCCGCCTCCTTCGCTCTCATATTTTTGGCATCTGCCCGCCTCTTCAGGCAGATGGCTTTAGGCGCAGTCGCCGCTCTCTGTCAAATTCTTTTTTCCTCAACTATATTGTTAAAAAAGTTTCTTTTTCTGCAATTTTTTATTAATATTTTGCAAAATTATGCTGTTTTTCTGATTTTTTCATTTTTCGTACTATTTTCCAAAAAATAATAGCGCTTACAAATATTTCAGGGATTTTCACATTGTCTTTCCTGCTGCGCTAAAAAATAAAACCGGCGTTACGCCGGTCTCTCACAGTCCATTAAAAGGGGCGTGCCGACCGGCACGCCCCTTTGCTGACCGCCCTGTGACATACAGAGCGGGGCCTTATTATTATTCTTCGCCGCTGCCCGATTCCTCCGCAGCCGGATCTTCCCCAGGCTTCTCCTCCTCAGGAGCATCGCTCCCGCCAGGGGCCTCGATCTTCTGCGAGATCATATGCACCTTTTTGGCCGCCGGTTCAATCATCCCGGGCACAGACGGGCGAAAGCCCTCCTCCGCCGACTGGGTAGAGGCATAGGGATTCTCCACCAGCGCCGGATCCCGGCCCTCAATAATCGCCACCATCTCGCCGCCGGTAATGGTCTCCTTCTCCAGAAGGTAGGCCACCACCTTATCCATGTCCTCCCGGTTCTCCCGAATGACCTTTACCGCAGTCTTATAGCACTCGTCCAGCAGCACTTTCACCGCCTTGTCCATGCGGGCGGCAGTGTCCTGGGCACAGTCCATGCCGTATCCGCCATCCAGATACTGGTTGCGTTTAGAGGCCAGGGCCATCATGCCAAATTCCTCGCTCATGCCGAACATGGCCACCATGTTCCTCGCCACGTTGGTGGCGTCCTGAATATCCTGCGACGCGCCGTTGGTCATGGTGTCCATCACCACCTCCTCAGCGGCCCGGCCACCCATGGATACGGTGATCTTCGCCATCAGCTCGTCTTTTGTGCGCAGCTCCGTCTTGTCCTCCTCGGGCATCAGCAGGGTGTAGCCCAGAGAGCCCTGGGTGTGGGGGACAATGGTGATTTTCTGCACAGGCTCGCTGTTTTTCTGCTTGTATGCCACCATGGCGTGACCCACCTCGTGATACGCCACCAGCTTTTTCTCAAACTCCGTGAGTACGCTGCCCTTTTTCTCCGTGCCGGCGATAACCAGCTCAAAGGCAGCCAGCATATCCTCCTGGGTCACCAGCTTCCGCCCCTTGCGCACGGCCCGCAAAGCCGCCTCGTTCACAAGGTTGGCAAGGTCCGCACCCACACAGCCCGCGGTGGCCAGGGCCACCTTTTTCAGGTCCACGTCTTCGCCCAGCTTGATATTTCGGGTGTGAACCTGCAGTGTCGCCACCCGTCCCGCCAGATTGGGCCGGTCAATGGTGATGCGGCGGTCAAGCCGGCCGGGGCGCAGCAGCGCCTGATCCAGCACCTCGGGGCGGTTGGTGGCCGCCAGCAGAATCACGCCCTTGGTGGGGTCAAAGCCGTCCATCTCCGCCAGGAGCTGGTTTAAGGTCTGTTCCCGCTCGTCGTTGCCGCCCATGCGGTTGTCCCGGGATTTGCCGATGGTGTCCACTTCGTCGATGAACACGATGCAGGGGGCCACCTTACTGGCCTCCTTAAAGAGATCCCGAACCCGGGATGCGCCCACGCCCACAAACATCTCCACAAAATCCGAGCCGGAGATGGAGAAGAAGGGCACGTTGGCCTCTCCCGCCACCGCCTTGGCCAGCAGCGTTTTGCCGGTGCCCGGAGGGCCTACCAGCAGCGCGCCCTTGGGCAGCTTCGCGCCGATTTCCGTATACTTTCCGGGGTTGTGGAGAAAATCGATAATCTCTGTCAAAGACTCCTTGGCCTCGTCCTGACCCGCCACGTCCTGGAAGGTGACACCGGTTTGCTTTTCCATATACACCTTGGCGTTGGCCTTGCCTACACCGCCGATGCCGCCCATGCCCCCCATGCCGCCTTTGCTGGCAAGCCAGCGCATCATCAGGGAAAACACCAAAATCAGAATGACGAAGGGCAGCATGTACTCCAGCAAAAAGGCCATCAGGGGGCTGATCTGGGCCTGATAGTTCTGGTTGAAGTCCACCCCGTACTCATTCAAAAATTCCGCCACCGCGTCGTTGGACTGAATCTGAACTGTGAAGAACTCCAGATGGATCTGCCGCTCCTGGCCGGCGGGGTCCAGATAGGTGTAACCGTCAAACCCGTCCCGGGTGCGGACCCGGGTATAGGCCGTGCCGTCCCCCGCGGTGTAGACGTAGCCCTCCTTGGGACGGATGTGGAGAATGCGCTCATTGTTGTCAAACTCCACCTTCTCCACGCTGTCCCCGGTCACCATGTCCCGGAACACGCTGTACTCCACCTCCACCGAGGAGGCCTGCCGTCCGGCGCTGCTCATATAGGTGGAGGCATAGCTGATAACGATGGTCAGCAGCAGCGCCCAGCACACCAGCTGGAGCACGCCCCGCCAGCTGCCGCCGCCCTTGCCGCCGTTTCTCTTGTTCTTATTGTCATTTTGATCCATTTATTGGAACTCCTTTCAAAAGGAAGGGCCTGGAATCAGGGAAAAGGCCTTATCTGCCAAGTATATGGCAGTATAACACAGAACCGAAAAAGCTACAAGAACCAGGGCGGTTTTTTCTATGAAATTTCTGTGAATTCCACTTTATTGTCTCCCTTTTTTATGGTATACTATCCCGTAAATATGACAAAAAACACAACGAGGAGAGACCTGTATGGACGCGTGGAAGAAAGACGGCGCCGCCGAGGCCGACGGGATCATTGAAGGCCGCAACGCCGTGATCGAGGCCCTGCGGGCAGGGACCGCCATCGACAAGATCTACCTGCAAAAAGGGGAAACGGACCGGACGCTTGGCCACATCGCCTCCAAAGCCCGCGCCGGCGGCGTGGTGGTGGTGGAGGCGGACCGGCGCAAGCTGGACGCCATGAGCCGCACCCATGCCCATCAGGGCGTAATTGCCCTGGCCGCCGTGCGGGAGTACGCCAGTGTGGAGGACATTCTCCGGAGTGCGGCGGACCGGGAGGAACCGCCCCTGATCGTGGTGTGCGACGAGATCTCCGACCCCCAGAACCTGGGGGCCATTATCCGCACCGCCGAGTGCGCCGGCGCCCACGGCGTGGTCATTCCCAAGCGCCGCAGCGCGGGACTGACGGCGGTGGTGGCCAAGACCTCCGCCGGGGCGGTGGCCCATGTGCCGGTGGCGCGGGTGCCAAATATTCCCTCCCTGTTAAAGGAGCTGAAAAAGCAGGGCGTGTGGGTGTTCGGCACGGCGGCGGATGGATCCACCGCCCTGTACGGCGCAGACCTGAAGGGGCCCGCCGCCATCGTCATCGGCAGCGAGGGCGATGGGATGACCCGTCTGGCTGCGGAGAACTGCGATTTTCTGGTCAGCATTCCCATGCGGGGCAAGCTCTCCTCGCTGAATGCCTCCGCAGCGGCGGCGATCCTGTTATATGAGGCTGTCCGCCAGCGGCTCAGTTGAGGAGAGGAGCGCCATGGACCCCAAGGACAAAAAAAATGTTTACGATCTGCCCGGAGGAACGGATGTTCCCCCCTGCGGAGAGGACTTCTCTCTGGAGGAGATCCTGGCGGAGTTTGGCGGCAGCCTTGAGCAGACCCTGCTGAAAGCGGCAGAGGCGGCTCTTCCGCAGGAGGCGCCCGCCGTCCCCGCCGGGGCTGAACCGTCTCCCGCCGAAGCGCCGCCGCCCGCCGAAGCGCAGGAACCGCCTCCGAGTCCCGTTTCGGCAGAGGCCCCGTCGGCTCCTCCGGCGGAATCGCCCTCTCCCCCGCAGGATATTCCCACCGCCGCACCGGACATACTGGACATGGCCCTGCCCCAAGCCCCCCGCCCCGTCTCCCTGGAGGAGATCGTGGGCAGCACCGTGGGGGCCGTAATGGATGAGATCGCAGAGCCGGATCCCCTGCCGCCTCCCCGGCGCAGAGGCCTGTTCTCCCACCGGAAGCTGGAGGAGACGGAGGAGCTGTATGACTCGGCAGAGGCGGAGACGGAACCGGCCCCGGAGCCAAAGCTGAAACCGGAGCCCATCGGCCCGGAGCCCGAGCTCTTTGAGGAGTCCATGGCCTACCGGGCGGAGTTTCGCCGCCGGCGGGGCCTTCTGCCCGCGGCGGCGGTCATCGCTCTGGTCCCCACCCTTTTGCTGATTCTGGAGCGAAGCGGCGCCCTCATCCCCCAGTGGACGGGCGAACCTCTCCACCAGGCCACTGTGCTCCTGGGGTGTCTGGCGGCGGTCTCCCTTTTATGCCGGCATGTTTTTTTTAAGGGTATCGGAATGCTGCTGCGGGGCCGCTGCACCAGTGAACTGTTGATCTCCATCTCCGCCCTGGCGGCGGCGGCGGACTGCGCCGCCCTTCTGCTGGACGCCGGGAGAACTGCCGTTATGCCGTATACCGCCGTCAGCTGCCTTGCCCTGGTGTTCGCCCTGTGGGGCGGCAGCCGGGAGAGCGGCGGCCTGTATGACACCTTCCGCTCCGCTTCTCTGGACGACGAACCGCCATACCTTGTCACAGAGACCGCTCGGGGCGCCTGCAAGCAGCAGGGCTCCGTCCCCGGTTTTTACAGCACCGCCATGGGGGATAACGCCGCCGTCCTCTGGCAGACGGCTTTTTTGCCCCTGGTGCTGGCCGCCTCGTTTGTGTTCGCCGGCCTCAGTTCCCTGGGCCAGGGCCGGGGCGGAGATTTCTTTTTAAACTGGTCCGCCATTTTGGCGGCAGGCGCCACCTTCGCCATGCCCCTATGCTGGGGGCTGCCCTACGGGCGGCTGGCCCGGCACCTGCAAAAGGCGGGCTGCGCCGTGGCGGGGTGGGCCGGGGCAGAGCGCATCAGCCGCAAGCGGCGGATGATCTTGACAGATGCGGACCTCTTTCCCCCCGGCTCCATCAATTTAAGCGGCGTGCGGGTCTACGGCGAGGAGCTGCCGGTGGCCGTCTCCCACGCCGCCAGCATGGTCCGGGCCGCCGGCTGCGGGTTGGAGCGGCTGTTCGACGAGCTGCTCCGCAGTGAACTGGGCAGCTATGAGGAGGTCTGTGACTTCAGCTTTTACAAAGAGGGCGGCTGGTCCGGAACCATCCGCGGGGAATCCATCCTGCTGGGCACCGCCTCTTTCATGCGGAAGATGGAGATCCGCCTGCCCGGAGACATCAATTTGAAAACCGGCCTCTTCCTGTCGGTAGACCGCCACCTGGTCGCTGTGTTTGCAGTGAAGTACAACGCCCCGGAAAATGTGGACTTTGCCCTGCGAATGATGGAGCGCAGCCACATCACCCCCATCCTGGCCTCCCGTGACCCCAATATCGTGCCGGAGCTGCTGCGGCGCAAATTTCACAAAAGCGTAAAGGTGGAGTTCCCGGATCTTACCACCCGTGTGGCCCTTAGCGAGGCGGAGCGGGACCGGGGACTTCCCCGCGCGCTGATTTTCCGGGAGGGCCTGCTGCCCTATGCCGAAACGGTTGTAGGCAGCCGCCGGCTGTGCAGGGCGGTGCGGCGGTCCACTCTGCTCTCGTTTTTTGGCAGCGCGGCGGGAGCGCTGCTGACCTTTTACCTGGTGTCCCTGGGGCAGTATGAACTGCTGACCCCTCTGGCGCTGGAGGTATTTCTCCTGCTGTGGACACTGCCGGTGCTGCTGATTGTGGATTGGGCCAGCCGATATTGAAGGGGCTTCCGCCATGGCGGAGCTTCAAAAATATCAAAACACGCGCCGGTGCGGCAATGCCGCACCGGCGTTTCCGGTTTTCAGGCCAGCTCCGCCTGGCCGGTATACAGCTGATAGTATCTTCCGTGTTGCCCGATCAGATCCTCATGGTCTCCCCGCTCAATGATCTCGCCCCGCTCCAGGACCATAATGGCCCGGGCATTGCGGACAGTGGAGAGGCGGTGCGCAATGACAAACACCGTCCGGCCGGCCATCAGCCGGTCCATACCCTGCTCGATGAGCTTTTCCGTCCGGGTGTCGATGGAGCTGGTGGCCTCGTCCAGAATCAACACCGGGGGGTTGGCACAGGCCGCCCGGGCAATGTTTAACAGCTGACGCTCCCCCTGGCTCAAATTGCCGCCGTCGCCGCTGAGCAGCGTGTCGTAGCCTTTCGGCAAGTGGCGGATGAAGCCGTCCGCGCCGGCCAGACAGGCGGCGGCCTTCACCTCCTCGTCGGTGGCGTCCAGCCGGCCGTAGCGGATGTTGTCCGCCACCGTGCCGGTGAAGAGATGGGTGTCCTGCAGCACCACGCCCAGCGAGCGGCGTAAAGATTCCTTGGCGATATCCCGCACATCGATCCCATCGTAGGTGATGGTTCCGCTCTGAATCTCATAAAAGCGGTTAATCAGGCTGGTGATGGTGGTCTTACCCGCGCCGGTGGAGCCCACAAAGGCGATCTTCTGCCCCGGCTTTGCGAAAAGGGAGATGTCATTCAAAACGGTCCTCTCCTCGCTGTAGCCAAACACCACATGCTCAAACCGCACATCTCCCCGCAGGGGGATCAGCGCCCCGCCGGGCCGCTTCCAGGCCCAGGCACCGGTGTCGTAGTCCGCCTCGGAGAGGGTCCCGTTCGGAGTCTCCCGCACCCGCACCAGCTCCACCTTGCCCTCGTCGGTCTCCGGCCGGGTCTCCATCACCTCAAAGACCCGCTCCGCACCGGCCACGGCGGAGAGGATGGTATTCATCTGCTGGGAGATCTGGGTGACCGGCTGCCCCACCTGCCGGGTATACTGGAGAAAGGCCCCCAGATCGCCCAGCTGGAAAGTCCCGCCGCTGTGAATGGCAAACATGGCCCCCAAGCAGCAGCTGACGGCATAGTTGATATAATTCAGGTTTCCCATAGCGGGCATCATGGCCCCGGCATAGGCGTGGGCCCGGGAGGCCGCCTGGCGGTAGGCCTCGTTTCGGGTGTAAAACCCCTCCCGAGCCGCGCTCTCGTGGTTAAAGACCTTGATGACCTTTTGCCCCTCGATCATCTCCTCAATGTAACCGTTGACCTCTCCCAGCGCCTTCTGCTGGGCGGCGAAATACCGCCGGCTGCGCCCGCCGATGGTCCTGACCACCAGCAGCATCACCGCCAGCACGGCAAAGGTGATCAGCGTCAGCGCAGGGCTCAGCACCAGCATCATAAGGATGGTGCCCGCAAAGTTCAGCGTGCAGGAGACCACGCTGCCAAAGCTGTTGTTCAGCGCTTCCGAAATGGTCTCAATGTCGTTGGTATAGCGGCTCATCAGCTCGCCATGGGTGTGGGTGTCAAAGTATTTCAGGGGCAGCGTCTGCATCCGGGCAAAGAGATCCGCCCGAATGCGCGCCACGGCGTTTTGAGAGACATGCACCATGATGCGGGCATAGCCAAAAGAACACAGCGCCCCAACGACATACACCGCCGCCATAACGCACAGCATCCGGGCAAGCCCCGGAAAGTCGCCGGGCAGGATATAGTTGTTGATAATAGGCTTAATGAGATAGGAACCGCCCACTGTGCAGGCAGAGCTGACACACAGCAGCGCCACCACCAGCGCCAAAAGCGCCTTATACCGCCCCAGATACCCCATCAGCTTTCCCAAAGTGCCCCGCAGGTCCTTCGGCTTTTGAAAGCCGCCTGCAGGCCCGTGATGTCCCGGCCCTGCAGGCCGCGGCGTTCTCTTTTCAGCCACCGATGCTCACCCCTTCCTGTTGCGACCGGTACACGTCCCTGTAGATCTCGCAGGTCTCCATCAGCTCCCGATGGGTCCCACGGGCCGCGATCCGGCCCCCGTCCATTACCAGAATCATATCCGCCTCGCAGACGGAGGCCACCCGTTGGGCGATGATCAGCTTGGTGGCGTCCTTCAGCTCCGCGGCAAACGCCCTGCGGATCCTGGCGTCCGTGGCAGTATCCACAGCGCTGGTGGAGTCGTCTAAAATCAGCACCCTGGGTTTTTTCAAAATTGCCCGGGCAATGCACAGCCGCTGCTTCTGTCCGCCGGAGACATTCACGCCTCCCTGGCCCAGGTCGGTGTCCAGGCCATCCGGCATCCGCTTCAAAAACTCGTCGGCGCAGGCCGCCCGGCAGGCGCTCCACAGCTCCTCCTCGGTGGCGTTGGGATCCCCCCAGAGAAGATTTTCCCGGATGGTGCCGGAAAAGAGGGTGTTTTTCTGCAAAACCACGCTCACCGCGTCCCGCAGGTGCTCCATGGTGTATTCCCGCACCGGCCGGCCCCCCACGGACACAGTGCCGTGGTCGGCCTCGTACAGCCTTGGAATCAGAGAGACCAGGGTGGTCTTGGCGCTGCCTGTGCCCCCCAGGATACCCACCGTGGCTCCGGAGGGGATGTGGAGACTGATATCCTGCAAAATCCACTCCGGACTCTCGGCGTTGTACTTGAAGGAGACATGGTCAAAGTCGATGCTGCCGTCTCTGACCGCGGCGGGAGTCCTTACACCCTGGCTGTTCACATCTGTCACCGCCGCGCCGTCGGTGATGGCGGGCTGCTCATCCAGCACCTCCACAATCCGGCGTGCGCAGGCCACAGACCGGCTCAGCATCATGAAGATCATGGAGACCATCATCAAAGACATCATGATCTGGGTAATATAAGTGAAATAGGTCATCAGCTTCCCCGCCTCCAGCGTCCCAGCGAAGACCATCCTGCCGCCAAACCACATCACGGCAATAATCGTACCGTAGACGATCAGCATCATGATGGGCATGTTGACCACCACAGTGCCAAAGGCCTTGAGAGAGGTATCCCGCAGATCGTGGTTGCGCTTCTCAAATTTCTGCTTTTCATGTTCCTCCCGCACAAAGGACTTTACCACACGGATGCCTGCCAGATTCTCCTGCACCACCAGGTTCAGGGCATCTGTTTTCTCCTGAAGGGAGCGGAACAGCGGCCCTACCCTGGTTAAAATCGCCAGCACCGCCACCAGCAGCAGCGGCATGGCCACCAGAAACACGCTGCTGAGCTGGTAGCTGATGCGAATGGAAAGCACCAGAGCGGAAACCAGCATCACCGGGGCCCGCACCAGCAGGCGCATGCCCATCATCAGCGTCATCTGCATGGCATTGACATCGTTGGTAAGGCGGGTGACTAGGGACGCGGTGGAAAACTTTTCGATGTTGGAAAAGGCAAACTCCTGAATGCGGTCATACTCCGCCCGGCGCAGGTTCGCGCCAAAGCCCTGCCCTGCCACAGAGGAGAATACCGCCGCCCCCAGGCCAAAGGCCAGAGACACCATGGCCATGGCCACCATCAGTCCGCCCATCTGCAGAATATAGCTCTGATCCCCGTTTTTAATGCCGATATCCACGATATCGCTCATCACCAGGGGGATCAGCAGTTCAAAAACCGCCTCCAGGGCGCTGCATATTACGCCCGCGGCGATCCATTTCCCGTAGGGCCTCGCATGGGGCCACAGCTTTCTCATCATTGGTTCGATCCTCCTCCAGATTTTGAATGATCCGATCCAGCATACCGCGGAAAACGGCTGCCTCCTCCGGGGAAAACCCCCGCAGCATCAGCTCCTCCATGGCCTGAAACGTCTCCTGAAA
>CATNDT010000030.1 GCA_950097035.1 uncultured Oscillibacter sp.
CCCGAGAGGGTGAAGGTCCGGGTGACCAGCTTCCGGCTGGAGGTGTTTTCGTCAAGGTAGAAGGAAATGGTGAATTTCGCGCCCACCTTCGGCTCCACCCCCAGAAGGGCCAGAACGCGGGTGTCCGTGGCGGCCTCGTCGGTGCCCTCCCGGGGAAGGGCCCCTTCGACAGGCCGGCAGAAGTAGTGGGGCGCGGCGGCGGGCTCCAGATAGGAGACCTCCACATGGGACTTGTTGAAGGGCGGGTCCGCGGGCATTCCCACGAACATCCGGGCGAAGTCCCCCTGAATCAGCGGGTCTGTACGCAGCTCCTCCACCTGCTCCCAGGTGAGCTCCTTGACGGTGCCGTGGAAATCGCCGCCCGCCTGGCGGAAGTTCTCCTGCTGGAAGGAGTAGTTGATGGAAGCGGCGATGGTGAACAACGACGTGAACAGCACCGTGGTCAGGGCGATGGCCAGCACGGCCACCAGGTTGCGGGTGCGGGCCGCCGCCATCGTCCGAAACCCCAGATGGCGGACGCATTTTCTGTTGGATACTTTAATCATGACCCTTACCCCCGCGTTACGATCCGCCCGTCTTCAATGCGGATGATCCGGTCGGCCATCTGGGCGATGTCCTCGTTGTGGGTGATCATGACGATGGTCTGGTTGAACTTTTGGCTGGTGCTTTTCAGCAGGGTCATCACATCCTGGCTGGTCACGCTGTCCAGGTTGCCGGTGGGCTCGTCGGCCAGGATGATGGCGGGCTTGGCCGCCAGAGCCCGGGCGATGGCCACCCGCTGCTGCTGCCCGCCGGAGAGGTTGCCCGGCAGGTTTTGCAGCTTGCTCTCCAGCCCCAGCGTCTCCACAATCCGGTCAACATACGTCTGGTCCAGATGGCCGCCGTCCAGCTGGATGGGCAGCACGATGTTCTCATACACATTCAAAACCGGCACCAGATTGTAGTTCTGAAATACAAAGCCGATCTTCCGGCGGCGGAAAATGGTCAGCTCCTCATCCCGCAGGGTGGAGAGCTCCCGCCCGCCCACGGTGACAGAGCCGGCGGTGGGCCGGTCCAGTCCGCCCAGCATGTGCAGCAGCGTGGATTTGCCGGAGCCGGAGGTGCCCACCACGGCCACAAACTCCCCCTGTTCCACAGTGAGGTCCACGCCGTCCAGCGCCCGGACCTGGGTATCTCCCGCGCCGTAGATCTTGCTGAGACCTCTGGTTTCCAGAATACTCATTGTAATGTACCTCCAATGAATAACAGATTGTATTGTGTTTTGGGCGACGCAGGTGCGCGCCCTCCACAGTGACAACTGTATCAGAGGAATCTTTCCACAATCTTTCTGAAATCTAACGGTTTTGAAAGATTTTAAGCGTTCCCCGGTCTCCGCCCGGCAAGGTCCGCCGCAAAGCACACGGCCGCCAGAGCCAGCGTGAACACGCTGTCGCCGTATCTGACGCCGCCGGAGAGGGGGGATACGGCGACCTGGATCCAAAGGCTCAAAAGCGCGGTCAGCAGCAGCGCCGCCCCGGCGGCCAGCCACCGGCGGCGGAGTCTTTTGCAGGCAGCCCAAAGAGCCCAGAGATACAGCGCCGCTGCCGGGGCGATGGGCAGGCCGAAGCGGAATATCCGGCCATCCCCCAACAGCCGGCCCAGCGCATAGAGGTAGGGCAGGATCGCGGCGGTCAGCGCACCCAGTGTCAGGGCCAGCGCGTGCCTGCGGGCTGTGAGCAGGGGCAAAAGCGTCACCCAGGCCAGCGCCAGGGAGATATCCACCACCGGCGACCAGGTGAGCCTGCCGTTCAGCGCCGTGTCGCAGATCCAGCAGACCAGCGCCGCCAGCAAAAAGGCGGCGCTGAGCCCAACCAGCAGCCACAGGCGCAGCCTGTCCCGCCGCTGGGGAGCGGTCTGGCGGGTGTAGGCCAGGATATCCCCCGCCGGGTCCGGCGGAGCGGCGTCCTCTTCCTGCAGGCCGCCCAGCAGCTCCGTTACAGACACGCCCAGCGCCTCCGCCAGGGGCAGCAGCAGCGAGATGTCCGGCAGGCTGGCGCTCCGCTCCCATTTGCTTACGGCCTTGTCCGTGACGTTCAGCCTTGCCGCCAGTTCCTTTTGCGTCATGCACCGGTCATTCCGCAGCCGGCGGATCAGGGGCCCCATCTTTTCACTGTCCATAAAAAACCTCCCGTTTTCATTTTTTCAACTGTATACGCCCATTGTAAAGGGAAGATGGCGGATTTGCAATCTACGGACGGGGGAATAGGGGGCGGTAAACCACCGGTAGAGCGGCTGCGGCGTCAAAGCGGAAAAGAAGGCTCCGGCAAACTTTGCCGGAGCCTCGAAAAGGTGGGGGTCAAGCCTGACCCGGGACTTTGGGGAGTTTGGCAAAGCTCGCCTCCAGCTCCGCATCAGTGGGGACATAGTCGGTCATCTCGCCGTTGTGGAACTTCTCGTAGGCCACCATGTCGAAATAACCGGTGCCGGTGAGACCGAAGACAATGGTCTTTTCCTCGCCGGTCTCCCTGCACTTCATGGCCTCGTCAATAGCCGCACGGATGGCGTGGCTGGACTCGGGGGCGGGGAGGATGCCCTCCACCCGGGCAAACTGCTCCGCTGCCTCAAAGACCCTGGTCTGCTCCACGGAGACGGCCTCCATATACCCGTCGTGATACAGCTGGGAGAGGACGGGGCTCATGCCGTGATAGCGCAGGCCGCCGGCGTGGTTGGCGGAGGGGATGAAGCTGCTGCCCAGGGTATACATCTTGGCCAGGGGGCAGACCATGCCGGTGTCGCAGAAGTCATAGGCGTACCGGCCCCGGGTGAAGCTGGGGCAGGAAGCGGGCTCCACGGCAATGATGCGGTAGTCCCGTTCGCCCCGGAGCTTTTCGCCCATGAAGGGGGAGATGAGGCCGCCCAGGTTGCTGCCGCCGCCGGCACAGCCGATGATGATGTCGGGCACGATGTTGTACTTATCCAGGGCGATCTTGGTCTCCATACCGATGACGGACTGGTGCAGCAGCACCTGGTTCAGCACACTGCCCAGCACGTAGCGGTAGCCGGGGTTGGAGGCGGCGGCCTCCACCGCCTCACTGATGGCGCAGCCCAGAGAGCCGGTGGTTCCGGGGTGCTCCGCCAGAATCTTTTTGCCGATCTCCGTCTCCGTGGAGGGGGAGGGGGTGACGGACGCGCCGTAGGTGCGCATGACCTCCCGGCGGAAGGGCTTTTGCTCGTAGCTGACCTTGACCATATAGACCTTGCAGTCCAGTCCCAAATAGGAGCAGGCCATGGACAGCGCCGTGCCCCACTGGCCGGCGCCGGTCTCGGTAGTCACGCCTTTGAGCCCCTGGTTTTTGGCGTAATAGGCCTGGGCAATGGCGGAGTTCAGCTTGTGGGAGCCGGAGGTGTTGTTGCCCTCAAACTTATAGTAGATCCTGGCGGGGGTCTGGAGCTTTTCCTCCAGACAGTAGGCCCGCACCAGGGGAGAGGGACGGTACATTTTGTAAAAGTCCCGGATCTCCCGGGGGATGGGGATCTCCCGGCTGTCGTTGTCCAGCTCCTGCCGGATCAGCTCGTCGCAAAACACGGGGCGCAGGTCCTCAAGGCCCATGGGCTGGCCGGTGCCGGGGTTCAGCAGGGGGGCGGGCTTATTCTTCATATCGGCCCGGACATTGTACCAGGTCTTCGGCATCTCATCTTCAGAGAGATAGATCTTATAGGGGATCTTGGTTTCATTTTTCATAGTGGCTGCTCCTTTCGTTCGTTGGCCCCCGGTGAAACGGTATCAAAAAAAGACCTCCGTCCCATAAAGGAGACCTGTAATGGTTCCTTTGGGACAAAAGTCTTGAAAACTTCTGCGGTGCCACCCAAATTGGCGATTGCTCGTCCTCTCGGCGACGTGCCAACACACGTCTTTCCCTGGTAACGGGGGAAAAGCCCGTCGAAACTTACTGAAAGCCGCCGCTTTGTTCAGCCCGCCCTCGGCAGTCCATTCAACAAATCCGCCTCTGCCGCCCTCACACCGCCGGCGGCTCGCTAAAAGAGACGGGGGGTTGCCTACTCGTCTGCTTCATCGGTTTTGCTTTGAACTTGAGGGCAGTATACTCCCCGGAAAGGCGGTTGTCAATCCCCCGGGAATAATTTCGATAGATCTCACAAATATTTGGCGCCGGCCGCGGTTTTCGGTTGGCGGTTTTGGGCGGGGCGGACAACCGCGTGGAGGGGCGCCCCCTCCACGCGCGGTGTCACCGCTGGTATTCAAATTCCCAGTCGTACAGGGAGACCGTGTCACCGTCCTGAATGCCCAGCTCCTCCAGCTGTTGAAAGAGGCCCGACTCCCGCAGGGTCTTGTCAAACCACATGCGGCTCTCGTAGTCCGCAAAGTTGACGTTGCCCATAAGCCGCCGCAGCCAGGGGCCCTCTATCAGCCATGTCCCGTCGTCGGTGCGCCGGATATCCAGCGGGGCGGAGGCGTCCATCACCGGGGGCCTGGGCACATACTCCGGCTCGTATACCGTGACCGGCGGCAGCGTGGACAGCAGCCCGGCCGCCCTGTTTACCAGCTGCCGCACACCCTGGTGGGCGGCAGCGGAGATCTCCAGCAGGGGGAGGCCCAGGGCCTCCGTGTGGGTGCGGAGCCTTTGCAGATTCTCCGGGTTCTCCAGAATGTCCACCTTGTTGGCGGCCACGATCTGGGGCCGCCCGGCAAGCTCCGGACTGTATTGCCTGAGCTCGGCGTTGATGGCCTCAAAGTCCGCCACTGGGTCCCGGCCCTCGCTGCCGGACACGTCCACCACGTGGATCAGCAGCCGGCAGCGGTCAATGTGGCGCAGAAAGTCGTGACCCAGGCCCGCGCCCTCGCTGGCCCCCTCGATGATGCCGGGAATATCCGCCATGACAAAGCTGACGCCGTCGTCCACCCACACCACGCCCAGGTTGGGAAAAAGGGTGGTGAAGTGGTAGTTGGCGATTTTGGGCTGCGCCTTGGAGACCACAGACAGCAGCGTGGACTTGCCCACGTTGGGAAAGCCGATCAGGCCCACGTCCGCCAGCAGCTTCAGCTCCAGAATCACGTCGTGGCTTTCGCCGGGCAGGCCCGCTTTGGCAAAGCGGGGGGCCTGCCGGGTGGGGGTGGCGAAGTGCATGTTGCCCCAGCCGCCCCGGCCGCCCTTGCAGAGAACAAATGGCTGGCTGCCGGACATGTCCTGTATGATCTCATTGGTCTCCGCGTCCCGCACCAGTGTTCCCCGGGGGACGCGGATGGTCAGGTTTTCTCCGTCCCTGCCGGATTTCCGCTTGCCCTGGCCGTCGCCGCCGTTGGGGGCCACATACTTGCGCTTGTAGCGAAAGTCCATCAGGGTGGACATATTGTCATCTACCACCAGTATAATAGAGCCGCCCCGGCCGCCGTCGCCGCCGTCGGGGCCGCCCGCCGCCACGTACTTCTCCCGGTGAAAAGCCACCACGCCGTTGCCGCCGCTGCCGGCCTGCACGGTGATGCGGGCCTTGTCGATGAATGAAGCTGCCATAGGGGTACCTCTCAGTCTTTTGATATCCGGTGTAGCATGCGTTTATTTTAGCGGAAAATACAGAGGCCGTCAATAGAGGCGGAAGCGGGCAAAAGGGGAGGCCCGGACGGTGTCCGGGCCTCCCGCCGTTTTTTATTCAGCCTCGTAAACGCAGGCCTGCTTGCGATCCTTGCCCAGCCGTTCAAAGCGGAGCACGCCGTCCGCCTTGGCAAACAGGGTGTCGTCGCTGCCGATGCCCACATTCACACCCGGGTGGATGTGGGTGCCGCGCTGGCGAACCAGAATGTTGCCGGCCTTGACAAACTGGCCGTCGGCACGCTTGGGACCAAGGCGCTTGGCCTTGGAGTCACGGCCGTTCTTGGTGGAGCCGCCGCCCTTTTTATGGGCGAAGAACTGAAGACCAATACGAATCATGATTACGGACCATCCTTTCTGAAAAGTTTTAGATGGGGAGGCTCATGCGTCCTCCAGTACTTCGATATTTTCGGGATACTCGTCGTGAAGCTCGGTGAGATAGACCATCAGGCCGGTCAAAAGCGCCTGACAGGTGCTCTCAGCCGCGGGGGCCAGTCCCCCCGGCAGCCGAAGAGAAATCAGGGCCTCCTGTTCCCGCACCTTCACGGAAGCCGCCAGACCCAGCACGTCGTTCACGGTGGCCTCCACCAGGCGGATGGCGCTGGTGACGGCCGCGCAGACAATGTCCGCCCCCGCCTCGGCATAGCCGCTGTGGCCCCGGGAGTCAAAACCGGTAATCCGGTTTCCCTCCGTGCGGAATGTGACGGTGGTCATGCTCAAACAGAAATCTTGCCGATCTCAACCTTGGTGTAAGGCTGACGATGGCCCTGACGCTTGCGGTAGCCCTTCTTGGGATTGTACTTGAAGATGCGGATCTTCTTGCCCTTGCCGTTTTTCACCACGGTGGCCTCCACGGAGGCGCCCGCCACGGTGGGAGCGCCAAAGGTGGCCTTCTCCCCGTCGATCACGGCCAGGACCTGGTCAAACTTTACGGTGTCGCCGGCTTCCTGATCCAGCTTTTCGATGTAGACCACGTCGCCCTCGGCCACCTTGTACTGCTTGCCGCCGGTTACGATAATTGCGTTCATGTCTGCTTTCAACTCCTTCATTACGGGCTCGCTGTCGGGGGCGGTCCGGCAGGACGCTTGTAAACCCATTCAAAGCGGCTTATCAAGTATATCAGCGAAGAGGAAAAAAGTCAATCATTTTTCGGGTGGAAATTGCATAAAAATGGGAGTTTAATCCTCTACTTCCTGTTCAAAGTCTAAAATCGATCCGGTGAGGGCGTCGATTTTGTACTCATACTCATATCCGCCGCAGTGAAAGTCCACCTCGTAGGTGCAGCAGTTGGATTCGTGGTGCTGGCTTTGGGAGGAGTGGTGGCGCTCATGGTCCAGCTCAATGCTGCAGTGGGCGGCGCTGCCCGCCGCAACGCCGGCATGGCTGAAGGCGATCTCCCAGGCTCTGGCCTCGCCGATATAGTCGCCGGAGGCGGGCGCTTCGGTGGTTTGCGCTGTCTGGGCCGGGGCGGCGCTGCGGTCTGTCTCCTTTTCAAATTTTATCACGGCGCCGTCGGCGGCGTTGATCTCATATTCATACGCATATCCGCCGGCGTTAAATTCCAGCTCGTAGACCGATATGCCGTCGTCAAAGTCCAGCTTCCACTTGTAATTGGCGATGCTGTCCGCCGTAACGCCGGCGTGGTTCAGGGCAATCTCCTTAGCTCCGGTCTCGGTAATGCCCTCCGGGGAGGGGGCGGCGGGTGCGGATGGCGTGCCGGAGCCGTTTTGGGGGGCGGAGACAGGTGCGGCGGGCTCCGGCTCCCTTTCGTATTTTACCACTTCGCCGCTGACGGCGTTGATCTCATAGTCGTATTCATATCCGCCGGAGTAGAATTCCAGCTCGTAAACGGATACGCCATCGTCGCTGTCCAGCTTCCACTGGGGGCGGGCGGCGCTGTCGGCCGTGACACCGGCGTGGGCATAGGCGATTTCCCAGGCCCTGGCCTCGCCGATGTATCCGTCTGTGCCGGTCGGGGCGGCAGAGGGGTCGTCCCGGTCCGGCTGGGCAGGCGTGCCGCCACCGTCCGTTTCGCGGCTGAACTTTACGATGCTGCCGTCGCCGGCGCTGACCGCATAGTCATAGGCGCAGCTCTCTGTCTCAAATTCCACCCGATAGACCGGGGCGCCGCCGCTCTCATCCAGTGCGATCTCATAGCGGGAGAGATCGGCCTCAGAGACGCCGGCGTGGGCCAGGGCCGCGGTTTTTGCCGCCTCCTGCCCGATGTTTTCGCCGCTGCGTCCTCCGGACCGGCTCATGCAATAGGCGACGATTCCCGCCAGCGCCAACGCCGCACAAATTGCGGGAATGATATAGCGGCGGTATGATCTGCCTGTTCCTTCCATAAAAGCCACCTCCGTTTTGGTTATCCCGTTCAGTTGTAGGCCAGCTGCTCCACGGTCCAGTCTGCGATCAGGTCTGCGTACCACTGGCAGACAGCCCTGCCGGTCTCCACGTCCAGGTTGATATAGTTTCCGCATTCTTTGGCGCTCTTGCCGGGCATTTCACCCTGAAACGCCCCGGCGGCGGCAAAGACCTCTTTCAGCAGCGCCACCGCACCCTCCCGGGAGAGCAGACGGCTGTCAAAGAGAAAGTAGAAGCCGGTTTGGCAGCCCATGGGGCCAAAATAGATTACGGCGTCCTTGGCGGCGGAGTTTCTCAAAAGGGTTGCGACCAGATGCTCGGCGGAGTGCATCTCGCTGTTGGAGAGCAGGTCGCCGGTGTTGGGCTTTTTAAAGCGCAGATCAAAGGCAACAATATCCCCGTCCTGGCGGGAGAAGTAGAGGCCGGGGAGCAGTTTGTTGTGGTCAACGGTAAAGCTGGCGATACGTTCCATAATCAGTTCTCCTTCTGCAGTAATTTGGTCAGGGGAAGAACGACTTTCCCCAGATTTTCCAGCGCCTCGCTGTAGTCGAAATACTCCTCCGCCTGGTTATCGTAAAACAGGTGGTCGGACACGGATTTTAAAGACACGAACCGAACGCCGTTTCGCAGGCACACCTGGGCGATGGCGCAGCCCTCCATCTCCACCAGGTCTGGGTGGAAGGTATCCCGGATCCACGCGGCGCGGCCGCCCTTGGTGGCGAACCAGTCGCCTGTGGCCACCCGGCCCAGGGCGGGGCTGTGCCCCAGAGAACGCAGCAGTTCCGCGCACCGCTCCGGCCGCCAGGTGGGGAAAAAGATCTCGTTCACCGTGGAGACCATTCCCACAGGGTCTCCCGCGCCGGAGGTGTCCACGTCGTGCTGGAGAAATTCCGAGGCCACCACCAGCGTTCCGGTGGGCAGGTCGGTGGCGCAGCCGGCGATACCGGCGTTTAAGATCAGCTCCACGCCGTATTTCAGGCAGAGGATTTCCGCCGCCATGGCGGCGTTGACCTTGCTGACGCCGCCCACGCAGGCGGTGATATCCGGCCCCAGGGAGAAAAAGGGAACGCCGGAGACCGTTTCAAAGGGTTCCAGCTCTCCGGCGCCCGGCAGGGCGCGAAACTCCACGGGCATGGCAAACTGCAGTCCGATTTTCATAAAATTAATGTACCTCCCTTATTGGATATCCGGCAGCTGTCTGCCGCATTTGGCGCAAAAGGCAAATCCCTCCCCGGTCTCCGCGCCGCAATAGGGGCAGAAACAGTATGTTCCGCCGGAGGGCGGCGCCGGCCGGGCCGCGTCGCGGACGCGGCGGTCCAGCGGGTCCGGCTCCTCGCCGTCCTCTGTGATGTCGAATTCTGAAAACCGGTTTTCCCCGGTGGCATTTTTGAAGTTGTACACAGCCTGCACAATGCCGATGAGGATAAACAGAATGCCGAAGAGGGGAAAGAACACCGGCGCGCCCATAGAGGCCGCCGCAACGGTCCAGATAATGCCGAAGATAACGCCCGCCACAGACCCCATAGCCCCCATGGCCGAAGGGCCCCGGCCGGGCTTGATGCTTTTCATGGCATACCTCCTGTACAGTTTTTTGCCGCAGTCTGATTATAGCATACGCCGCCGGCGGTAGCAAGCGCCGGCCGCAGATTTTCTGTCCGGCTCCCGGTGGGGTAAAAATCGCCGGCCCCGCCTTGTGATCCCGGCGGAGCTGTGGTAAGATGGATGGCAAAGACAGCGTTGGGGAGGGGCCGGCCATGGCGGAGATTCGGAGAGGAAGAGAGGGGGACATCCCCCGGATTGCGGCGATTTACGACTGCATTTTGCAGGACGAGGAGGAGGGACGGCGCACGGTGGGGTGGATACGGGGCGTGTATCCCACGGAGGCCACCGCCCGGGAGGCCCTGGCGGCAGGGGACCTGTTTGTGATGGCGGAGGGGGGGACCGTGGTTGCGGCAGCCAGGATCAACCGCGTCCAGGCGCCGGCGTATGCGGACGCGCCCTGGCGCTGTGCGGACGCCCCGGCGGAGCAGGTGATGGTGCTGCACACCCTGGTGGTGGACCCCGCCCGCGGGGGGCGGGGCTACGGCGCCGCCTTTGTCCGCTTTTATGAGCGATACGCCCTGGAAAACGGCTGCCCCTATCTGCGGATGGACACCAACGCGAAAAACGCCGCCGCCCGGCGGCTCTACGGCCGTTTGGGGTATTGGGAGGCAGGGATTGTGCCCTGCGTGTTCAACGGTATCCCCGATGTGCAGCTGGTGTGTCTGGAGAAAAAGCTGGGGGATTGACCTGCGGCGGGACAGGGGAAAAGCACGCCGCAAACGGCGTGCTTTTCCAAAATACTGTCAGATTTGTCTTATTTACCGGACACAATGGCGGCGGTATCCATGGCGATCATCAGCTCCTCGTTGGTGGGGATCAGCAGGACCTTCACCCTGGAGCCGGCGGCGGAGATCACGCTCTCCTTGCCGCGGACGTCGTTGGCGGCCTGGTCCAGCTCCACGCCCATGTACTCCAGGCCCTGGCAGACCATGGCCCGAACAGCCTTGTCGTTTTCGCCCACGCCGGCGGTGAAGATGATGGCGTCCACGCCGCCCATGGCCGCGGCATATGCGCCGACATATTTTTTGACCTCATAGGCGAACTTCTCCTGGGCCAGCCCCGCCTTCTGGTCGCCCCTGGCGGCGGCGGACTCCAGGTCACGGAAGTCTGAGGACACGCAGCTAAGGCCCTCCACGCCGGACTTCTTGTTCAGCACATTCAGCATCTCGTCGATGTTCATGCCGTGTTTGTTCATCAGATACTGGAGGATGCCGGCGTCCAGGTCGCCGGAGCGGGTTCCCATGGGCAGACCCGCCAGGGGGGTGAAGCCCATGGAGGTGTCCACAGACTTGCCGCCGTCCACCGCGGCAATGGAGGAGCCGTTGCCCAGATGGCAGGAGATCAGCTTGAGCGCCTCGGGGGCCTTGCCCAGCATGGCGGCGGCCCGGCCGGCCACATACTTGTGGCTGGTGCCGTGGAAGCCGTAGCGCCGCACCTTGTCGTCGGCATAGTAGGCGTAGGGCAGGGCGTACATGTAGGCCTTGGGGGGCATGGTCTGGTGGAAGGCGGTGTCAAACACGGCCACCATGGGCACGCCGGGCATGACATTCTGGCAGGCGCGGATGCCTGTGAGGTTGGCGGGGTTGTGGAGGGGGGCCAGGGGGATGCAGTCCTCAATGGCCTTTAAGACCTCGCCGGTGATGAGGGCGGACTTGTTAAACGCCTCGCCGCCGTGCACCACACGGTGGCCCACGGCGTCGATCTCCTTCATAGAGCCGATTACGCCGTTTTTGGGGTCCACCACGGCGTTCAGCACGGCCTGGATGGCCTCGGAGTGGGTGGGCATGGCCACGTCCACGGCGTCCAGCGTCTCCTTGCCCGCCAGCTGGGGCTTGTAGGTGAACTTACCGTCGATGCCGATGCGCTCACACAGGCCCTTGGCCAGCAGATCGCCGGTCTCCGGATTCAGCAGCTGGTACTTCAAAGAAGAGCTGCCCGCGTTGATAACCAGAACATTCATTGCTTTTCGACTCCTCATATTCTTTTTTGAAAGTGCCTGCAAGATATCCTATATTTGGTATAATGCAGTATATATAACTACATTATAACAGAGTTTCCAAAAGTTACAACCACTTTTTTTACCGAAATGTCATTTTTTTGTCATCGTTTTGAGGTGATTTTTGTGCGAGTCGCTGGTATCATTGTAGAATACAATCCCCTCCACATGGGGCATGTCCATCTCCTGCGGGAGACCCGCCGTCTGCTGGGGGAGGACGCCGCCGTGGTCTGCGCGATGAGCGGAGACTTTGTTCAGCGGGGGGATTTTGCGCTGCTGCGCAGGCAGGCCCGTGCCATGGCCGCCGTGCAGAGCGGGGCGGACCTGGTGCTGGAGCTGCCGCTGCCATGGGCGGTCTCCTCGGCGGAGCGGTTCGCCGATGGCGGCGTCTGTACGCTGGCATCCTGCGGGGTGGTGGATACGCTTGTTTTCGGCAGCGAGTGCGGGGACGCCGCCGCCCTGCGGCGGGTGGCCCTGGCGCTGCTGGACGGGGATTTTCCCGCCCGGCTGCGGCGGGAGCTGCAGCGGGGAGACAGCTTCGCCGCCGCCCGCCAGCGGGCCGTGGCCGGATTGGTTTCTGCCTCAGACGCCGCGCTGCTGGAGAATCCCAACGATATTTTGGGAGTGGAGTACTGCAAGAGCCTGCTGCGCAGGAGGGTCCCGCTGGAGGTTTTGGCCCTGCCGCGCCTGGGCGCAGCCCATGATGCACAGGCGCTAAAGCCGGGGCAAAATGCCTCTGCCTCCGCGATCCGCGCCCTGCTGCGTGCGGGGCGGCGGCAGGAGGCTCTGGAGCAGATGGCCCCCGCCATGGCGGCTGTCTACGGGGCCGAGGAGGCGGCTGGCCGGGCCCCGGTGTTTCTGGAAAACTGCGAGCGGGCGGTGCTGGCCCGGCTGCGTGCCATGGGGGAGGAGGACTTTGCCGCCCTGGACGAGGGGCGGGAGGGCCTGTACAGAAGGCTCTGCCGCGCAGGCCGCACCGCTGTGTCCCTGGCGGAGCTTCTGGAGACCGCCAGGACCCGCCGGTATGCCCGCGCCCGGCTGCGGCGGATGGTTTTGTGGGCGTACCTCGGCCTGCGGCCGGGAATATTTCCCGGTGAGATTCCGTATCTGCGGCCGCTGGCCGCAAATGAGACCGGCCGGGCTCTGCTGGCCCGGATGCGCAAGGCGGCCGGCGTTCCGGTTTTGACAAAGCCCGCCGACGTGCGCCGTCTGGGCGGGGCCGCCCAGGCGCTGTTTAGCCAGGAGGCAAGGGCCGCGGACCTCTACGCACTGGCGTATCCGGATTTGGCTGCCGCTGCCGGCGGGAGTCTTTGGAGGGACGGACCGCTGATCCTCTGATCCGGGGAAAAGGAGTACCTTATGAAAAAGCTGATCGTTCTGCCGCTGGTATTGGGCCTGCTGACAGCCTGCACCGCCGGGACGGCGAACATCACCGTTCCGGCGGCGGAATCCCGCGCCGTGCGGCAAAATGAAGAGGAGAAGGAGGCGCCCTGCTACTACACTGTGGACATGGTGGTGTGGACAGACAGCGCCCAGGCGGAGGACGGCACGCCCCTGGCGGAGTGCCGCTATCAGCTGCCGGAGCTGACCGCCCGCCGCTCAGACGGTACGCCGGTGCTGGAGGCCGGAACGGAGGCTGAGGCCCGGGCGCTGGAGATAGCCGGCGCTTTTAACGGCAGGTTTGAGGAGTGGGTCAGCGCCCGGGAGTTTCAGGAGCTGACGGACATGGCCCGGGAGGACCTCAAGTGGCGGCGGGAGGAGGGAGTTGACTGGTTTGGCCCCTACGCCCTGGGACTGACCAGCTCTGCCTACCAGACGGAGCATCTGGTCAGCGTGACGGCCACCTATTACAGCAGCACCGGCGGCGCCCATCCCAACACCGCCTGCCTGGGGTGGAATTTTGACCTGACCTCCGGCACGTTTTTTGACCTGAATATACTGGCGGAGGACGGTGCGGCCTTTTCGGCCGAGGTGCGGGAGGAGCTGCTGCGGCAGGCCCGCGCCGTGGCGGCGGAGAACGGCCTGCCGCCGGAGGAGTTTTTCTGGGCGGACTATGAAAACATCATTGCGGGGTGGACCAGCTACGCCGTATCCTTTGATGAGACGGGCATGACCGTGGCCTTTTCACCCTATGAGCTGGCCGCCTACGCGGCGGGTCCCCAGATTTTCCACCTGTCCTATGACTGGCTGGAGTCCCGGTTCAGCGGCTTTGGGCGCGAGGTGCTGGGGCTGGCGGCGGGATAGGCGCGCTGTTTCGGGCCTGTCCCGGGGGCGTTCCGGAGGACTGCCGCATCGATCCGGGCGCAGTATTCTCCGGCATACAGAGCAGCAGTAAAAGAGCTTCGCGCCGCAAGGGCGCGAAGCTCTTTTTACGCGGAGGCGCCGCCGGTCAGCTGCTTTAGAATGTTCCGGGAAAACCGCTCCAGCCGCCCGTCGATCCCCGGCAGGGCGGCCGCCGTGCCGGCGTCGTTGGCGGTTTCCAGCATGCAGAACTCCGGCGGCAGCCAAAAGCCCTTGTTCATATTCATGGCGGAGATTACCTGACTTGCCACAATGTCCCCGCCGGAGTAGCCGGAGACCACGATGGCGAACACCGCCGTGCGAGCAAAGGGAGCGGCCCGGTACAGGGCCGTCAGGCGGTTGACGGCCGCCGTCAGGTTGGCGGGGAGGGCGTCGTTATAGTTGGGGCAGAGGAGCACCACCCCATCCGCCGCCCGGATGGCGGGGTACACCTCCTGCACCATCACGCCGCCGTAAAAGCAGTCCCCCTGCTCTCCAAAGTGGAGGCAGGCGGTGTAGGGGCACCCGGCGCAGTCCACCAGCGTGCCGTTTCGCAATCCGATTTCCGTAATGTCGCAGGCGGCCTCCAGCCGCTTCCGGCACCTGCTCCACAGGGCCAGGGTGTTGGAGGTGGCGTGGCTGGAGGCGTGGAGTGCCAGCAGACGGGGCCGGCGGCGTCTGGGGGGAGAAAAGTCCAGCAGCCGCTCCACAACGCCGGCAGCGGCCAGGCGAAGTGCCTCCTCCGGGGAACAGCCGGCGTTGCGGGCCTGCACGGTAAGGTTTTGCAGGCTGCCGGTGGCCTCTACCAGGGGGCGGCCCGGAAAAGTGCAGCCTGCAAGGCAGGCCGCCAGCACGATCTCCCGGCCGGTGGACTTGGTGTACAGCTCCTCCGGCCCGTCCACCAGCACGCCGCCCACGCACCCGGCGAGGCAGCCGGGGTGGGTGCGGAGAAAGGCCAAAAGCGGCCCGAGGCCGGAGTTTGCGCCGCCGGCCTCCAGGGGGACGGCGAAGAGGAGCCTCCGGTTTTTCAATGGCCCCTCCAGACGGGTGAGGAGCTGTGCCCGCCGCCCGCGCAGGGCGGCCTCCAGTGTCAGGGCAAACCGCTGGGAGGCGGTGTCTCCGGGGCAGAGAACGGTCAGGATGTCAGGCATGGCTGCGCCTCCCGTCAGGTGATTTCCGCCAGAGCCAGCTCCGTTTCCAGCAGGCGGGCAAAGAGATCGTCCGGCAGGGACAGGGACTCGGTTTCCAGTCCGTGAGGGGTGAAACGGTTTTTCACGCCAAACCACACGCCGCCAAGACACACAGAGCCGCAGTGCCACTCCCCCCGCAGTGTGAGCAGCAGCTGCATGGCCCCTGAGGACACCGCCGGAGCCACATAGGGTTTGAAGCCCAGGTCCCGGATGCGGAGATTGGCGGACAATGTCAAGTCCGTCAGCTCCCGGGAGAGGGCGCCGTCATAGTGTTGAAGAGAGTTGGCGATTACCAGCCCCTGGCCGTGGGGGCCAAAAGCCCGGCCCTCGGTCAAAAAGGAGGCGAAGCGGGAGTCCTGCTTTGCAAAGTACGATGCACGGGCGTTCATCACTCCCAGACCAAAGCCCTGCACCTGCTCGGCCAGCAGGCCCAAACCGTCCCAGCGGCCGTTTTCGTCCAGGTTGGAGGCCTGCCAGACCGCCCGGCACAGGGGGTCCACAGGGTCGCTGAGAACGATGAACAGCCCTTTAAAGTCCGCCGCCCTGGCCTGCCGGGCATAGCTCTCTGCAATGGCGCGGTTGGCCTGAAGCTGGGCCATCCGCACGTCGCCCGTTTCGCTGCCCACCGCCGGCACAGCCTTTGCGGCGGCAAAGAGGAGCACGTCGCAGTCAAAGAGACGGTCTGCGGTCACCGGCTCCACCTCCGGCAGGGCGCCGTAGTCCCAGGGCCAGGCGACCTGGCCCATCTCGGCGGTCCAGCGGGCCACGGTGCTCTCGCTGAGATCGCAGATGCCGATGGTGGAGATGTCCCCACCGCCCAGCAGCTTCAGGGCCGTCAGCAGCGTGCCGCCCACATCCCCCACCGCCAGCAGATGCACCCGCTTTTTGCCGGACCCGGAGCGGGAAAACGCCGCGGCCCGCTCCCACCGGGGGTGGCGGATGTTCACTGCCTGAAGCGTCCCCTGCCGGATGGCGGAGGACACCGCTTCCGGCAGAGAGGGGGGTACGCAGTCAATGCGCGCGCTGTCCAGCCAGGCGGCGCTGTCCTGCCGGGCGGTGAGCTGGCGGGGGTCCGTCACCCGCCAGGCGGCCCGGCCCGCCGCCGCATCCCGCTCCAGAAAATACAGATTCGGGCGCCCCGCCTCCGCCGCTTCCAGAGGGAGGCCGGGCAGGGATGAGGCGGCCAGCCGGCCGTGATAGTGGTAGTAATACATCGTATCAGCTCCCATTTACTCTAAGAGTTCCCGCATCCGCAGGAGCAGTTTGAGGTCGTTCTCCAGGCACAGGGAGGCGGGGACATTGGCGTCATACCGCAGGCAGTTCCCCTTGTCCGGAGACAGGGGCAGTATCACCGCCTCGCTGAGGCGGGAGAGGGTGAGGTTCCGGGCGTAGCGCTGGCGGTAGGCGTCCTCCAGGGTCAGCAGGATATCCCGGCTGTTGGTGAGGCAGGTGTGGGAGAAGGAGAACACCGCCTCCCGTCCGCACTCCCTGTAAAATTTGGGGAAGGCGTAGGGCAGAATCAGGTTTACCGCCGGGGTGAGACCGGGGACGGAGGAGCGGGCCTGATCCACGGTGTCGCCGCCGATAAAGGGGTACATGGTGGACTCCACAAACCAGGCCCGCATATTGGGGATGAAGTACACGCTGTCCACCGTCCGGCCGCGGGCGGTCATCAGGTCCCGGCCCCGGCCGGAGAGCAGGCCCACCACGCACCGGTCGATCTCCACGCCCTCCTGCCGGAACAGGGGGTCCAAGGCCTGGATGCGGTTGCCGGAGTGGAGCAGGTCGTCCACCAGCATGACCGGGCGGCGGAAGGAGCGGATGGTGCGGATCTGGCTCTCCAGGGGCGCGTAGCCGGGAAAGGCCGCGATGGTAAAGGACTTCAGGTCCGGGGCAAAGACCTTGTCGGTGTGAATGGTCTTGGTGACGGTGTTGGGCACGGCGTTGCCCCGCAGGATTTTGCCGAAGGGCACGCACATCTTGGGCCCCAGCACCCGGGGAACTGTGGGCTCCGCGGGGACGCCGCCCAGCTCCGTCAGCTTGCCCACCAGCCGGTGGTAGATGACCTCCGCGTTGAGAGACAGCGTCAGCGCCCCCGGATACAGGGCGCACACGGCCCGCTGAAACCGGTGGTGGGCCCGCCGCACAGTGGCGAGCACCTGGGGATCTGAGGAGAAGGGTGCCTTCAGCGTGGTGGGGATGTTTTGCTGCAGCACCGCCGGGGAGCGCATATCCACCAGCAGCAAAGGGCTGTCCGCCGCCCCGGCGATTTTCACAAAGCCCTGCCGGGCCAATAGATCCAGAAGCTCTTCCGGAGGGGCGGCGGTGTGCCACACGGCGTAGCCGCAGTCCTGACCCATGGCGTGGGTCAGGGCTTCGGTCAGCAGCAGCTGGCCCGTGTCATAACTGCTGCCGGGAACGCGGGCCAGGTGCAGCCCTGTCAGCAGCCGGATGCGCCCTGCTGTGCGGCAGCGCACCGCGTCGGCCAGGGTCTCGTTGCCAAGAGACTCGTACAGCCCCCGGTCAGTGACGGTCTGCAGTGTTAAAAACCCCAACACCTGCCCTTTTACGCCTCCGTGGCGCAGCACCAGAATATCACCTGCCGGTGCCGCGGGCGGAAGGGCGGAGCGCCCGCCCACGGCGGCGCACAGCTCCTCCCAGAGGCGGGTGTCTTCGTTTCGCGCCCATTGGAAGAGGAGATCCCCGGCCCGGACGATCTGTTTGTACTGGGGTTCCCGCAGGTACAGGCTGTTGCTGTAAATATAATCCTGCACCGAGGGCTCAATGAGGTTGGAGATATCCCGTCCCAGGTCGATATTCTCCCGGATGCGGGTGGAGCTGATATTCTCCAGATGGGTGGGGAGCTGCAGCTGCAGCACGCCGCCAAGAAGACAGGAGAGGTCGGTTTCGATCTCGCGGCCCTCCGCGTCGCTGGAGCGGCGGAAGACGATGTGGTTGAGGTAGTGGACGGAGCCGGGACTGGGCGCGGCCTTGTAGGAAGAAGCGCCCGCCACCACGTCGGACCCCACCGCCAGATACAGCGTCTGGTTTGCGAACACCTGCCGCAGGCGGTCCAGGTCGGCGGGGGTTGCCAGATTTACCGGGATGTCGTGGGGGAAGAGATACACGTTGAACTCATCCGCCACGGACATGCTGACAATCTGCCGCCGGATAAGAGAGGGCTGGGCCTTTTTGGACCAGGAGAACTCGTCTACGGCAAGGTATACCTCAAAGCCCAGGTCCCGGATGGCCCGGACAATACCCTTGTGAGAGAGGGAGAAGGGGTCGAAGGTGCCGGGAAAAAAGGCAGCCTTCTCCGGAACTTCAAATTGGAAGGGACCACTTTGGATTTTGTGCAGGACGATAAAGCGGTAGACATGGGAGAGGGAGGCGGCGGTGTGGAAGAAGGTCAGCTCCTCCTCGGGCTGTTCGCCGATGAGAAACAGCAGCTTTTTGCCGATCAGGGTGAAGAGGGAGGTCTTCTCCCCATAGCCCAGAGCCCTGGAGGCGAAGAGTCCTCCCAGGATGTGCAGCGCCTCCTGGCGCACGGTCTCCCGGCGGTCAGCCAGGCCCTTTAAGAGAAGGCCGGCCAGCAGGCGGCGTCGGCCGGCCAGGGCGTCCCCCTCGCCGAAGCGGGCGCCGTATACGGTGTAATGCTCCAGCATGGCGCCCACGGTGGCCAGGGCGGCTGCCACCACGTCGGTATTGGAGGAGGAGAGAAGCGCGGCCATCTGATTTGTGGCCTCATCCAGCTCCCGGGGGGTGAGCCACAGAACAAACTGGCCCAGGTACTCCGGAATGTATTTGGAGATCTCCGCCTGCCCGGTCTCCAGAGCCTTGGACATCTCCACGGCGATCTCGTTGCGCCGGTCCGGCGTCAGCACCGGGGCGATGGACAGCAGCGCCGCCCCCGCCATCCGGCGGACCACCACGTTTTCACTGACCTTGATGAGGTTGGAGAAGTGGGTGGCGATATGCAGTGCGTTCACACCGCCGCGTTCCTCCACCTGACCCAGCAGATACTCCACGCCGGCGGCCTTCAGAATCCAGGGCGTGGCGGATTTCAGGTTGTCCAGAGACACGCCGCTGATGGTGCCGGGCCGGTTTAAAAGAGCTTCTGCGGCGGAGACATCCAGCCCCAGCCGCTGCCCCAGCTGGACCTGGAGGAACAGCAGCGGTATGCTGGCGGCACAGTCCGCCTCCGCCACGGCCTGGGCAATGACGTGCCGCTCCGCCGCCGTGTCCGGCAAAAAGCCCAGCAGATGGCGGAAGAGCCGCAGCGCCGCCGCCTTTTGGGGGGAGTCTCCGTTTTTCAGCCACCAGGCGGCAAAGTCCGCCAGCAGGCCGCAGGCGCCGCGGTCCATCCGCTCCAGCGGCGCATTCATCACGGCGTCCAGCAGGGCAAAGGCCTCGTCCCCCTCCAGAGTAGCGGGGGAGCGGTAGTGGCGCAGCAGCTCTCCGGCGAAGCGGGGGGCGTCCTTGGCGGCACAGCTGCCAAGCAGCGCGTCCACCACCGTTTTGGCCTGATAGCGGATCATACTGGTCTGCCGGGGAGTGAGGCGGCGGTCCGGGTGGATCAGCTTTTCCAGATACTCCGCCCACAGCTGGAAGGGCCGGTCCTCGGCGGGGTCGGGGGCGGCTCCTGCGGGCAGCTCCTTTTTATAGCCGGAGAGAAAACCCGCCAGCACCTGGCCGATGAGGGCGGCGGCGTGACGGCGGATGTCGCCGTCGGCGGACATTAGGAGTTCATAGAGAAAGTCCAGGGTCTGTTCCTTCTGTCCGGCGTTCCAATAGGTGAAGTACTCCTCAAAAATAGAGACGTAGGCCCGGAGGCGGCCGGAATCCTTTTCGCTGCGGGCGGCCTCCAGTGTGCCCAGAAACAGGTGCTCCCGGCTCAGGCGGTGCATGAGGCGGATGTTATGGTCCACTGCGGTGTAGCGCAGGTAATACACCACCTCGTCCGGAGAGGCAAGGGCCGCGTTTTTCCGGGGCACAGGCGGACCGCCGGGCGTCTCCAGCGTGGTGTCCACGCCGAAATAGGTGAGGTACTCCTCAAAGTCCCGCAGCTTTGCATACACAAACTGATAGCGCCGCCGCTTGGCGCCGTCCACGTTGTCCAGCTTGCGGAGGATAACGTCGAAGGCGTCCCTTAATGAAAACAGCTGGGCGATTTCCCGTCCGTCCTCGTCTCTGGACTGCTTGACGCGAAAGTCGGCGTATACCAGCACCAGGGACTCGGCGGAGAGGTTTTCGATCTCCAGATCCCACACCGAGTGGTTGGCGGCAATGTGGCCGATGGAGGCCAGGCCCCGCCGGGAACACCACTGGTCGGTGTAGTAGTAGTGGAGATAGGGGACCCGTTCACCCGGCTTGCAGCCGAATTTTCCGATGTCGTGGGCCGCCGCGGCCGCGGACATCAGCCCCAGGTCGATGCGCCCGCCCCCGGCGAAAAAGGCCCGGGCCACGGTCATGGCCACGTGGTGGACGCCGGCGATGTGCTCCAGCGTGCGGAAGGGCGTTACCTCCCGGCCCAGCCGCAGCAACTCATACACATACTCCATGCGAAACTGCTGCCGGAACAGGCGGTACTCCGCCGCCACGGCGCCGGCGGACAGCTCCTCCTCCGTGCAGAAGGTGAAGTCCAGCCAGGGGTCGAAGGGCAGAGACTGCCGCTCCTCGTCCAGCAGGCCCTGCAAAAAGTGAAGGAAGCACAGCGCCCCGTTCCGCTGGGCGGGGGTGCAGGTTTCATCCGTTTGGGGATAGAGCAGGGCGGAGGCCACCTGATAGGAACAGCGGAGCCAGCCCTCCGCCGGCTCCGGGGAGAGCTTATCCAGCAGGGGGCGGAAGGCCTCCAGCGCCCGGGCGCAGGATATCCGCTCCCGAATGGGGAGGAGGGGCGAGAGAATCTGCTTCCAGTCTGCGGGGCCAAAGGCCCGGCGCAGCTCTTTCCGCCCGAAGCCCAGCTTTTTGAGGAAGGCTTTGTCCCCAAACCGCTCTACCATATGCATCCGAAGAATTTTTTCCCGTTCCATAGACTGCCTCTTTCCGCCCGCCGGCGATCCTTCTTGAGAGTTTAGAGGGGGGCTTCGCCGGGAGCCTGATCTTTTTTAAGCCTCGCTTTGATCATGTCAAGACTTGCGGTGTTGTCCGTTTCACTTTGAAAGCTGCTGATGATCTGGTGCATGGTGTCTGAGCTCCAAAAGATCTTCAGCTTTTCCTTTGTGCGGGTGATGGCCGTGTAGAATATGCCGTGGGAAATTTTTTCGGAATTGCTGCCGGGGATTACCACTTTTATAGAGTTGTACTCCAGACCCTGCGCCTTGTGGATCGACACGGCGTATGCCAGCTGGAAGGGGACGATGGATCTCATGCGGGCCTCCTCCTGGTCCCCCTCCGGGTTGCCCTCGTCGTTTGCATATACGCGAAAGCGTATGCGGGTGGAATTGTCGGCGGTGGAGACCCGCTCCAGCTCGCTTCCTCTCAGGTCAACAGCGGTCAGGGGGATGGGGATATCGATGGTGAAGCAGATGCTGCCGCTGTCGCGCTCTATGTCCACGATTTTGCCCTTGAGGTTGTTGTAAAGCATGGGAAACCGCCTGTTTTCGTTAAACAGGATCGGGTCGCCCACTTTGTATTTCCACTCAGACCAGTAGAACGCCTCCTCAGACGGGTTGGCGTCCTGAAAGTAGCTGTTGATGCTGTTCAGCCCGAACTTGCCGTCGTAATTCAGGCACAGAACGACCTCGTCGTTATCATCCCGCCGGAAGATGTTTTTTCCGATGTTCTCTGAAAAGGGCCCGTCGATGACCAGCATCTCTGTAATCAGGGGCTGTATGAACCGCACCGCTTCCCACAGCCGTTTGATGTTCTCCTCCTGGGTCCGCCATGTGCTGCCAAGCTCTACAACGGATTTTTCGGGCAGAACCTCCTTTGCGTAGAAAAACCAGTTTCCAAAGTCGATGGACTCAATCTGGTAGATATCCCCCGCGAAGACCAGCAGGGAATCGCCGGGAATCTTTTTCAAAAGCTCCACCATGGTCCGGTTGTCGATGGTGCTGCACTCGTCCAGAAAGATCACGTCATAGTCGCAGCAGACGCCGGATTTGGTGAATTTGTCGATCCCCATAAAGGCGCTGGAAAATCCCGGCGACTTGATCCTTCTCTGCAGATTTTCCAGGGCGGTGTGGGTTTTGGTCAGAAACAGCTTGCTCCTGCCGTCCATCAGGTTGGAGATGTAGTTCATTAAGGTGGTTTTCCCGGTGCCTGCCGCGCCGTAAATCATGATGACCTTGGAGTGTACAAAAACCGTCTGCAGCGCGGATATCTTTGCCTGGTCCACCGCCGCCGTGTCCATATCTGCCACAAAGTTCTCGTTGAGCTGCTCCTGGCCGCCGTTGCCGTCCGCCGAAAAATCCAGGAGGGTCCGCAGAATAAAGAGCGTGTTTTTTACATACTCGTCCAGATATACGAGTCCGTTTTCCTCTTTCAGCGCATAGCCATTCTCTCTGTCGCGCCGGGTCAGGCGGTCATTATAGGCGCCGACCGTCTGGCGGGCTCCGGGATATTCAAGCGCCTCTCTGGGATGGTACAGCTCCCCGGTCGTATTGATCAGATGCTTCATGCGGATATACGGCAGATATGCCCCCATGTTTTTTGTCCCGACGGCCCGGAGCACATCCCGGGAGATGGTGTTTCCGTTGGTTTTTTTCCTTGGCAGGTTATACAGGACGGGGTTCCGCTCAAAGGGGTAACATTTTTTGGACAGATAGACCACGGAACTGTTCAGCGCCTCGTCCGGGTCCTCCGGCAGCAGATCGCCCAGCAGATCCTCCCGCAGCCTGATAAGCGCATAGCGGACGGTATTTCTGCCGAAAACGGACGGGGTTTTCTGAAAGTGGAAAGTGCGGTGCAGATCTGCCAGCACCTCTTTAAAAAAGGCGGTGTTGGCCCTCTGGTAGATCTGGGTGAGGAGCTGGTAAAACCGCTCGTCACGCATGTCTATAAAGTCCAGCAGGCTGATACCCGTCCGGGTCAGAAAGTCCATCAGCGCGCCGTACTCGCTGTAATTTGAGGACAATGCGGTGTGGCGTCTTAAAATTTTAGAGAGCTTGTTCAGCGCGGCCGGTTCAACAGACACTCTCCAGCCGGTGATGACCTTGATTTTGGAGGGATGGTCCCACAGCAGTATTTCCGTCTCCGCGCACCCGATCTGTACGG
>CATNDT010000031.1:0-13671 GCA_950097035.1 uncultured Oscillibacter sp.
AGATTTCTTTACAGGTAGCCCGAAGGGTGGCACTTCTTTACGAAGTGCCACCCTTTTGCGGCTGCTTTTCTGCCTGAAAGTGACAGAAGCCGTGCAGCGGAGAGCCTTTTGGGATTTTTGCCCGATTTAGCTCCCTGGAAAGTATTGCGAAAACCGGGAGATTCATATATAATAAAAAAGTAAAAATTTTACCGCCCGGCGGCGATTTTCGGTGGCCGGACAGGATAGGCAGAGGCGAAAGCTGTGCCGGAAAGAGGTATGCCATGAGCAACACTGGTATGAAGTTGACCGACTTGGTCTCCCTGTTTCACTTAGAGGTTTTGAACGAGGGTGCCGACTATGCGTCCACACGGCTGACGATTACGGATGTAAACAGGCCCGGCCTGCAGTTCCAGGGGTTCTATGACTATTTCGACCCCATGCGCCTTCAGGTCATCGGCAAGGCGGAGGTCATGTATCTGAAAGGGCTGACAAACGAAAAACGCCGTAAATGTTTTGACGATTTCTTCCTCTACGACATTCCCGCTCTGGTCATCGCCAGAGATCTGGACTGCTTTCCAGAGTGCATGGAGAGCGCAAAGGCCCACGAGAGGACTCTGCTCCGCACAAAAGAGACCACTGTTGAATTTACCAGCCATGCCATTGAGGTCCTGAACCGCATTATGGCGCCCTGTGTCACCCGGCACGGCGTATTGCTGGATATTCACGGCGAGGGTGTGATGATCACCGGCGACTCCGGCATTGGCAAGAGCGAAGTGGCCATTGAACTCATTATGCGTGGCCATCGCCTGGTTGCGGACGACGCAGTGGAGTTGCGGCGGTTTTCCGACGGGCTGGTTGGCACCGCGCCGGAGGTCATCCGTCACTATATTGAGCTGCGCGGCATTGGCGTAATCGATGTGCGGCAGCTCTTTGGCCTGCGCTCTATTAAGAATGAGTCTCAGCTGGATTTAGTGGTGAATTTTGAGCAGTGGGACAATACGAAGTTCTATGACCGCCTTGGAATTGAGGACCATTTTATGGATATTTTAGATATTCGTGTGCCCTGCATCACAATCCCGGTGCGGCCAGGCCGGAATCTGGCCAGCATCGTGGAGGTGGCCGCTATGAACAGCCGCCAGCGGCGGTTAGGCTTTAATGCCGCCGAGGAACTGGCCCGCCGGGTGGACCAGCGGGCGGATATGGGCAGCAGGATCGACTAATATACACAGACGGAGGGAATGGTATGTATATCGGTATTGACGTGGGCGGTACCAATCTGAAAGCCGGTCTGGTGGATGAGACAGGTCGGATTGTAACGGTAAAACGGGTCCCGTTGGACTTTCGGGGATCGGAGCACTTTGCCAGGGTCTTGGCGGAACTCTCACAGGCGGTGCTTGCAGAGGGAGTGGACGCCCAATATGTGGGGATCGGTTTGCCTGGCGCGGTGTCCGGCGGAGACGTGCTGTTTACCACAAACATTCCCATGGAAAATGTTCCTTTGGAGAAACTGTTCAGGCAGTATCTGGACCTGCCGCTGCTGCTGGGAAATGACGCGGACTGTGCCGCGGTAGGGGAGTTTTTCTGCGGCGCCGGAAAGGGGACGGAGGATTTTGCCATTGTGACACTGGGTACCGGCGTGGGCGTGGGCCTGATTTTGAACGGAAAACTTCGGGGCGGCGCGGTTTCCAGCGAGGCGGGCCACATTGTGATGCGCCAGGGTGGAGAGTCCTGCAACTGCGGCCGCCGCGGCTGTTGGGAACGGTATGCCTCTGCCACCGGTCTGATCCAGCAGACAGAGGCGGCCATGGAGGGGCACCCGGAGAGCTTACTGCACGAAATTGCCGAAAAGAATGGCGGCGTGGAGGGGCGAACGGCATTTCAGGCCGCGGAGCTGGGAGATGAAACCGCCCTGGCAGTGTGCCACGCGTATGCCGAAAATCTGGCGGATGGCGCAATCAGTCTGATCAATGTTATTCGCCCGGAGGTCATTGCCATCGGCGGCGGCGTTGCGGCCGCGCCGGAACATCTGCTGTTGAAGCCGGTGCGGGAGATCGTAAAACGTGAGAGCTTTGGCCGGCACGGCGGCCGTATAACCAAAATTCTGCGTGCGGAGCTGGGAAATGACGCCGGCATCATCGGCGCGGCTTTTTTGGGGCGTGTGATGTAACCGTAAAACGTTTTTTTGGGGAGGCCGGTACATGGACTGGGCGACAGGATTTGACCAAAGAATTGCGGAGTATTTGCCGGATGTAAGGATTGCGGCGGAAGAGCCTATGGCGGGACACACCTCCTTTCGGATCGGCGGCCCTGCCAGGCGCATGGCCTTTCCGGAAAACGGGGAGCAGCTGGTATTGCTGGTGGAATTTTCCAAAGAGGCCGGTACAAAGCCCCTGGTGATTGGAAATGGGAGCAATTTATTGGTCCCTGATGAGGGAGTGGACCGGTTGGTGATTCAAACTTCCGGTCTGAACCGCCTGGAGTTGGGGGAGGAAGCCGGCAGTATTCTTGCAGGGGCGGGCGTTCCTCTGGCAAAACTTGCTGACTTTGCTGCAAAACACGGCTTGACAGGAGTTGAATTCGCCCATGGCATCCCTGGAACCGTAGGTGGCGCGGTGTGTATGAACGCCGGCGCTTACGGCGGCGAGATGGGGCAGGTGGTAGCTGGCGTGTCGGCCCTGTTTCCTGACGAGGGGATCCGGGTCCTCTCCAACGAGGCGCTGCGCTTTGGCTACCGCCACAGCCTGTTTTCAGACCGACCGGAGGCCGTTATACTGCAAGCGGCGTTTCGCCTCTCTCCCGGCGACCCGGAGGCCATCCGGGCAAGAATGCGGGAGCTGCTGCAAAAAAGGCGGGCCAGCCAGCCTTTGGAGTATGCCAGTGCGGGCAGCACCTTCAAAAGGCCGGAGGGTCACTACGCCGGCACACTGATCGAACGGTGCGATTTGAAGGGCCTGACTGTTGGCGGCGCCCAGGTATCTGAAAAGCATGCGGGCTTTGTGATCAACAGGGGCGGCGGCACCTTTTCCGATGTGATGGAGCTGATTTCCAAAGTGCAGGAACAGGTTTTTCAGAAGACTGGCGTCCGCCTGGAGCCTGAGGTCCGGATTCTGCATTGAGAGCCGGCCGGGACCTTTTGGCAGAAAGAGGGAGTTTTCATGGAAGTTCTGATTATCTCAGGTCTTTCCGGAGGCGGCAAGAGTAAGGCGGCCTCTTTTCTGGAGGATATCGGATTTTATATTATTGACAACATGCCGGCTGCCATGATCTTGAAGTTTGCGGAGTTCTGTGCAGGGGCCAGCAGCCGCTATGACCGTGTTGCGCTGGTTTACGACGTGCGGACCGCCGATTCTCCTACAGAGCTGTTTGGTGTGCTGGACCAGTTAAAAGCAATGGAGGCCACCTGCCGCATGCTGTTTCTGGACGCTTCGCCGGAGACTGTCATTAAGCGGTATAAGGAGACCCGCCGCCGCCACCCCTTGAGCGGCCAAACCCAATCCCTGGAGGACGCTGTCCGCAAGGAGCGGGAGCTGATGGAGCCGGTGCGAAACCGCGCGGATTTTCTCATCGACACCTCACGCCTCTCCACCGCCAAGCTGCGGGGCGAGTTGCTGCGCCTCTTCGGAAGCGCGGAGGAGCGGGGGGGGATGGCGGTCAGCGTCATGTCATTTGGCTTTAAATACGGCTTGCCCATGGATGCTGATTTGGTGCTGGATGTGCGTTTTATGCCCAATCCCTTTTATATTGAGGAGTTGCGCCCCAAGACAGGACTGGACCGGGAAGTGGCGGACTATGTGTTCGGCTTTCAGCAGACCCAGGGATATCTGCGGCGTCTGGAGGAGCTGTTGTCCTTCACCCTGCCCCTCTATGCGGAGGAGGGGAAGGCGGCGTTGGTTATTGGCGTTGGGTGCACCGGCGGCCACCACCGCTCTGTGGCGGTGACCCATGCCCTGGCGGAGTTCATCCGGCAGCAGGGCTATCAGGTAACGGAAAATCACCGCGACATGGGCCGTGGAGGATAGGAGCAGAGGAGAGACCATGGAACAGCAGACATCCTATCGGGTGCCCAGGGCCTATGGCCCCCGGGTGGCCGTCATTGGCGGCGGGCACGGCCTTGCCACCATGCTGCGAGGGTTGAAGCAATACACGGAAAATATTGCCGCCATCGTCACGGTGGCGGATGACGGCGGCGGGTCCGGCATGCTGCGGCAGGATCTGGGCATGCCGCCGCCCGGAGATATCCGGAACTGTATGGAGGCTCTGGCCAACACGGAACCGCTGATGGGCGAACTGATGCGTTACCGGTTTACAGAGGGGTCTTTGGCAGGGCAGAGCTTTGGCAACCTCTTTCTGGCGGCATTAAACGGCATATCGCCCACCTTTGACGCCGCGGTGAGCCGCATGAGCGAGGTTTTGGCCATCACGGGCCGGGTGCTGCCGGTGACCACGGCGGACGTGCGTCTGGAGGCGGAGTTTGAAAACGGCGCGTCAGTCATAGGGGAGTCCAAGATATTCTACTGTAAAAAACGGGAGGACTGCCGTATCAGGCAGGTGCGTCTGATTCCGGAGCATCCCAAAGCTCTGGCGGCGGCACTGACCGCGCTCCGCCAGGCGGACATGATCGTGCTGGGACCGGGCAGCCTGTATACCAGTATCATTCCCAATCTCCTGGTGGACGGCATTGTGGACGCCATCCAATCCTCCAATGCTCTGAAGGTCTATGTGGCCAATGTTATGACACAGGAGGGAGAGACCGAGGGCTACACGGTCTCAGACCATATTGCGGCGCTGTTTCACCACTCTGTGCCGGGGCTTTTCAATTTATGCCTCTGTAATTCCTCCCCCATTCCCAAAGAGATTGCCGCCCGATACGCGGAGGAGGGGGCGGAGCTGCTGCGAGGCGACGCGGAGGCCTGTGCGGCTTTGGGGGTGGAGGTCGTGAGCCGCCCTATATCCACAGTGGAGGACGGCTATGTCCGTCACCATCCCGTTTTTTTGGCCCGTGAGTTGGTTTTGCTGCACGCAGAGCGCAACGTCCGCATTGCGGGGAATCGCTTTACCTATTGGAATAGCAAGTACCGCACAGAGAACAATAAATGACAAGTGTTTTTTCTTTACAGAAAAAACCGGGACAGGAGGGGCAAAATGTCTTTTTCCTTCGATACGAAAAATGAACTCTGCCGTCTTCCGGTGCAAAAACTGTGCTGTGCCCGGGCAGAGGCATACGGCATTTTGCTCTACTGCAACACATTCAGCTCAACCGAGGTGCGGATTATCACGGAAAATCCCAATTTTGCGGAGCGTCTGCCAAAGCTGTTTCAGCGGGCCTTTACCCTCCGCTTTGACCGCTGCCCGGCACACACGGCGGCCGGAGAGGGGAAAATGGTCTTTCAGATCATTGAGCGGAAAAAGCTTGACCATATTACCAATCTGCTGGGCTATGACCCGCAGCAAAATCCGGTGCTCCACATCAATTTTGGTATGCTGGAGGACACCTGTTGCAGGGGCGCTTTTTTGCGCGGATGCTTTTTTGCCGGCGGCAGCATGATCGACCCTCTGAAGCGATACCATCTGGAGTTGACGACCTCCCACCTTCAGGCCAGCCGGGAACTGGAGGTTTTGCTGCGGGAGTGCGGCTACCCGCCCAAAAGTGTCTCCCGAAACGGCAGCTTTGTGACCTATTTTAAGCAGAGTGACCAGATAGAGGATTTTTTGACCTACATCGGTGCACCGGTAGCCTCTATGAAGGTGATGAGCGCCAAAATGGAGAAGGACCTGAGAAACCGGGTAAATCGCCGGCTGAACTGTGACACCGCCAATCTGGACAAGGCGGTGGAGGCCGCGCAGAAACAGGCGGAGACCATTCGCTGTCTTCAAACAGCGGGACGGCTAGAGCTGCTGCCGGACAAGCTGCAGCAGACAGCGGCGCTGCGGCTGGAAAATCCGGAGCTTCCTCTCTCTGAGCTGGCGGAGATCTTCGATCCGCCGGTGACAAAATCCTGCCTGAACCACCGCCTGCGAAAATTGATGGAGCTGGCGGAGGATGCCGGCAAAAGGGATTGACCAGACCAAGACTGTTGAAAGGGGAGAGAGACGATGTCCTTTGTCCATCTGCATGTCCACACGGAGTACAGCCTTTTAGACGGCGCATGCCGCATCCGGGACTTGCCCAAAACGGTAAAGTCTATGGGGCAGAGCGCCTGTGCCATTACCGACCACGGAGTCATGTACGGTGCGATCGATTTCTACAGGGCCTGTAAGGCAGAGGGGATTAAGCCTGTAATCGGCTGTGAGGTCTATGTCACTCCCCAGGACCGCTCCCGGTTTGACAAAGTCCATGCGTTTGATGCTGAGAGCCGCCATCTGGTACTGTTGTGTGAAAATGAAGAGGGGTACCGCAACCTCTCATACCTGGTTTCCATGGCCTGGACGGAGGGGTTTTACATCAAGCCCCGCATCGACCTGGAGCTGCTGCGAAAGCACAGCGGGGGGCTGATCGCGCTGTCTGCATGCCTGGCGGGGGAGATTCCCAGGCAGCTGCGGAATGGAGAGTACGAAAATGCCAAACGCTACGCGCTGGAGCTGGCCGGTATTTTTGGCCCGGAGCACTTCTACCTGGAGGTGCAGGACCATGGCATCCGGGACCAGGCCCTGGTAAACCAGTCTCTGCTCCGGATGCACCAGGAGACGGGGCTTCCCTTGGTCTGCACCAATGATGCCCACTATCTCCGCAAGGAGGACGCCGAGGCCCACGATGTGCTGCTCTGTATCCAGACCGGTAAGACGCTGGAGGATGAAAACCGGATGCGCTATGAGCCCCGGAATTTTTATCTGCGGGACGAGGCTGAGATGGCTGCGCTGTTTCAGGCGTACGACGGTGCACTGGAGAACACGGCAAAGATCGCGGACATGTGCAATCTGGAATTTACCTTTGGCAAATATCATCTGCCGGAATTCCAGCTGCCACCTGGCTACGACAGTTTTTCCTATCTCAAGAAGCTCTGCGACGAGGGGTACAGCGCCCGGTACGGAGATGACGATACCCACCGTGAACAGCTGAATTACGAGCAGGATATGATCGAGAAGATGGGGTTTACGGACTATTTTCTCATTGTCTCGGATTTTGTGCGCTATGCCAGGAGCCAGGGCATTCCCGTCGGGCCCGGCCGGGGAAGCGCCGCAGGCTCTATGGTCAGCTATTGCCTGTATATCACCGATATCGACCCGGTGAAATACGGGCTCTATTTTGAGCGCTTTTTAAACCCGGAGCGGGTCAGTATGCCGGACATCGACATGGATTTCGGCGATACCCGCCGGGGCGAGGTGGTGGAGTATGTCCGCCGGAAATACGGCGACGACCACGTGGCTCAAATCGTCACCTTCGGCACCATGGCGGCCCGGGGCGTCATCCGGGACGTTGGCCGGGTGATGAACATGCCCTATGCCGACGTTGACCAGATTGCGAAGCAGGTGCCCGCCGGTCCCGGCGCACTGCATATCACGCTGGACGATGCGCTGCGGCTCTCCCGGTCTCTGCGGGAGCTGTACGACACCGACGAGACGGTAAAACGACTCATCGACACTGCAAAAGCCCTGGAGGGAATGCCCCGCCACGCCTCTACCCACGCCGCCGGCGTGGTGATTACCAAGCGGCCCGTTTACGAGTATGTACCGCTGGCCAAAAACGACGAGTCCGTGGTTTGCCAATACGTTATGACAACGTTGGAGGAACTTGGCCTGTTAAAGATGGACTTTTTAGGCCTGCGAAATTTAACGGTATTGGACGATGCGGTCAGGATCCTGCAGGTGAAGCAGCCGGGCTTCCGGCTGGAGGATGTTCCGGAGGATGATGCGGAGACCTACGAAATGCTCTCCTCAGGAAAGACCTCGGGCGTATTTCAGATGGAATCCGCCGGTATGACCGGGGTATGCGTGGGCCTGAAACCGCGGAATATCGAGGATATCACCGCGATTATCGCCCTGTATCGCCCCGGTCCTATGGACTCCATCCCGCAATTTCTGGAGTGTGCCCACAATCCCAACAAGGTGCGCTATGACCACCCCTCTCTGGAGCCCATCCTCTCCATTACCTATGGGTGTATCGTCTATCAGGAACAGGTTATTAAGATCTTTCAGGAGCTGGGCGGCTACTCTCTGGGACAGGCAGACATGGTGCGCCGGGCCATGAGCAAGAAAAAGGTGAAGGATATCGAACGGGAGCGGGAGGCGTTTCTCCACGGCGACCCGGCGCGCGATATCTCCGGCTGTGTGGCCCGCGGTATCCCGGAGGCCACGGCAAAGCTTATCTACGATAAGATATTCGATTTTGCCGAGTATGCTTTTAACAAGGCTCACGCTGCGGCCTATGCCGTCGTGGCCTATCAGACCGCCTATTTTAAATGCCACTACACCAAAGAGTATATGGCCGCCCTCCTGACCAGCGTGCTGGATAACTCCGACAAGGTATCCGGCTATATCAACGAGTGTAAGGAGTGTGGGATCGCCCTGCTGCCCCCGGATATCAACCGCTCTACCGACTGCTTTACGGTAGAGGAGGGCGGCATCCGCTTTGGACTGGTCGCGATCAAAAATATTGGCCGAAGCTTTATTCAGGCCGTAATGCAGGAGCGGAAAAAACAACCCTTCACATCTCTCCATGACTTTTGTGAGCGGATGCAAAGCAGCGATATGAATAAGCGCGCAGTGGAAAACCTGATCCGCTCCGGAGCCTTTGACAGTACCGGGGCCCGCCGCTCTCAGCTGATCAAGGTCTACGAGGGGTTAATGGACGCCTCTGCCGCACAGCGGCGGGACAATGTGGAGGGGCAGATAGACTTTTTCTCTATGGTTTCCGCCAGTCCAGGTAACCCAAAGTCTGTAAAGGAAATACACTTGCCTGATATACCGGAGTTTACCGTCCAACAGCTGATGACCATGGAGAAGGAGACCACCGGATTATACCTCTCAGGACACCCCATGGATCAATACCGAAAACAGGTACAGGCCCTGGGTGCGCCTACCATTGCCTCGATTTTGGCGGATTTTTCCCAGGAGGGGGGACCTGTCAAATTTGCCGACAATCAGCGCATTGCCGTGGCCGGAGTCATTACCGCCAGCAAGACGAAGACCACCAAAAACAACACACTGATGGCATATGTAACGGTGGAGGATGACACTGCGGCCATAGAGCTGCTGTGTTTTTCCAAAACGCTGGAGACCTGCGGCGCCTATCTGCGGGAGAATCAGGCTGTGGTGGTTCGGGGCAAGCTGTCCGTCCGGGACGAAAAAGCGCCGCAGATTATGTGTGACAGCGCCTATCCGCTCTCCACTGTTACCGGAGGTCTGCCGCCGGAGCACATGGATATGCCCAGGGAGAAATTGGAAAAGGGAGACGTGCTCTATTTAAAATTTCCCAGCATTGACTCGCCCGCACTGCGGCATTTGAAGCTGGTGTTTACTATGTTTCCGGGCGGCACACAGGTGAAAATGGTTATGGCAGATACCAGAAAAGTATTCGGTACCCAGGTCCTTTTGCATAAGGCGCTGCTGAAAGAGGCGCGGGAGGTTCTGGGCGCAGAGAATGTTGTGGTAAAATAATCACAAATTTTGTTGTTATTGTGTTCAAAAATCCCCGGTGTGAAAACGGAGATATTTTCACACCGGGGATTTTTCTGTTTTTACTGTTCCGCTCTGCCGTGTGCTCCGTCAGGCAACAGCGTGTTGATGATTTTGCCGTACATCTCCTCCGGCGCATTGGAAAACTGCTCCGCCAGAAGACTGGCCATGTCCTCCCGAACGACCATCAGCTTCAGGTCTAATATGTTGCCTGCGTCATCGTCCAGCAACAGCTTTACGGTGTACATTCCGTTGGGGCGTTTTTCATAAGAGGCTTTCACCTGATTTCTGCGGCGGAGCTTTCGGTTGCAGATATCGATATTTCTGTCGCACCGCAGCCGGACCGAGTAGGGGAGACTGGATTCACAAATCTGGCTGTTTCGTTCCCCTTTTTCCGTAATGGCGTATAATCCACTATCTGAAAGGGTCAAATGTTCGGTTTTTACCAGATCCCGCAGGCACTCGGAAAAATCAAAGTAGTCGATCCCGTCGTCACACATTGTCAGATCCAGTACCATATCAAATGGAATGGGTTCGATGACCCTGGCAGCGATGTACAGGATGAGAAATTTAATCTCCAGCTTATCGTGGATGAATCCAGGTCCGGCCATAATGTCGCCTCCTCTTTGTCGCAGTCAATTTTACCTTTTTATCAGTATACTCTATATCCGCCCGGATTGTATAGAGTGAAATTCCCGAAATTTGCAGAATTTCGCCTTGACGGTTTTCATAAGGGTTGGTATGATGGAAAACAACGCATGAGAGGCGGTGATTTTTATGAGAAGGCTTGCTCTGGCCCTGTTTCTTGCACTGTGGGCGGCGTGTACATTGGTGGGCTGTGGGGGCGCTGAAAAATCTGAGGTCCCTGCAGAGCCGGCTCCTGTTGTGGAGCCGGAGCCGATACCGCAGCCGGAACCGGAACCGTATGTCCCCGCCGGTACAAATCCCTTGACGGGAGAACCTATGGAGCCGGAATATGAGTCTTTGCGCCCGGTGGCGGTGATGCTGAACAATCTGAAGGCGGCACAGCCGCAGTTGGGCATATCACAGGCGGATATTATCTATGAGGTGACCGCGGAGGGCGGTATCACCCGGATGGTGGGTATTTACCAGACCCTGGACGGTGTGGAGCTACTGGGCAGCATCCGTTCCACCCGCCCATACTACATTGAGCTGGCGCTGAGCCACGACGCGCTTTTGGTCCATGCCGGCGGCAGCCAGGAGGCCTATGCCAATATCCGCAGCTGGGGTGTGGAGAATATGGACGGCGTCCGGGGAACCGACGACGCAGAAATCTTTTGGCGGGATGCTGACCGCCGCCGGAACAACGGGTATGAGCACAGTCTGGTGACGTCCGGTGAGAAAATTCAAACGTACATTAACGGGCACTTTTCCGCAAAGCATCAAAACGGCTACCAAAACCCACAGACCTTTACAGAGGATGGTACACCTGCCGGCGGGGAAGTGGCAGAGCATGTCTCCCTCCGTTTTTCAGGTTATAAGACCGCTGTTTTTGACTACGACGCCGCCAATGGCCGGTATCTGGTCAGCCAATACGAAACAGCCCACATAGACGCCGCCAACGGGGAGCAGGTCGCCGCCGTGAATCTCCTGGTGCTGGAGACCAATATTTCCGTGCTGGACAGTGAGGGACGACAGCGCGTGCGGACCACAGGGGAGGGGAGCGGTACCTTTTTCTGCGGCGGCAGAGCGGTTCCCATCCGTTGGAGCAGGGAGGACCGGAATCAGCCCTTTGCATATACGTTGGAGAACGGTTCCCCCCTGGTTCTGGGAGAGGGGAAGAGCTATGTCTGTATCATCAGTCCCAAGGTCAGCACCCTGTCCTTCCAATAAGAGAACGCTTAAAAGCGCGCCGGTTGTCGGCGCGCTTTTTTCACCCCTCGCCGCCGGACGCATACACTGGATTGAAAGAAATTTTCTTTCATCCAGCTACTTATTAGGAGGTATTGCAATGCCCGAGAAAGTTATGCCCGGTCCTGTCGAGGATCTCAGCGGCATCCGGGAGGCGGTTTGCATCCATACCAGGAAAATTTACGATTCCTGCAGAGATAAGGACTGCATTGAAGACCTGCGCTTTTATCCCAAGATGCAGTATGTGGATGTCATCAACCGTGCCCTGTCTGTAAAAGGCGGCTCCGCGAAGCTGCTCTATGTCTATGTGGATGTGGAGCCCGTCAGCTTCAACCGGGGCTTCTACACGGTAGACATGCGATTTTTCTACTCCGTCACACTGCAGGCCTATCTCAGCTGTCCTGCGCCTGTTACGGTAGAGGGCCTTTGTGTATTTGACAAACGGGTGATTCTGTTTGGCAGCGAGGGGAACGCCAAGATCTTCTCCTCCAAAATGAACGCCGGCGGACCTGACGCCCAGATGATGAAGCGGGCCAACGCCCCCATCGCCGTGGTGGAGGCCGTAGATCCCATTGTTCTGGATGCCCGTGTGATGGATTGCTGCGGCAAGCGGGACTGCGACTGCGATTTGTGTGAGGTCCCGTCTTTTGTCAACAGCTTCTTTGACGGTGAGCTCTCCAGCGGAGACGATTCCCGCCGCATCTATGTTACCCTGGGGCAGTTTTCCATCGTGCGCCTGGAGCGGGATTCTCAGCTGCTGGTACCCGTGTACGATTACTGCATGCCGGATAAGGAGTGCTCCTGCGGCAGCGACAAGGAGGACCCCTGCTGCATTTTCAGAAACATCTCTTTCCCGGTGGGTGAATTTTTCCCGCCCAACACGGTGCGGATGCCGGAAAACTACGAGGAGACCAAAAACTTCTGCTGCTGCAACTAAGCGGTATTGACAGCCGAAAGGGCCGGAGACAGATATCTCCGGCCCTTTTGGCTTATCTACCGAAATCTTACGATTCATCGGTCATTTTTCTTGGTTTTTTCACACGTGACAAGGGATTTGCCTTTGCAGCAATTCGCAGAGATTCATTGTCAATATGCGTATAGATCTGCGTTGTATTCAGGTGGTCATGTCCCAGAACCTCCTGCACGGCGCGGACATCCACCCCGTTTTGCAGCATCAGTGTGGCGGCTGTGTGCCGCAGCTTGTGGGAAGAGTACTGGGTACTGTCCAGCCCGGCGGCAGAAAGTCTCTTTTTCACCATGGCATGGACTGTAGAGCGTCTGATCCGCTCATTTTGAGATGACAAAAACAATGCGTTGGCATCCCGTCCGGAAATACATCGCCGGACGGCTAAATACCGGTTGACCGCATCCTGACAGGCGTCGTTCAGATAAATAATTCTGGTTTTATTGCCCTTGCCCAGGACCCGCAGAGCGTCGCCCTGGATATCGTTCAGGTTCAGGCCGACCAGTTCGGAAATCCGCAGGCCGCAGTTTAGAAAAAGCGTTAAAATGCAGTAATCCCGTTCCTGGTTTTTACCGTCTACGGCATTTAAAAGATCCAGGCTCTCGTCCAGAGTCAAATATTTCGGCAAACTCTTTTTTAATTTCGGAGAGTCAATATCTTTGACAGGATTTTCACGAAGTAGATGTGCTTTATTTGTGAGATAGTTGTAAAAGGACCGTATTGTGGCAATCTTTCTGGCCCGGGAAGCAGCATTTAAACCATAGTCGGAATGCCGGCTGTTCTGGTGCTGGATGCGCTCACGGCTAAGATAGGTCATGTAACTGTAGATATCCGTCAATGTGACACTGCCGACCAGTTCCAGTCCAACATCCATGATGTCGATCTCGTCCAGACTTTTTTCAGAGAGCTCCGGGTTGCGGATCTGCTTTATGTACCGCAAAAAATTGCGGAGATCTAAAAAATACTCATCCACAGTGCGCTGGGAATGCGCCTTGACGTTTTCGTGATATGAAAGAAAGTCCCGCAGGATCTCCGGAGCCTCTGTACGGTAGTCGATCATAAATAACGCCGGTAAATGATTTTTGGGTTTTACGCCCCCCTAAATTGAACAAAATTTTTATTTTGTTCAATTTTATATATACCGGCTTTCCTCCTCTCCCTGCATCTAAACTGCAAGAACCGCCCTCCGCGATACGTCGCCGTAAATTCGGAAAGGTGAAACCGCAGTAAAAAAAGCGAGA
>CATNDT010000031.1:13681-22669 GCA_950097035.1 uncultured Oscillibacter sp.
CCCTGTCCGGTCATGAGGTCCGGCCACAGGCCGGACCCCGCGCCAAACAGGGAATTTTCAGAGCTGGCACCCCGGAGACGATTTGAACGTCCGACCCTTCGCTTAGGAGGCGAATGCTCTATCCCCTGAGCTACCGGGGCATGATGAACACAAGGTATCAAACCTCTGCTATTTTACCTCTTTTTTTGCAAGCTGTCAATGCAAAGACACTGTCTCCGTATGAAAATGTTCAATTTGGTCAAGCTAATGCCAAACGAAAAGGAATGGATGATCGTCATGAGCTTAATCCCCTGCACCAGCGCGTGTGTCTATCAGTCTGACGGGATCTGCACTCTGGACAGTGCAGCCGCAGCCGGACTCCCCTCTCTGGGCGGCGCCTGCGTCCACTTTATTCCGGCGGACGCAAAGCGGCTCGGATCGCCTCACCGATATTTCGAGCCGGCAGCAACGCAAGACCCGGAAATGAGCCGAGATTTGCCGCCCGATGGGCCGGAATAACGCACTTTCGGAAGCCTAGCCGCCGCACCTCGGAAATCCGCTGGGCCAGTTGGTTTACAGTCCGCAGTTCGCCTGTCAACCCCACCTCGCCAACTGCCACCAGGTCATTGGGAATGGGCCTGTCCAAATAACTGGAGGCCAGCGCGATCACCGCCGCCAGGTCGGCGGCAGGCTCGTCCAGCCAAAGCCCCCCAATAATATTGAGATAGGCATCGCAGGCTGACACCTTCAGCCCACCCCGTTTTTCCAAAACCGCCAGCAGCATGGCCGCCCTGTTATAGTCAAAACCATTGCTGGTGCGCCGCGGGTTACTGCCTGCCGAGGTCACCACAAGGGCCTGAATCTCCGCCAATACCGGCCGCATCCCCTCCATCACACAAGTGACACAAGTTCCCGGAGTATCCTCCGGGCGGCCTGAGAGCAGCATTTCCGAGGGGTTTTCCACCTCGGTCAGCCCCTCGTCCCGCATTTCAAATACGCCAATCTCGTTGGTGGCACCAAACCTGTTTTTTGCTGCCCGCAGGATGCGGTAGGATGTGTGCTGGTCCCCCTCAAAGTACAGCACACAGTCCACCATGTGCTCCAGGACCTTGGGGCCGGCAATAGAACCCTCTTTGTTCACATGTCCGATGACAAAGACCGTAAGTCCCCCCTGCCCTTTTGCCAGTTGCATCAGCGCCATAGTGCAGTCTTTCACCTGGCTCACGCTGCCGGCCGGAGAGTCCAGGGATTCGTTATAAAGCGTTTGAATGGAGTCCACGATCAACACGTCCGGCTGCTCTGAGGCCACAGACTCCAGCACACCGCCCAGACTGGTCTCTGAAAACACATAGAGATTTTCGCTTTCCACATGCAGCCGTTTTGCACGTAGCTTCAGCTGGTGCTCAGACTCTTCGCCGGATACATATAATATTTTGGAGTTTTCGATTAATTTATTGCATATTTGCAGCATGAGTGTAGATTTACCGATACCAGGCGCCCCTCCTACCAGTACCAGCGAGCCCTTTACGGCGCCACCGCCCAAAACCCGGTCCAGTTCCCCCATGCCGGTGAAAAAGCGGATCTCCTCATTGGTCTGCAGTTCTGTCACCGGACAGGCCCGCCTGGCTGTGATGCCGGAGCGGGACAGCTTACTTCCCTTTGACGCCGTTCTGGATGCCTCCGGCTGTTCCGTGATGGTGTTCCAGGCGCCGCAGGCAGGACATTTTCCAGCCCATTTTGGCGTCTCATTGCCACACTCCGTACAGTAAAACATGGTCTTTTGTTTCATGTTATCTCCTCCCCTGCCGCACACCGCAAATACCCGGCGGCAATGGCGGCAGCCAACTTCAGTTGGTAGGACGGCTGCTGTAATCGGGCGGTCTCCGCCGGATTGGATAGAAATCCGCACTCTACGATCACACCGGGCGCCGTGATACTCTTCATTAAATAAATGGTGGACGGGATCTGTTTTGGCAGTTTCTCATTGCCAACGTTAATACAGCTATTTAAAGAATCCTGGATGATCTCCGCCAGTACCTCGGCTCCCTCCTGCCGGTTCCAGAATACCTGCGCCCCATGGGTTACTGTGGAAGACGGCAGGCTGTTTTGGTGAATGCTCAGTAAGACGGCATTTTCCGTGCTGTTTACCAGCGCCACCCGGTTTTTCAGGTCTGAGGACTTCCTCTGGCGGATCGTGGTGAGATCCGGGTCAGCAATCGTAATATCCTCGCTGCGTGTAAGCAGCGTTTTCTGTCCTGCAAAACGCAGCAGGTCGTTGACCTGCACGGCGATCGCCAGATTCAAGTGGCTCTCCTCCACACCGTCAGGCGACACAGCGCCGCCGTCTTCTCCGCCGTGACCGGCATCCACCACCACGGTTACCGGCACACCGTCCCGGACAGAAAATACCGGCGCCGCCTGCGTATGCCCGCACCAGAGAACAGCGGCCATACCAACAACAAAACAGCAAAACAATGCGGACAGCAGAAAGATCCGTTTACGAATTAAAATGATCACAGGCAACACCCCCTACTACGGAGGCTATGTCCGACGGCTTATCCAATATTCCGGTGGATCTATTATAACGCCTCTTTGTTCTGAACGCAAATTGAAATTCTGTTTATGTTCCCACTCTCCCCTCCCCGGCATACAATGGGTTGAACGCATGACATGGCCCCCTTTCCGCCGTTTATGGCGGGACCGTGTCAAAGCGTGGCGCGTCAATCAACGGATTTCCGTTTTCGCGCCTCATCAGAAGGAGGCGTCCATAATACATGGAAAAACCTGAACAGAGCAAGCCTGAAAACTCCACCTGTGGTGTAGGCAGCGGCACTTTGCCCGGCGCCTGTGCACCGCTGGCGTTTCCCTATATTCCCATGCAGGAAAACAATCCCTCCCGTTACAGCCAGATGGAGGCTTTGGAGACCGGCACTCTTTTTCCCGGCTTGAACCTGCCCTTTAAAGAGGCTATCCAGGCCCGCACCAAACTGGCCAATACCGCTCTGGTAGAGCTGATGGCTCTGGACTTTGCCATTGACGAGCTGGGACTGTATCTGACTACCCACGCCCAGGACCAGGAGGCACTGCAGTTATACTGGTCCTATGTCCAACTGTCCAGGGAGGGGCGGGAGAAGTACCAGAAGATGTATGGTCCCCTGCTCCAGACCGATCTGACCCCAGAGGAGGGCTATGTCTGGCTGAAGGATCCCTGGCCCTGGGATTTTGGAGGGAATGACTGATGTTTGTCTATGAGAAGAAATTGCAGTACCCCATCAAGGTTAAAAACAGCAACCCCAAGCTGGCGGCGGTGATCATCAGCCAGTATGGCGGCCCGGACGGTGAACTGGGCGCATCGCTGCGCTATTTAAGCCAGCGGTATTCCATGCCCTATGCGGAGCTGAAAGGGTTGCTGACGGACATTGGCACCGAGGAGCTGGGTCATTTGGAGATGGTGGGAACCCTGGTCCACCAGTTGACCCGCAATCTGTCTGAGGAGCAGATCCGGACCGCCGGGTTTGACACCTATTTTGTGGACCACACAGTGGGCGTGTATCCCCAGTTTGCCTCCGGCTATCCCTGGTCCGCTTCCACCATGCAGGTGACCGGCGACGTTATTGGCGATCTGACGGAGGATCTGGCCGCAGAGCAAAAGGCCCGAGTGACCTATGACAATATCCTGCGTCTTAGCGATGACCCGGATGTCAACGATGTCATCCGCTTTCTGCGGGCAAGAGAAATCGTCCACTTCCAGCGGTTTGGCGAGGGCCTGCGGCTGGCAAAGGATCGGATGAATGAGAAAAATGTCTATTATCTTAACCCTTCCTTTGACAGATAAACAATAAACTAAACCCCAGGCCGGAGAGCTGTTCTCCAGTCTGGGGTTTATCCATATTGGAAATCGCGGCCGTTAATTACTCCAACATTTTGGCAAATTCGTCTTCGGTCAGAACAGGGATCTCCAACTCCCGGGCCTTTTTCAGTTTGCTGCCGGCGGCCTCCCCTGCCACCACGTAGGTCGTCTGCCTGGAAACAGAGCCGGCAGCTTTGCCACCCCGCTCCTCGATCAGCGCTTGGGCCTCTTTGCGGTCAAAACGGGTGAGCGTACCGGTGAGGACAAAGGTCATTCCTGTAAAGCGATCGTCCACCAGCTGCCGGGTGCTCTCCATATTCACTCCCGCATCCCGCAGGCGGCGGACCAGGTCCTGGGACTGTGGCTCAGCCAGATAGTCCACAATGCACTGGGCGGTAATCTCTCCCACGTCGTCGATCTCAGTCAGTTCCTCCACAGTGGCGGCGGCCAGCATGTCAAAACTCTTAAAATGGGCGGCCAAAACCTTAGCGGCCTTCTCCCCCACCTGTCGGATTCCCAGACCAAAAATAAGTCTGCTCAAATCATTCTTTTTGGAATTTTCAATGGCTCGAATCAGGTTTTCTGCGGATTTTTTCCCCATTCGGTCCAATTTGGCAACATCCGCTGCGCAGATACCATACAGGTCCGCCGCGTTGCGAATCAGCCCTCCATCCACCAGCTGCTGCACAACAGCCGGGCCAAGTCCCTCGATATCCATAGCGTCCCGGCTGGCAAAATGTGTGATATTCCGCAGGAGCTGTGCCGGACATTCAGCACCGGTGCAGCGGATGGCCGCGCCGTCCGGATCACGGGCCACCGGTGCACCGCAGACCGGGCATACTGTTGGGAGATGGTAGGCCTCTGTCCCCTGTGGGCGTTTGGAGATCTCCACCTCTACAATTTCCGGAATGATTTCTCCGGCCTTTTGGACAATTACGGTATCTCCAATCCGAATGTCCTTTTCCGTGATATAATCCTGGTTGTGAAGGGTGGCATTGGTAACTGTAGTTCCCGCCAGCCGTACGGGCTCCAGCACCGCTTTGGGCGTCAGCACACCGGTACGCCCCACCTGGATCACAATATCCAAAACTTTGGACGGCTTCTTTTCCGGCGGATATTTATAGGCCACCGCCCATTTCGGAAATTTAGCTGTACTCCCAAGTACAGCGCGGTCTGACAATCTGTTTACCTTCACAACGGCTCCGTCGATGTCAAAGGGATATGCCATCCGTTCCTCGTTAATGCGGCTGATCTCCGCCTGACAGGCGGAGACGCCGGACAGGGTGGTGTGGGGAATCACCCTGAACCGCTGCGAGACCAGATACTCCAGCGTTTCGGCGTGAGATGCAAACACCCGCCCCTCTGCCAGCTGCAGATTAAACACCTGAATATCCAGCTTTCGCTCCGCACAGACCTTGGGGTCCAGCTGCCTCAAAGACCCCGCAGCCGCATTTCGTGGATTGGCCATCAGCGGCTTGCCCTGCAGCTCCCGCATGGCGTTGATCTCCTCAAATGCCGACCGGGGCATGTAGACCTCACCCCGAACGATCAACCGGGGCAGCGTTTCAGGCAGCGTCATAGGAATGGAGCGGATGGTCTTCAGATTCTCCGTCACATCCTCCCCTACCTGTCCGTCGCCCCGGGTGGCGCCCCGGACAAATCTGCCGTCCCGGTACTCCAGGGCTACGGACAGACCGTCGACCTTCGGCTCTATGGAGTACTCCACCGGCGATCCCAGCGTCTCGTCCATACGCTGGCAAAACTCGGCTACCTCCTCCCCGTTGAATACATCCTGCAGGCTCTCCAGGGGAACCTCATGGGTATAGGGGGAAAACCCCTCCAAAATTTTGCCGCCGATCCGCTGTGTGGGAGAATCGGGAGTGATCTCCTCCGGGTGGGCCGCCTCCAGCTCTTCCAGACGGCGGTTCAGCAGATCGTACTCGTAGTCACTCATGGTGGGTGCATCCAGTACATAATAGCGGTACCCGTTTTCATTCAACGTATCCCGCAGATACTTGATTTCTTCGCGGTAATTCATGGACTATAAACCTCCACTTCGGAAACCTTACGCAGCCATACCGCGAGATTTCCCTTTCAATTGGTGCTCAAAATATACTCGTCATAGTTGGAAGGATCGGTCGCAAAATACGTGTAGGTATCCGGCACCGAGCCGACAATAATGGTTTCCGCCACAGTGACGGCGTTTGATATCTGGGTGTCCGCCGTAAAGCCCGGCAGCAGGATGCTGACATAGACTTCCACGTTTAATACGATCTGGTGCTTTGTCTGGTTAATGCCGGCGGAGATAAATTCATTCTCAAACCAGGCCGAAGAGCTCCCCACCGACTCCATCCGCACAGAAATCTGCGGTCCCCGCCCCGCCAAAAAGACAGAGCCACTGAGACTGCCGAGGGAAATTGACAGATCCTGCGCCGGAACCTCGTCGATCCTGTTTAAAATGCGATCCAATATCTCTGACTGAAGCCGGTTGCAGGCCACCATATTACTGTGAACCGCGGTGATCCGCCCCTCATAGTCTTTTTCAAAGGAAACCAGCTTTTCATAACTGACCTCTCCGCTGTCGATGGCCTCCTGCACAGACCGGGAGATAATGGAGTTGACGATAAAGGAAACCCTTGTGGTAGCCAAACTCTCCAGAACAGGACGGAGATGTGCTGTGGTGAGGATCAGCATTGATAAACACAGCACCGTAACGCCAAAGATGAGAAAGTTCAAAAGTGTCCGGCGGTTTAGCCAGCGGCGGTAATAGAAAAAACCAGATCTCATAAAATCACCCCCCTCCGGCATCCTATGCGGAGGCGGCTTGACCTTATTTCAGAGCGCTCACGATCTCCTTAAACGCCTTGCCCCGCTCCATAAAATTGGCAAACCGGTCAAAGGATGTGCTGGCGGGAGACAGGATTACCACATCCCCCTCTTCTGCTCGGCTCTGGGCCAGGGAAACGGCCTGACGGTAATCCTCCGCATCAGCGATTTCTAATCCGGTGTAGTTCTCCGCCTGCTCCGCTGCCCGGCGAATCGATTCTGCGGTTGCTCCGCAGAGAATTAGATACTTCACATGTTCGTTGATCTCCGGGCCCAGAGCATCATAGGGAACACCCTTATCCTTGCCGCCTGCAATCAAAATCACCTTCCGGTCAAAGGCGCGCAGCCCGGCAATGGTACGGCTGGGACTGGAGGCGATGGAGTCGTTATACCACCGAACGCCCCGCAGCGTTCGCACCAATTCGATGCGGTGCTCTACACCGCCGAAGGTCTGCGCAAATTCCCGGATAACATCGTCCGGCACCAAACCGTCTACAGCGGCGATTGCCGCCATGTAGTTTTCTACATTGTGAACCCCCGGCAGCTTAATGTCGCTTACACGGAGAATCTCTCTTTCCACGCCAGCGTGCCGGGCAACGATCCTGTCTCCCCTTTGAAACACGCCGTCCTCTACCTGTTGCCCTCTGGAAAACAGCCGCGCGCGGCCTATGGCCCGATCTGATGCCTCTAATGTCAGCTTGTTATCCGCATTGAATATCGCAATATCCTCTGCCGTTTGATGTGTAAAGATATTTTCCTTTGCAGTTATATACTCTATAAAGTCCCTGTGTACGTCCAGATGATTGGGCGCAAGATTGGTGATAACTGCGATATGCGGGCTGCTATCCATGGTCATCAGCTGAAAGGAGCTTAGCTCCAGCACAGCGATATCCCCGGGCCGCATCATCCCGGTCTCAGAGAGCAGCGGATGGCCGATATTGCCGCCAAGGTGGACGGTTTTCCCCGCCTTTCTCAGCAGCTCCGCGATGATTGTGGTGGTCGTGGTCTTGCCGTCGCTTCCTGTAACAGCGATCTTCATACAGGGACAGACCGAAAAGAAGACCTCCATCTCACTGGTAAGACGACTGCCGCGGGCCACTGCCGCTGTCAGCTCCGGCAGGTCCGGCCGCATTCCAGGTGTGCGGAAAATAACATCCTGATCCAGATCCCGGAGATATCCCGGTCCCAGATGCAGGCGGCACCCCTGCGCTTCCAGGCGCTCTGCCAGCGGCCCCAGCGCCTCCCGGTCCTTTTTGTCGCAGGCGGTTACCGCAACACCGCGGGAGAGCAGCAGCTCAATCAGCGGCTGATTGGAGACGCCAATACCGATCACAGCCACGGTTTTATCCTGCAGATTTCTCAAATACTGTTCAAATGTCATTGGGGAGTCGCTCCTTATAATCTCCGCCGGTGGCGGGATGTCTTATTCCAAATTATACCGCAAGCCAAGGAGAATTACAACGCAGGCGGGAAAATTTCCCCTGAAACTTCCCGGATTTACAAAAGTAAAACCGATATGGTATGATAGACAAACTGACAGTAAAGGAGGCGAGCCGCCGTGGAGCCCAAGCTCTTTTTCATCTCTTCTCTTCCCTGTGCGCTTTGGGGTGCGGCTTCGGACCGGGTCATCATCGCCGTGCACGGGGCGCAATCTCACAAAAAAGATCTTCCCTTTCGCCTGCTGGCGGAAACTTTCGGCGATTGCCAGGTCCTTAGCTTTGACCTGCCGGAACACGGAGAGCGGCAAAACCAGCTGCCGCTCTGCAAATTTTCGGTCTGTGTTCAGGATCTGTCCGCCGTTTTCGACTATGCGGCATCCCGTTGGGCGCATATTGGCCTTTTTGCTGTCAGCATGGGCGCCTACTGCAGCCTGTTGGCCTGCAAAAATCGTCTGGTGAAACATGCCTGGTTCCTCTCCCCCGTTGTCAATATGGAGCACCTGATCAAAAATATGATGATCTGGTTTCAAACCAGGACATGTATGTCCTGACCGAGTGGCTGCGGGAAACCGGTGCAGATCACAGCCCGGCAGATTTCAACTTGCCGGGCTGATTTTATTCGTTGACAATCCTCTGCCCTTCCTGTAAAATAGAATCTGCGAGGAAAACAGACGGTCGTGTGGACAGGCCGAAAGGCCGTTCATGAGGAAAGTCCGGGCTCCACAGGGCAAGGATAACGGGTAACGCCCGCCGAAGGCGACTTCAGGAAAAGTGCAACAGAGATATACCGCCGCCACGGCTGCGCTATGGCGGTAAGGGTGGAAAGGTGCGGTAAGAGCGCACCCGACGGCTGGGAACTGTCCGTCGCTGTAAACTCTATCCGGAGCAACACCG
>CATNDT010000032.1 GCA_950097035.1 uncultured Oscillibacter sp.
GCGCTGGCGCGCGGGGCGGAATTGGCAGCCGTTGTGGGCTGGGCAAATGCACCCCCCATTTTCTCTTTTTGGTTGCGCCAAAAAGAGAAAACGGGCCGTGCACGGTCCAAAAGAGAAAAAGCGCTGGCGGCGCGAATTCACCCCCTCTTGCGAGGGTGTGAATTGCGCCTTAAATGCGGGGACTGGCCTGAATTGGCGCTCCCTGAATGGGGCAGTCTTCTGCCGGGTGCGGCTGACAGCGTACCGCCCGATGGCGCTCTCCCGCATTTGCGGGTGCGTTTGATGCTGCTTTGGTGCGTGGACGCAAGGACTTCCCTTCTCTTCCCGCGCTTCGCGCATAGTCCGTCCCGTGCGGGAAAACGGGCTCTCAGCGCTCGTCCGTGCGGCCCGCCAGATAGTCCATGGAAACTTTAAAATGATCTGCCAGTTTCCAAGTGTTTTCAATGCCCGGAAGATTTTCACCATATTCTAATTTCTGATAATACTGCTCTGTAACCCCAATGGCTGCCGCAACCTGCACCTGTGTCTCTTTTTTTTCTCTGCGCAGCTCCTTTAGCCGCTGACCGATCAGAATATTCATAAACGCCCCTTGACACAAAGTATACTTTGTGATACTCTATTTTTAAACAAACTAAATGAGGTGTTCTGTATGTCCGATTTTATGAAATGGCTCTATGCCAACTACATCAGGCCACAGCTGAACGAAGCGTCTCCGGACGAATATGAGCTGTATCTTTCTCTGATGGAGAATGATCTGGAGCCCTATCTGGCAGAAAGTCATGCCAAGGCGGTGGAATTCACCGCCTTCCACGCCTTTTTACTGGGTCTAAGGACAGGCAGGGGCCTCCTTGAATGACAGAAAAACGTCCCGCACTTCCCCCCGGCGGCGGCTAAGGGCCGCCCTCTTTCGGAAGCACCGATTCAGAACACTCCCGTATGGCGAAATCCCCCCTCCCCCGTGTGAGGGGGGATTTCGCCGTCCGGCATCTTTTTCTCTTTTACACCGTGCACGTCCCGCCCCCGTGGGGCGATCCCCCCAGGGTCTCAAATCTTCTTACGCCTCATCAAAAAACTTGGCGTGAATCGCCTTCACAGCCCGGTTCACATCCTCCTCATCCAGCAGAACAGACACCCGGATCTCAGAGGTATTGATCATCTGTATGTTGATCCCCGCCTCATACAGCGCCTCAAACATCCTGGCGGCCACACCGCAGTTGCTGATAAGCCCCACACCCACAATCGACACCTTGCCAATGCCGGCATCCGTCTCAATATGGTCAAACCGCAGCGCGGCCTTGTGCTCGTTTAAGATCTGCTCCGCCTCCTCCAGATCCTTCCTGTGTAGCGTAAAGGTGATATCCTTGGTGTCCGCCCGGCCAATGGACTGCAAAATCACGTCCACATTGATGTTGTGCTTGCCCAAAAGGTCAAACACCTGAAAGGCAACACCGGGATTGTGCTCCAGCCCAATCAGGGCGATCCGGGCGATGCTGGTGTCCTTTGCCACGCCGGCGATGTTGGTTTTCTCCACTTTTGTGACCTCCTTAACTTTCGTGCCGGGCTTGCGCTCCAAGCTGGACACTACTTCCAAATTCACTCTGAACTTCTTTGCCAGCTCCACGCTGCGGTTGTGGAGCACCTGAGCCCCCTGAGACGCCAGCTCCAGCATCTCGTCGTATGTGATCTCGTCCAGCTTTCGGGCATTTGGAACGATGCGGGGATCCGTTGTGTACACGCCGTCCACATCGGTGTAGATCTGGCACAGCTGCGCGCGGAAGGCCGCCGCCAGCGCCACAGCGCTGGTGTCGGACCCGCCCCGGCCCAGCGTGGTGATGTCGCCGTTGCGGTCCACCCCCTGAAAGCCTGTGACAATGACAATGCGGTGCTGATCCAGCTCAGACTGGATGCGCTCGGTGTCGATGCGCTTGATGCGGGCGTCGGCGTGGACGGTGGTGGACTGGATGCCCACCTGCCACGCGGTGAGGGACACACAGGGCAGGCCCATGCTCTCCAGCGCCATGGCGCACAGGGCCACGGAGATCTGTTCGCCGGTGGAGAGCAGCACGTCCATCTCCCGCTTGGAGGCACGGGGATTGATCTCCTCCGCCTTGGCGATGAGATCGTCGGTGGTATCCCCCTGGGCAGAGAGGACCACGATGACGTCATTCCCCTCCAGATAGGTCTCCGCAATGATTCCCGCCACGTTCCGTATCCGCTGGGCATCCCGCACGGAGCTGCCTCCGAATTTCTGCACAATTAAACTCATAGTCTCTGTTTCCTTCTTTACCAAAGTTTGCTGGCAGGCCGCGCCGGCCGTTCGCCGCGCGGGTCTCTGCACTCCATCATACGCGCCGGACCGGCTCTTGGGCAGTCATCCCAGCACCCGCATACAGGCCAGCACATGCAGCGGCCTGGACTGGCGCAGGGCGTCCCGCCCGGTGATGGCGTCTGTTAAAAAAGCCGTTTCGCCGTCCTCAGAGAGGACCTCCACCTGGCCAAAGGCCATGGCGGCGTCCGTGAGGCTGCCCTCCACCCGGAAATAATAGCGGCTTTGCAGCTCCAGCGGGTCTTCAAATCCGGCGGTATCCGCCGACCAGCCGGTCTCCTCCCGGCGGGGGCTGGACTGAAGCGCCTCCATCACATCCGCCACACAGGCGGAGGCGGTGGGCAGCTCCCCCGCGCCCCGGCCGTAAAACATGACCTCTCCTGTGGCGTTGCCCCGGAGCATCACGGCGTTAAACACATCCTCCACCCCGGAAAGGGGGTTGTCCTCCGGGATCAGGTGGGGCGCCACGTAGGCTGTGCGCCCGCCGCCGGGCATCCGCACCGCCCGGCCCAACAGCTTTACCCGGTATCCGGCCCGCTGGGCGATCTTCACATCCCGGAGAGAGAGCCTGGATATCCCCTCCACAGGCACCTCCGCCGGGTCTACCTGGCTGCCGAAGGCCAGGTCCGCCAAAATGCAGATCTTACGCCCGGCGTCGATTCCCTCCACGTCCGCGGTGGGGTCCGCCTCGGCGTAGCCCTTGGCCTGGGCCTCCCGCAGCGCGTCTGAGAAAAAGGCCCCGGTGCGGACCATGCGGGTGAGGATATAGTTGGTGGTGCCGTTTAAAATGCCATACACCTCGTCGATGCGGTTGGCGGCCATGCATTGGGTCAGCGGGTGCAGGATGGGGATGCCGCCGCCCACGCTGGCCTCAAAGAGATAGCTCACATTTTTGCGTTTGGCCAATGCCAGCAGCTCGCAGCCCCTTTCCGCCACCAGCTGCTTGTTGGCGGTAACCACGTGCTTCCCCGCCTCCAGGGCCCGCCGGGTGTATTCGTAGGCCGCCTCCACGCCGCCAATGGTCTCCACCACCACCCGGATGTCATCGTCGCCCACGATTTTTTCAAAGTCGTCCGTCATCAGCTGGCGGTACGGACCGTCCTGAAAGCGCCGCACTAAAATGGCCTTTACCTGTAACGGCTCTCCCAGTTTACGCTCGATCTGCCGGGCGTTCTCCGCCACCACCCTGGCAACGCCGGTCCCCACGGTGCCAAAGCCCATAATTGCAATCTGAATCATGCTCTCTTTCCCCTTTAACCCGCTAAGATCTCAAACTTTACCACGCCGTCCAGGCCCCCCACATCCGCCAGCAGCTGCTCCAAAGACTCCGCCATCTCGCTGGTTTCGGCCGAGATGGTCACGGCGGCGCAGCCGTTGGTGGGGATACTCTGGTTGATGGTGAGGATATTTGCCCCCGAGGCGGCAAACACCGCCAGCACGCGGGAGAGCACACCGGTGGCGTCCTTCAGCATGATCTGAAAAGTAATGATATGTTCCGCCTTCATGTCGTTAAAGGGCTGCACGGCGTCTTTGTATTTGTAAAACGCACTGCGGCTGATGCCCGCCAGGCGGGTGGCCTCTCCCACAGTGTCCGCCTCTCCGGTCTGCATCATGCGCTTGGCCTCCGCCACCTTGATAAAGATCTCCGGCAGCGCGTCCGCCGCCACGATGTAGTATTGAATGGTCCTTGCCATTTCGTCCACCTCCTGCGGTCATTTGTCCACTTATACTTCCTATCCTACCACATCAGCCCCGTCAAAGCAACCAAAAACAGCAAAACTCCTTTGTGGGAAACAGGAAAACTTCCCCCACAATGTCCCTGTCCAGTGGGCAAATTGCCGGTAGCGGCGCACAGGGCGCTCCATGTTCCGGCATACGCAGCAAAGGCCGCCTGTCTGCGTCGGACAGGCGGCCTCGTCTTTATCTTGCCTGATATATGGCCCGCATGGCCTTGTAAGTCTCATAGCAGTCCAGCTTTGCCACCGTCTCAAAGGGGGCGTGCATGCTCAAAACCGGCACGCCGGCGTCCAGCGTGGTGATGTTGCGGTTTGCCATATACATGGCCACGGTGCCGCCGCCGCCGGCATCTACCTTGCCCAGCTCCGCGATCTGCCAGATAACGCCCGCCTCGTCAAACAGCCTGCGGACGTAGGCAACCGTCTCGGCGTCGGCGTCTGACGCGCCGGACTTGCCCCGGGCCCCGGTGTATTTGCAAAGGCCCACGCCGTAGTTGAGGTAGGCGGCGTTGCGCTTTTCGTAAACGTCGGCATAGTCCGGGTCGTAGGCCGCCGTCACATCGGCGCTGAGGCAGAAGGACTTTTCAAAGCAGGCCCGCACGGCCACATTCTGACTCTCGCACAAGTCCTCCATAAACGTGTCAAAGGCGGCAGACTGCATGCCCGTCACGCCGTCGGACCCGATCTCCTCCTTGTCCGCCAGCACACACACGGCGGTCTTCTCCGGGGTCTCCTCCAGGTCCAGCAGTGCCTTCAGCGCCGCGTAGGCACACACCCGGTCGTCGTGCCCGTAGGCGCCGATCATGCTGCGGTCCAGGCCGATATCGCAGGCGCGGCCCGCGGGCACAGCCTCCAGCTCCGCGGAGGTAAAGTCGTCCTCGGTGATGCCGTATTTTTCGTTTAACAGCTTCATCACCGCCAGCTTCACCCGGCCGCTCTCCTCTTCGCCGCCAATGGGCCGGCTGCCCAGCAGCAGGTTCAGCGTCTCCGCCGGAATGGCCGTGGCCAGGGGCTTTTTACCCTGCTCCGCCCCCAAATGGGGCAGCAGATCGGTGATGACCAGCCGGGGGTCTCCGGAATCGCCGCCGATGTTGATCTGCACGCGGCTGCCGTCCCGCAGGGCCACCACGCCGTGGAGCTCCAGAGGGATGGTCACCCACTGGTACTTGCGGATGCCGCCGTAGTAGTGGGTCTTAAAATAGGCCAGCTCCGCCTCCTCGTACAGGGGATTGGGCTTTAGGTCCAGGCGGGGGGAGTCGATATGGGCGGCGGCAATCTGCGCGCCCTCTGCCAAAGACCGCCTGCCGATGTGGGCCAGCAGCACCGCCTTGCCCCTGTTGGTCAGATACACCCGGTCCCCGGGCTTGAGGGCCATGCCCCGGACATAGGGACGATACCCCTTCTCCTCCGCCAGGCGGACCGTCTGGGCGGCGCAGAGCCGCTCTGTCTTGCCGGCGTCCAAAAATGCCTTGTAGCCGCTGCAGTAGGTCTCTATGGCCGCCTCGTCCACAGGGCAGTCATAGCCGTTTTTCCTGGTGGACAGGAGCTGCTTTTTCAGCTCCTTAAACTCGGATTTTTCCATGCCAAACCTCCATTGATTCTCAAAGCGTTCTGTTTTGCTTTTCCTCCCGGACAGAGCGAATCAGCCGGCTGAAAAACCGTTTTGCCGCCGCCTGAAACTCCTCCGCGGTGTCTGCGTCATTGTTGAGCTCGCAGCTGCACTTGCTGCGGTAATACTCGTCCGGCTTCTGGGCAGTAATCCGCATGCGGGCGTACTGCTCCGTGATACGGTCCCGTGCCATGATCCGGCGCACCCGCAGCTCCGTGGGAGAGGTGATGGCCACCGTCCGGTCACACACCTGGTCCAACCCGCTCTCCAGCAGATTGATGGCGTCTACGGCGTATATCCCGTCCGCTGTGGCATTTAGCTGCTTTTCAATCTCCGGCACCAGGAAGTGATACACGATGGCATTCAGCTTTTCCAGCTGCTCCTTTTTCATAAAGACCTCCTGGCCCAGCTTCCGCCGGTCCAGAGAGCCGTCGGGGCGAAACACGCCGGGGAACGTCCGGCCCACGGCCTTTTGCATCTCCTCGTTTTCCGCAAGCATCTTGTGGTATACCCGGTCGCAGTCCAGCACCGTGCCGCCCAGCTTTTGGATCACCGCCAGGGCACTGCTCTTTCCCGCGCCGGTGCCGCCGGTGAGGCCCAGCACGATCTTCTCGCTGTCCGCCTCCACCACATGAAAGCCCGCCGCCTTTTTCAGCCGGTTGCCCACGGCCATTCCCAGGCCCTGCCCGTCCGGGCACTGGGCATAGATCTCGGTGACGGCGCTGCTGTCAAAGGAGCGCAGGGCCTCAAACACCCGCTGGGCCTGGGCCAGCTTATCCTCCACCGGGCCGATGGCGCGGACCACCTGGCCCGTGAAAAGGCCGGTGTATTCATCAAAGCAGATCACGCCTGAGGACGGACCCACCTGCCGCCGGATCTCCCTGGCGGACTTGGCCGGGGCACCGGTGACCACTGTAACAGGGGCCTTGGGGGCGTAGTGGCGGTATTTCATGCCGGGCGCTCTGGGCCGCTCCCCCTCTGCAAGCGTTCCGGTAACGGCCTTGTCCACCGCGATGGGGCCGATAAGCCGCTCCAGCTCCTCCACCGGCAGCCCGCCGGGGCGCAGCAGCCGGGGCTGGTCGCCGGTAAGGTCCAGAATGGTGGACTCCACGCCCACGGCGCAGGGGCCGCCGTCTACCACGCCCTCGATCTTGCCGTCCATATCCTCTATCACATCCGCCGCGCTGGTGCAGCTGGGCCGGCCGGAGAGATTGGCGCTGGGGGCGGCGATGGGTACGCCCGCCTCCCGGATAATCGCCAGGGTAACGGGGTGGTTGGGGCAGCGCACGCCCACGGTGTCCAACCCCGCCGTGGTCTCGTCCGGCACCAGGTCGCCGCGCTTTAAGATCATGGTCAGGGGGCCGGGCCAAAACTTTCTGGCCAGCACGTAGGCCATGGGCGGGATATCCCTGCAGTATCGCGGCAGCCACTGGGGGCCGGTGAGATGGAGTATCAGGGGATTGTCCTGGGGGCGGCCCTTGGCCTCGAAGATCCGCCGCACGGCCGCACCGTCCAGCCCGTTGGCCCCCAGGCCATACACCGTCTCCGTGGGAATGGCCACCAGGGCCCCGTCCCGCAGCAGCTTTGCGGCGGCGGAGATGTTGTCCTCGATGAGTTTTTGCTGTCCCTTGGTATCCCGCAAGTCAAAATACAACGTATGCATAGCTTCGCCTCTATCTCTCTTGAGGGCCTTGGCCCGTTTTTGTCTGCCGGCGCGGCCCGGCTATCCCGCCTCGCCGCTTTTCAGCTTCTCCGTCTGGTCCGCCGTAATCAGGGCGTCCAACAGCTCATCCAGCTCACCGTCCATCACGGCGTCCAGCTTGTACAGCGTCAGCCCGATACGGTGGTCCGTCACCCGGCCCTGTGGGAAATTGTAGGTGCGGATGCGCTCGCTGCGGTCCCCGCTGCCCACCTGGCTGCGGCGCTGGGCCGCCTCCGCCGCGTCCCGCCGCTGCAGCTCCATCTCATACAGCCGGGAGCGCAGCACCTTCATGGCCTTATCCTTATTTTTATACTGGCTCCGCTCATCCTGGCACTCCACCACCAGGCCCGTGGGCAGGTGGGTGATGCGGATGGCGGACTCCGTTTTATTCACGTGCTGTCCCCCCGCGCCGGAGGAGCGGTAGGTATCGATCTGCAGATCCTTCGGGTCGATCTCCACATCCACATCCTCCGCCTCCGGCAGCACCGCCACTGTGGCGGCGCTGGTGTGGATGCGGCCGCCGGACTCCGTTTCCGGCACCCGCTGCACCCGGTGGACGCCGCTTTCAAACTTCAGCCGGGAAAAGGCCCCCTCTCCCTCGATCAGCACGCTGCACTCCTTCACGCCGCCGAGCTCGGTTCCGTTCAGGTTCACAATGTCGGTTCTCCATCCCCGGCTCTGGGCGTACATGGTGTACATCCGCAGAAGGGACGCGGCAAACAGCGCCCCCTCCTCGCCGCCAACGCCGCCCCGCAGCTCCATAATAACGTTGCGGCCATCGTTGGGATCTCTGGGCAGCAGCAGGATCTTCAGCGCCTCCTCCAGCCGCCTAAGCTCCGCCCTGGCCTCCAGAAGCTCCGCCTGGGCCAGGTCCCGGAGCTCCGGGTCGTGGAGCAGCGCCTCGGCCCCGCTCCGGCTCTCCTCCGCCCGCTCCCATTGATGAAAGGTCTCCACAATGGGGCCCAGCTCCTTCAGCTCCCGGTTTACCGCCCGCAGCCGCTCCGCGTCGCCATAGACGCCCGGGTCCGCTAGCTGGGCCTGGAGATCCTCATACCGCAGGACGAGATCTCTTAACTTATTCAGCATGTCAGCGCACCCCTCACCACCGGCGGCCCTCCTTCAAAAACTCCTGGGTCTGGCGGAGAAATTCGTCCCGCCAAAAGGCGTACCCCACCGAACCGCTCCGCAGAGACACCGCCGTCTTGTGGCCGCAGGGGGTATAGAGATCCATCTGCTGAAAGACCTCCTCGTTCTTATCCTCGCTGCCCCGGGTGATGACATAGGCGGCATTTCGCAGCTCCTTGCCGTGCTGCTTTAAAAAGCCCCGCACCACGCTGCTGCACCGCCCCGCCCAAACCGGCGTGCCGACGATCACCAGCCGATAGTCCGAAAGGGGCCACTTGGTCTGGTACTTCACCTTGGGGCTGCTGCGCCGCATGGCGTCCAGCCCGCTGCGCAGCCATCCCAGCGCACCGCTGCGGTCCACCCCGTCCTGAATCTCCACCAGCTCGGCATTCAGCGCCTTGGCGATCTCCTCCATGGCATTCTTGGTATTGCCCGTCCGGGAGTAATACATACATAATACGTTGTTCCACGCCATAATGGTCCTCCTATCAGTCAAACAGGGCCGTCTTCACCACCGCAAAGGCCTCCCGGACATAGTAATTGGCGGTGAGCCACCACCAGGGCAGCTCCGCCGGGACCTCCACAATGTGAAGCCCCTGCTTTTGGGCGATCATATGGGCCCGGAAGCAGTGGAAGTCATTGGTCACCACGGCGATGACCGCCGCGTCCGTGTCCACGCCCTGCTCCTCCAAAACCGCCCTGGAGAAGCGAAGGTTCTCCGCCGTACTGGTAGACCGGTCCTCCAGCAGATACCGGGCGTTTTGCGTCTCGCTCCGGGTCCAAAGTGCCCGGCGCATGGCCTCCGCCTCCGTAATGGCCTCTCCCGGCCCCTGACCGCCGGAGAGGACCACCGGCACATCCGGGTGCTCCTCCAAATACGCCGCCGCGGCACGGATGCGGCTTTGCAGCGCCGCCGAAGGCGTCTCACCGTTTACCCCGGCCCCCAGCACGATCACCGCGTCCACCGGGATACCGGTGTTATCCGCCTCCCCCCGAAAGATGACCGCCGCCTCGATGCCGGCCAAAAGGACCAGCAGCAGCGCAAGCCCTGTGAGGTAAACCCGCTCACAGATCCGCCAGCCACGACGGCCCTTTGCCAAATCGTGGAGCAGCAGACCAAAAACCAGAGCCGCCGCCGCGCCCAGCAGCACCCAGCCGGTAAAACGCATCCCGTTGGGGATGACCGCCAGCCCCAGGCCCGGCAGGACCGGCGCGGCGGCGGCCCAATACCGCAGTCCCTTAAAAGGCGCTCTGTCTTTTGATTTTCGCATTACTCTCCGGCTTCCTCACTCAGCTGCTCCCAACGCTCATAAAGGGCGTCCAGCTCCGTCCGGGCCACATCCCGCTCCTGCAGCAGCGCGTTCAGCTTTTCATAGTCACAGGCGGCGGCCTCCATATCCCGCTCCAGAACAGCCACCCGCTCCTCCGCTTTGGCAATATCCCGCTCGCAAACCGTCAGCTGCCGCCGGGCGTTTTGCTGGGCCCGGTTGCCCCGAACGGGGCGTTCCGCCACCTTTTTCTCCGGGACGGGCTTTACTGTGTCCGCCCGCTCCGCCGCCTCCCGGGCCTTCTCCTGGCGGTACTGGGCAAAGCCCATGGGGTAATCCGCAATGGTTTCCCCCTCCAGCTCCCAGATTCGGGTTGCAAACCGGTTGATGAAATACCGGTCGTGGCTCACAAACAGCAGCGTGCCGTCATAGGCCTCCACCGCCTCCTCAATCCACTCCCGTGAGTCGATATCCAGGTGGTTGGTGGGCTCGTCCAGAATCAAAAAGTTGATGTCATCGTCCATCAGCATGCACAGCCGCAGGCGGCTCTGCTCCCCGCCGGAGAGAACGGACACGGGTTTGAACACGTCCTCGCCCCGAAAATCATAGGCCGCCAGGCGGTTTCGGGCGGACTGGGCCGAGAGCCCCCGCCTGGCCGCCATCATATTTTCCACCAGGTTCCAATCCGGGTGGTCAAAGCGGACGATCTGGGGCAGATACGCCGTCCGCACCTGGGGGCCGGTTTTGATCCGCCCGCCGTCCGGATACAGCTCGCCCACAATCATCCTGATCAGGGTGGACTTCCCCGTTCCGTTGTCGCCGATAAGGGCAATGCGCTCGCCCCCCTCCACCTTCAGGGTGATCCCGTCGAAGAGGCGCTTTTCCCCATAGGCCTTCGCCAGGTCCCGGATGCCCAGCACCTCGTCGCCGTGGAACTCGGCGGTGGAAAAGCGGGCGTCCATCTTCCGCTGCTTTGTGGGCCTGGCGGTGGTCCGCATGCGCTCAATGCGCCGCTCGATGTTGATGGCCCGGCGATAGGTCTTGTCCATGCCCTGAAAGGCCCACAGCCGCAGCTGCTCCGCCGCCTTTTCCAGCTGCTGGATCTTCGCCTGCTCCTTTTCATACTGCTTCATCCGCTCCTGAAAGCGGCGCTCCTTCTCCACGGCGTAAAAGCTGTAGTTCCCGCTGTAAAACTCCGCCTTTCCACCGGCGATCTCTATCACCCGCGTCACCACCCGGTCCAGAAAATACCGGTCGTGAGAGATGACCACCACAGTGCCCCGAAAGCCCCGGATATACTCCTCCAGCCACTCTGTGGCGTGAAGGTCCAGATGGTTGGTGGGCTCGTCCAGCAGCAGGATATCCGTGTCCTCCAGGATCAGGCGGCCCAGATTCACCCGGGTCTTCTCCCCGCCGGAGAGGCTGTCAAACAGCTGGCCGCGCATAGCGGGGGAGATGGAGAGGCCGTTTGCGATCTTATTCACCGCCACATCCGTGTCGTAGCCGCCAAACACCTCAAAGCGCTCGTTCAGCGCACCGTACCGCCGCAGCAGACCCGGGTCGCTCTCCCCCGCGGCCATCCGGTCCGCCAGACGCCCCATCTCCGTCGCCAGACTCTCCAGCCGGGCGAAGGCAGAGCGGAGCACATCCTCCACCGTGTACCCCTCCGGATACACGGGAATCTGGGAGATCAGCCCCACCCGGCGGCCCTGCCCCAGGGTAACGGTTCCCCCGTCGTGGTCCAGCTCCCCGGTGAGTATTTTAAAAAGAGTGGTCTTACCGGCGCCGTTTTTCCCCAGCAGGCCTACCCGCTCCCCCTGGTCGATCTGAAAGGTGAGTCCGTCCAGAACATTGTGCCCCACCTCAAAGGACTTGACCAGTTCATTTACCTGTATCTCAATCATAACCCTCTTTTAATCGCTCCACCAGCTCGCCGAAGCGCATGGCGTGAGACGCCTTGACCAGCATGGCCGTGCCCGGCTCCAGCTGCCGGCGCAGCTCGGCGGCGGCCTCCTCCTTTGTGGAAAAATGCAGCGTGGCGGCGCCGCTCTGGGCAGCGCCGTCCACAATGCGGACGGCCTTTTCCCCAATGGCCGCCACAAAATCGATGCCCAGCATGGCGGCAAGGGCCCCCATGTTGTAATGGGCCTGGTCCGTTAAGCCGCCCAACTCCCCCATGTCGCCCAACACGGCCACCTTGCGCTCACACTCGGTCTTGGCCAGCACCTCCAGCGCCGCCGTGACAGACTGGGGGTTTGCATTGTAGCAGTCGTCCAGCAAAAGGCGCCCGCCCGCCAGGCGGAGCACCCGCATTCGGGATCCGGCCGGCTCATAGGCGGCCACGCCCCGAACAATCTCCTCACGGCTCAGCCCCAGCGCCTCGCCCACAGCCACCGCCATAGCGGCGGAGTAGGCCATGTGCTCGCCAGGGGCGGGAATGGACAGACGGTAGGTCTCCCGCTCTGTTGTCACCGTGCAGGTAATCCCCTCCACACCGTGGTCGGCGATCTCCGTGATCTTTGCCTGACAGTGGGGGGACTGCCCGCAACGCACCGTCTGAAACGCAGTCTGCACGGTATCCAGCAGTGAGTCGTCTCCGTTCAGCACCAGCAGCCCGTCCGGCTTCAGGTTCTCCAGTATCTCACACTTGGCCTGAAGAATCCCCTCCCGGCTGCCTAAAAACTCGATGTGGGCGTCCCCGACGTTGGAGATGACGGCAATATCCGGCCGCACCATCTCACCCAGATAGCGGATCTCCCCAAAGTGGTTCATCCCCGTTTCGATCACCGCCGCCTGGTGCTCGGGCGCAAGCCCCAGCAGCGTCAGCGGCGTGCCGATGTCGTTGTTGAAGTTCTCCGGCGTTTTCCATACCCGCAGCTTTGCGCCAAGCACAGCCGCCAGCATCTCTTTGATGGTGGTTTTCCCCACGCTGCCGGTAACCTGCACAAAGGGGATGGAAAACCGGTCCCGATAGGCGGACGCCAGCGCCCGCAGCGCCAGGCGCGTATCCGCCACCTGAATGTAAAACTTATCCGGCTGCAGCACCCCGGGCAGGCGGGCGCAGAGGCACCCGGCCGCGCCGCTCTCCAGCGCCGCGGCAAGATAGTCGTGCCCATCAAACCGCGTCCCCACCAGAGGGATAAACAAACAGCCCGGCCGGAGTTCGCGGCTGTCGGTGCAAACGGCGGAAACGGCGGGCAGCGCCCTCTGGGGGGCGTGCAAAGCGCCGCCTACGGCGACTGTGATCTCCTGAACGGTCATGGGCTGCATACACTTAACCTCTTCTCTTTAAGTGGTAAGACTGCTCTACGATCTCCTGACACAGCGTGGGGTAATCGATTCCTGCGGCGGCGGCGGCCTTGGGAATAAGGCTGCCGGGGGTCATGCCGGGCAGAGAGTTGATCTCCAAACACCAGGCCCGGCCCTCGCCGTCCAAAATGAAGTCCGCCCGGGAGTAGACCTGCAGTCCCAGGGCCCTATGTACCCGCAGCGCCAGATCCTTTACCAGGCCGGCCTCCTCCTCCGTAATGGGGGCGGGGCACAGCTCTCTGGCGCCGCCGGACTGGTATTTGGCGGCATAGTCAAAATCCCGCTCTGCCGGCAGCACTTCAATCGCCGGCAGGGCCCGGTCCCCCAGTATGCTGACGGTCAGCTCCCGGCCAAAGATGCGCTTTTCCACCAGCACCTGGCCGCCAAACTGCAGCACCTCTTTCAGCGCCGCCTGCAGCGCCGCCCGGTCCTCCGGCAAAAATACGCCCAGAGACGATCCGCCGCCGGTCGCCTTGACAACACAGGGCATGGGCAGCTCCGCCGCCAGCTTTTCCACATTCTCCCGGCTATAGCGCAGGGTTTGCCACGGCGGCGTAGGGATACCGGCGGCTTCCATGATCCGCTTGGCCACCGCCTTATCCATGGCCATGGCGGAGGCCAGACAGCCGCTGCCGGTGTAAGCCACACCCAAAAGATCCAGCATGGCCTGTACCCGGCCATCCTCCCCGTCCTCGCCGTGGAGGCCCAAAAACACGATATCTGCCAGCCGGCACAGCTCCAGCACATGGGGGCCGATGCGGCTGGGCCCCTGGTCGCTCCGGCTGCGGCGCACGGCCGCAAGGTCCGGCGCCTGCACGCCGATCACCGCGTCGGGGCAGAGGCCGTCCGCCGCGTCAAACAGCGTCTCCAGATCCTCCGGCACGTTCTCCAGACCCAAAAACAGGTCCACTAAGATGGCCCGGTGCCCCTTTTCCCGCAGGGCACGGCAAACGCCGCAGCCCGTCACCAGGGAGACTGCCCGCTCTGTAGAGAGGCCTCCCGCCAACACAACGATCTTCACCGTCTCTCATCCCTTTCGCCTGTCCGGCGCTGCAGCAATCCGCTGCCGGTACATAGTAATCTTATTATAATCTTGTCTAGTTTAGCACAAACCGCCGGAGAATACAACCATTAAAAACCACAAGATGCCGGCGCGCCCCGTCCTCCGCAGAAAAGGCCTCTCTTCCCGCGGAGGCCAGTATCACAAGTCTTTTTTAAAAAGCCGGGTGGAATCTGTCGGTTTTGTCTATTGCGGGGACGGGATAAATCCGATACAATAGGTATGACCTTTATGGGTAATACCTATTTATTTTATGAGGTGACGAGAGATGAACGGTCAGCCCGCCCAAAGCAAAACAATCCGCGCACAGCTTTTAAGCGACATGCGGAGCGGGATCTACGCCGGGTGCGAGCGGCTGCCCCGGGAGAGTGTTCTGGCAGAGAAGCTGGGCATCAGCCGCACCCAGCTGCGGGACATTCTGGCCTCGCTGGAGCGGGAGGGATTCATCACCCGCCGCCACGGCGTCGGCACCATCATCAACCGCCACGTGCTCGGCGTTCACACCCGGATGGATATTGAAGTGGAATTTCTGGATATGATCCGCCAAAACGGCCACGAGCCGGCGGTGGCCTATGTCCGGGTGTCCTGCGGGGAGGCGGACGCCAAGGTGGCGGCGCAGCTCCGCATCGCGGAGGGCGCGCCCGTTCTGCGGGTGGCCCGGCTGTGCACGGCCGACGGCAGACCCGCCATCTACTGCGAGGATGTGCTGGACCGGGCGCTGGTGAAGGAGGACTACACCACCGACGATTTAAAGCTCCCCATCTTCCACTTTCTCCAGCAGTTCTGCGGCGTATACGCCTATCTGGATCTGACGGACATCCGTCCCGCGGCGGCGGACAGCGCCCTGGCGGAGATCTTTCAGGTCCCCGTGGGAACCCCCCTTCTCAACATGGACGAGGTGGATTACGACATCGACGGCAACCCGGTGTTCTGCTCTATGGAGTATTTTGTGGACGGGTATTTCCGGCACGCCGTCATGCGAAAAAAGCTGTGAGAACACGGCATGAAAGGGAGTATCTGATTCTATGTCAAAAAAAGTCGCCGTTATTATGGGCTCCGATTCCGACTGGCCCCAGGTCAGGGGCGCCTGCGCCCAGCTGGAGGCTTTCGGCATCCCCTACGAGGCCCACATCATGAGCGCCCACCGCACCCCTGACACCGCCGCCGCATTTGCGAAAAATGCCCGCGACAGCGGTTTCGGGGCCATCATCTGCGCCGCCGGCATGGCCGCCCATCTGGCGGGGGCCTTTGCCGCCAACACCACTCTGCCCGTTATTGGCATCCCCATGAGGGGGGGCGCCATGGACGGGCTGGACGCGCTTCTCTCCACCGTGCAGATGCCAGGCGGCATTCCGGTGGCCACCGTGGCCGTGGACGGAGCCAAAAACGCCGCTGTGCTGGCGGCCCAGATCCTGGCCGTGACCGACGAGGGTCTTGCCGCCAGGCTGGACGCCGCCCGGGCGGAGATGGCGGCCCAGATCGCGGAAAAAGAGCAAAAGCTTCAGGCGGAGCTGGCAAAAAATTAAGGCAAACCGCCCGGCCATCCGAAAAACACCCCGGGAGAGAACAAAAGGAGGTTCTTGTTATGGAAAAGAGAGAGCAGCTGTATGAGGGCAAGGCCAAAAAGGTCTACGCCACCGACGACCCCAACCTTGTGATCGTGGACTATAAGGACGACGCCACCGCCTTTAACGGCGCAAAGCGCGGCGCCATCGCGGGCAAGGGCGTCATCAACAACCAGATGACCAACCGTCTCATGGCCCGGATGGAAAAGGCCGGCATCCCCACCCACTTTGTGCAGGAGCTGAGCGAGCGGGAGACAGTGGTGAAAAAGGTCTCTATCGTGCCGCTGGAGGTCATCATCCGCAACATCTCCGCCGGTTCCTTCGCCAAGCGCTACGGCGTGGAGGAGGGCATCGTGTTCGACGCGCCCACCATCGAATTTTCCTATAAGTGCGACGAATTGGACGACCCCCTGCTGAACACCTCTCACGCCCTGGCCCTGAAGCTGGCGACGCCGGAGGAGATCGAGACCATTAAAAAATACGCCTTCGCCGTAAACGACCAGCTCAAGGCCTTTTGGAACCAGTGCGGCGTAACGCTGGTGGACTTCAAGCTGGAGTTTGGCCGCCTGGCGGACGGAACCGTCGTTCTGGCCGATGAGATCAGCCCCGATACCTGCCGCCTGTGGGACAGCAAGACCCACGAAAAGCTGGACAAGGACCGCTTCCGCCGGGATCTTGGCGGGGTGGAGGAGGCCTATGCCGAGGTGATGCGCCGCATGACGGAGGCGCTCTGATATGGGCGGATTCTTTGGCGCCATCGCCCAGCGCGATGCGGTGCTGGACGTGTTTTTTGGCACCGACTACCACTCCCACCTGGGCACCCGCCGGGGCGGCATGGCCGTTTATGACCGGGAAGAGGGCTTCCAGCGGCAGATCCACAACATCGAAAACACGCCCTTCCGCACCAAGTTTGAAAAGGACCTGGCCGCCTTTCGCGGCTGCGCCGGCATCGGCTGCATCAGCGACACAGACCCCCAGCCCCTGCTGGTGCGGTCCCATCTGGGGCTGTACGCCATCTCCACCGTGGGTATCGTCCAAAACGCCGACGAGCTGGTGGAGCGGTACTTTTCCGACCACGGCCACCAGTTTATGGCCATGAGCTCCGGCAAGGTCAACGCCACGGAGCTGGTGGCCTCCCTCATCAACCAGAAGGACGATCTGGTCTCCGGCATCCGCTATGCCCAGGAGCAGATTCAGGGCTCCATGACCATGCTCATTCTCACGCCCGACGGCATCATCGCCGCCCGGGACCGCCTGGGCCGCCTGCCCGTGCTCATCGGCCAGAGCGGCGACGGCTGCTGCGTCTCCTTCGAGTCCTTCGCCTACCACAAGCTGGGCTATCGGGATGCCTATGAGCTGGGCCCCCAGGAGATCGTCCGCATCACCGCAAACGGCTGGGAGACCCTCTCCCCTCCCGGAGAGGAGATGCGAATCTGCGCCTTTTTGTGGACCTACTACGGCTACCCCAACTCCAACTACGAGGGCGTGAACGTGGAGGTCATGCGCTACCGCAACGGCGAGATCATGGCCCGGGACGAGGTGCAGCGGGGAAAGCTGCCCAAGGTGGACTATGTCGCGGGCGTGCCGGACTCCGGCGTGCCCCACGCCATCGGCTTTTCCAACCGCAGCGGAAAGCCCTTTGCCCGCCCCTTTGTGAAATACACCCCCACCTGGCCCCGCTCCTTTATGCCCGCCAGCCAGAACGTGCGCAACCAGGTGGCCAAGATGAAACAGATCCCGGTTCCGGAGCTGATTGAGGGCAAAAAGCTCCTCTTTGTGGACGACTCCATCGTCCGGGGCACCCAGCTGCGGGAAACGGTGGATTTTCTCTACGGCGCCGGGGCGGAGGAGGTGCACATGCGCTCCGCCTGCCCGCCGGTGATGTACGGCTGCAAATACCTGAACTTCTCCCGCAGCAATTCCGACATGGAGCTTCTCTCCCGCAGGACCGTTCAGGCCCTGGAGGGCGACGAGGGGCAGCAGCACCTGGACGAGTACGCCGACGCCTCCACAGAGCGGGGCCAGTGCATGCTGAAAGCCATCTGCCAGGAGATGGGGTTTGACTCCCTGGGCTACCAGTCCCTGGACGGCCTGCTGGAGGCCATCGGCATCGACCGCAGCAAGATCTGCACCTACTGCTGGACCGGGAGGGAGTAAAGCGGCTGGCCGCGGCCCCACCATCAAATTCAAATCGGAGGTCTTTTCATGGAAAACTCTCACTCCGCCGCCTATGCCGCCGCCGGTGTTGACATCGAGGCCGGATATAAAGGCGTGCAGCTCATGAAGGAGCACGTGGCCCGCACCATGATCCCGGGCGTAGTCTCCGGCATCGGCGGCTTTGGCGGGCTCTTTGCCCCGAATCTCGCCGGCATACGGGAGCCGGTGCTGGTCTCCGGCACCGACGGCGTAGGCACCAAGCTGCGCCTTGCCCAGCTGCTGGAGCGGCACGACACTATCGGCGTGGACTGCGTGGCCATGTGCGTCAACGACATCATCTGCTGCGGGGCCGCCCCCCTCTTCTTTCTGGACTACATCGCCATCGGCAAAAACGAGCCGGAAAAGGTGGCCGCCATCGTCTCCGGCGTGGCGGAGGGCTGCGTGCAGGCGGGCTGCGCCCTCATCGGCGGCGAGACCGCCGAGCACCCCGGCGTGATGGCTCCGGAGGACTACGACATCGCCGGCTTTGCCGTGGGCGTGGCGGACAGGCCCAACATCATCGACGGCAGCCGGACCGCCGCGGGAGACGCACTCATCGGCCTCCCCTCCTCCGGCGTCCACTCCAACGGCTTCTCCCTGGTGCGGAAGGTCTTTGACATCGAGCACGCCGACCTCACCGGCCCGGTGGAGGCCCTTGGCGGCAGGAGCCTTGGCGAGATGCTGCTGGCCCCCACCAAAATCTATGTGAAGGCCGTCCGGGCCCTGCTGGACGGCGGCGTGGACCTCCACGGCGCCAGCCACATCACCGGCGGCGGCTTTTTCGAGAATATCCCCCGCATGCTGCCAAAGGGGCTTGGCGCACGCATCCTGCAAAGCGCCATTCCGAAGCAGCCGATCTTTGACCTGATCCAGCAGCGGGGCAACATCTCCGGCCACGACATGTTCAACACCTTCAACATGGGGCTGGGCATGGTGCTGGCGGTGCCCGAAAATCAGGCGGAACGAGCCCTGAAAATCCTGGCGGAGGCCGGCGAGACGGGCGCGGCCGCGGTGGGCTCCGTCGTCCCCTCCGCCCACGGCGTGGAGTTTACGTCACTATGAACAAAATGAGAATCGCCGTGCTGGTCTCCGGCGGCGGAACCAATCTGGAGGCCCTTTTAAATGCCCAGGAGCGGGGGGAGATCCCCCACGGGGAGATCGTGCTGGTGTGCGCCAGCCGGGAGGGTGCTTACGCCCTGGAGCGGGCCAAAAGCCACGGCGTGGCCGCCACGGTGGTCTGCCGCAGAGCCATGAGCCAGGAGGCCTTTGAAACCGCCCTCTCCATCAAGCTGGCGGCCTACCGCGCGGACATCATCGTGCTGGCGGGCTTTTTGTCCATCCTCTCCGAGGACTTTGTAAAGCGCTGGCCGGACCGTATCCTCAACGTCCATCCCTCCCTGATCCCCGCCCTCTGCGGCAGGGGCTACTATGGACTGCGGGTCCACGAGGCGGCGCTGGAGCGGGGCGTTAAAATTACCGGCGCCACCGTGCACCTGGTAAACGAGATTCCGGACGGCGGACGCATCCTGCTGCAAAAGGCCGTGGAAGTCCTGCCGGAGGACACGGCGGAGACGCTGCAGCGCCGGGTGATGGAGCAGGCGGAGTGGGTGCTGCTGCCACAGGCCACGGAAATGCTCTGCAAACAACTGGCAGAGGCGGATGAGGCGCCCCTGCCGGAACAAACGAGATAAGGAGGCGTTGTGCCCATGACCGAGCTGGAACTGAAATACGGCTGCAACCCCAACCAAAAGCCCTCCCGCATCTTCATGCGCGAGGGCGGCGAACTGCCCATCGCCGTTTTAAACGGCAAACCGGGCTATATCAACTTTTTAGACGCCCTCAACGCCTGGCAGCTGGCAAAAGAGCTGAAAGCGGCCACCGGCCTGCCCGCCGCCGCCAGCTTTAAACACGTATCCCCCGCCGGCGCCGCCGTGGGGCTGCCCCTGGGCGAGACGGAGCGGAAGATCTGCTTTGTGGAGGGGACGGAGCCCCTCTCCCCCGTGGCCTGCGCCTATATCCGGGCCCGGGGGGCGGACCGCCTCTGCTCTTACGGCGACTGGGCGGCCCTCTCCGACGTGTGCGACGGGGACACCGCCCGGTATCTGAAAGCGGAGGTGTCCGACGGGATCATCGCCCCCGGCTACACCGACGAGGCCCTGGAAATTTTAAAAACCAAGAAAAAGGGCAACTATAACATTGTACAGATCGACCCGGACTACATCCCCGCCCCCCAGGAGTACAAGGATGTGTTCGGCGTCACCTTCCAGCAGGGACGGAACGAGTACAAAATCGACGAGACCCTCCTCACCAACATCGTGACCAAAAACCGCGCCCTGCCGGACCAGGCGAAGATCGACATGACCGTCGCCCTCATCACCCTGAAATACACCCAGTCCAACTCCGTGTGCTATGTGAAGGGCGGCCAGGCCATCGGCGTGGGCGCGGGCCAGCAGAGCCGTATCCACTGCACCCGCCTTGCCGGAAACAAGGCGGACAACTGGTGGCTGCGGCAGCACCCCCAGGTGCTGGAACTGCCGTTTTTAGAGCATATTCGCCGCCCGGACCGGGACAACGCCATCGACGTCTACCTCTCCGAGGAGTGGGAGGATCTGCTGGCGGAGGGCGCGTGGCAGCGCGTCTTTACGGAGCGGCCCCGCCCCCTGACGGCAGAGGAGAAAAAGGCCTGGATCGCCCGCCTTGCCGGCGTCACCTGCGGCTCAGACGCCTTCTTCCCCTTTGGCGACAATGTGGAGCGGGCCAGAAAGAGCGGCGTGCAGTACATTGTCCAGCCTGGCGGCAGCATCCGGGACGACCATGTGATCGAAACCGCCGACAAATACGGCATGACCATGTGCTTTACCGGCATGCGGCTGTTCCACCACTGAGCGTGCAGGAGGGCAGCAGAATGAATTTACTCGTAGTCGGCGGCGGAGGCCGCGAGCACGCCATCATCAAAAAGCTGAAGGAAAATCCCGCCGTCCGGACCATATACGCCCTTCCCGGCAACGGCGGCATCGCCGCCGACGCGGTGTGTGTGCCGGAAATCGGGGCAAAGGACATCGACGCTATTGTGGAATTCGCCGTCTCCCACAGGGTCGATTTCGCCGTGGTGGCCCCGGACGACCCGCTGGCCCTGGGCTGTGTGGACCGGCTCCACGCAGCCGGCATCCCCTGCTTCGGCCCGGACGCAAAGGCCGCCCGCATCGAGTCCAGCAAGGTCTTTGCCAAGAACCTGATGAAAAAATACGGCATCCCCACCGCCCGCTACGAAGTCTTCCACGACCCCGCCGGGGCCCTGGCGTATCTCCGCGGCGGCGTCTCCTTCCCCATCGTCGTCAAGGCCGACGGGCTGGCCCTGGGCAAGGGCGTGCTGATTCCCCAGACCCTGGCCGAGGCCGAGGCCGCCGTAAAATCCATGATGGAGGACCGGACCTTTGGCGACGCGGGCAGCGAGATTGTGATTGAGGAGTTTCTCACCGGGCCGGAGGTCAGCGTCCTTGCCTTTACCGACGGGACGGCCATCGCGCCCATGGTCTCCTCCATGGACCATAAGCGGGCCGGGGACGGCGACGCCGGCCCCAACACCGGCGGCATGGGCACCGTGGCCCCCAACCCCTTCTACACCCCGGAAATCGCGGCCCAGTGCATGGAGACCATCTTCCTGCCCACCCTGGCCGCCATGCGGGCGGAGGGCTGCCCCTTCAGGGGCTGCCTCTACTTTGGCCTGATGCTCACGCCCGACGGACCCAGGGTCATTGAGTACAACTGCCGTTTCGGCGACCCGGAGACCCAGGTGGTGCTCCCCCTGCTGAAAACCGACCTGCTCACCGTTATGCAGGCCGTGGAGGCGGGCTCTCTGGACGCACTGGATGTGGAGTGGGCCGAGGGCGCCGCCGCCTGCGTCATTCTGGCCTCCGGCGGCTACCCCGGCAGCTATGAGAAGGGCCGGGAGATCTCCCTTCCCAACGAGCTGCCTGCGGGCGTCACCGTCTTTCACGCCGGGGACAGGCTGGCAGAGGGAAAGCTGGTCACCAGCGGAGGCCGGGTCCTGGGCGTCACCGCCACGGCCGCCACTTTGAAAGAGGCACTGGCAAACGCCTACAGCGCCGCCGGAACCATCGACTTTGCGGGCAAATACCTCCGCCGTGACATCGGCAGGCGGGCCCTGTCCGCCCTGGAGGGAAACTGAATGGTACGCCGTATTTATGTGGAAAAAAAGCCCGCTCTGCGGCAGGAGGCCGCGGCCCTTTTAAACGAGCTCCAGACTGTGCTGGGCATCCGGACCCTCACAGGAGTGCGGCTTGTCAACCGCTACGACGTGGAGGGCCTTGCGGAGGATACGTTCCGGCGGGCCGTCCGCACGGTATTCGCAGAGCCCCAGGTGGACGACGTTTCCGCCGCCCTGCCCTTTGAAAACTGCGCCGCCTTTGCGGTGGAGCCCCTGCCGGGGCAGTTTGACCAGCGGGCGGACTCCGCCGCCCAGTGCATTCAGCTGATGACCCAGGGGGCCCGCCCCGCCGTCCGCGCCGCCA
>CATNDT010000033.1:0-12722 GCA_950097035.1 uncultured Oscillibacter sp.
ATGGCGGCGCAGTTGGTGTCGGTGTTGAAGTAGCACAGGCACTTGGGATCGCAGATGTCCTCCCGGCCCGGCGCGCCGGTCCACTGGGGATCGGAGAAGATATAGATATCGGGCTCCTTACCGTCGCCCACGGGCTTGGATTTCTTGTACATCTTGACGTACTCGTCGGACTGGTACTGGAAGTTCAGCATCCAGTTGTACAGCAGGTTCTCCTCGCCCTCGGGAATCAGCAGGTGCGCCTTGACCATAAACTCGGGATCCAGACCGATGAAGACCTCGGCGTGGTACATGGTCTTCCAGCGGCTGTCATACACGGCGTCCATCACAATTTTGTCAAGCTCGGCAGTATTCACATTGGGCTTGCCGGTGATGCGCCGGGCGGCGGCGTAACGGCCGGTAATAGAGCCGTCGTTAAACAGCAGCACCTTGGCGTCGGGCTCCAGGCCAAACTCCTCGCCCCGGTATACGGGCATGTCGGTGACAACGGTGCCGGGGGAGTTCTTGGCCATATCATAGGCTTCCCGCAGGGAATTGATCTTCACCACGTTGTTGCCGTAAAAAGGCGCTTCAATAATGGAGCGGGTCTTGGAAAAACCGACTTTTCCAGGTCCGATCTCTGTTCTGGGGTAATAGGCTTTCGTAGACATAAAAACTCCTCCTGATGAAATGGTTTTTGTGTTTTGAAAAGTGCGTTGATTAGACTATATCATATCGCAGTTTCCATTAAAATGCAAGGGCGAAAACGATTAAATACCGGAATTTTCCCGGAGAGCTTCCGTCAGCGCCGCAAAGTCCTGAAGGGTCAGACACTCTCCCCGCACGGCGGGGGGCAGTCCGCAGCCTGCAATGGCGGATTGGAGCTCTGCCTTGTCCCTTCCGGGCAGGGCGGCGGAGAGGCTGTTGACCAGTGTCTTTCGCCGCAGCAGAAAGGCGCCCCGCAGCACCTTGAAAAAAAACGCCTCATCGGTGGTCTCCACGGCGGGCCGGGTCCGCCGGACACACCGCAGTACGGCGGAGTCCACCCTGGGGGCGGGGAGAAATTTCTCCCGGGGCACTTTAAACAGCAGCTCCGTCTCCATGTGGTACTGTAAAAACAGAGAGAACGCGCCGCCCTCAGAGGAGCCCTGGGGCGCGGACAGCCGCTGGGCCACCTCCTTTTGGATTAGCACCGTCAGGGACCGGAAACAGGGCGTCTGCGCCAGCTTTGCCAACACAGGGGAGGTGATGTTATAGGGCAGATTGGCGCAGACAATGGGCGTGAGCCCCTGGAGCTTCTCCGCAGCCAGGGCGTTCAGGTCCAGTTTCATCACATCTCCGGATATGATCTCCACGTTGGGGTAAGGGGCCATGGTCTCCGCCAGAATAGGCAGCAGGCTCCGGTCCAGCTCTACGGAGACCACCTTTCCGGCCCGCTTTGCCAGTTCCGCCGTCAGGGGGCCGATACCCGGTCCAATTTCCAAAACGCCGCAGGATTTGTTCGCCAGAGAGGCCGCGGCGATGTCCGCCGGGACAGTCGGGTCAATTAGAAAATTCTGCCCCATGGATTTGGAGAAGCGGAAGCTGTGCCGCGCCAGCAGTGCGCGGATATCGGTTTGATCGCAGAGATTCATGAGAGCGCCGCCTTTCGGAAGGTGATATTATGATACCCAAGTATAGCAGAAAAACTCCGCTTTGCAAAGAGGACATTTGTTGACCGGCCGCGGCGGGTCTGGTATACTGGTGTGGTAAAACAACGGTGGGGAGAGAGGCTGCATATGGTGAAAACGATTTTTCTGGATCTGGACGACACGCTCCTGGACTTTACCCGGGCCGAGGCCGAGGCGCTGCGAAAAGCGCTGGCGGAGATGGACGTTCCGGCAGATAACGCGGTGCTGGCCCGCTATCATACCATCAACACCGCCCAGTGGGAGCTGCTGGAGGAAAAGAAGCTGACGAGGGATCAGGTTCTGGTAGGCAGGTTTGACATTCTCTTTGAAGAGCTGGGGCTGCGCCGCTGCGCTCGGGAGACCTGTGAGCGATATGAGGAATATCTGGCGGAGGGGCACTGGTTTATCCCAGGTGCGGAGGAACTGCTGGAGGAGCTGTTTTCCGGATACGATCTGTATCTGGCCTCCAACGGCACTGCCGCCGTGCAGAGCAGGCGGCTTGAGAGCGCCGGCATCGCCCGGTATTTTCGTGGGATCTTTGTCTCGGAGAGGATGGGGGCGGACAAACCCAGTCCGGCGTTTTTTGAGCGGTGCTTTGCGGTGATTCCAGGCTTTTCCAAAGAGACCGCCCTCATGGTGGGCGACAGCCTGACCTCTGATATCCGGGGCGGAATCAACGCAGGACTGCGGACCTGCTGGTTTAATCCCCATGGCAAGCCCGCCCGTCCGGACATTCTTCCGGACTGTGAGATCAAAGCCCTGGCGCAGCTTCCGCCCCTTCTGCAAACGCTGTAAATAGAGGTCACAGGCGGAAAAACGCCCCGGCGCACACCAGGTGCGCCGGGGCGAAAAAACTGTATGGGTTTGCGGCGGCAGGCCGGTCATGTCAGAATATAGACTGTACAGCTGCGCCGGCCAAAGTTAATGCACTCCTCGTATGTGTTAAAATACAGGTCCACCTTATTGCCCCGCACACCGGTGTCCTCGGCTACGGAGGCGCCGTATACAATGCCGTCGTTTGTGACGATATACATCTTCGTCCCAAGAGGGATGACTTTTTTGTCCACAGCAACGGTGCCCACCCGCACGGTGGTGCCGGTTGCGGTGTAGTAGTCGGCGCCGCCGTGGCCGGCGGTGTAGGCGGTGGCGGTCATACTTTTGGCGCTGGAGAAGTTCAGCTTTTCACCGGAGGCCAACGTCAGCACACCGCTGCCGTCCGCATTGGTAGAGACGTTGACAATTGGGGAATCATTGGCAGGGAAGGTGGCGGGAGCCTCCTGAACGGGCTCGGCGGTGCCGTACTCCACGATCTTGTCCACGGCGGTGCTGTCCAGCTCCTCTACAAACTGGCGGGCGATCTCAGATCCGTTGGACCAGACGACCTCATAGATAGAGCTACGGATGCCGTCCGACCCCTCCTGCACCACGTTTTCCGTGCCCTTTTCCAGCTTTGGGTTTGCCACCCGCACAGTCTCGCAGGCCACTTCCTCCACCACATGCTCGTAATATGAAAGCTCGGAGGATACCGTTAACTCCACGCCGCTTTCAGAAAAATCAACGCCCACCATCTCCAGGGGACTGGGCAGGATATCCAGCCGTTTCAGCAGCTGGGTGATGGGTTCCTTACGGGAGCGAACAGTGATGGTCTCGCCGTTGTAGTGCACGGTGACGGACTGCCTGGCCCGCAGAAACACATCGTAGCCTTTGGTGCCGTTGGCCGTGTAGATCAGCTTGTTGGAGAGATTGGGGTCCTCTCCGGTTCCGTCCAGCACGATGGCGGAATCCTCTACGCCATTTACGATATAGATGGCGCCGGCCCGGTTGGTGAGAGCCAGCGCGGCGCACAGGATGATGGCCGCCGTAAAGATGTTGATGCCGCTGCATCTCCAAAATTCATACAGTTTTTTCCGCAAGGTCTGTGTTCTCACAATCATACCTCCTGAAAAAGGTTCCCGACCGGGATGCTCCGAAAAAGAAGAAAACAGGTTGTAACTTTTGTTACCGGTTAGGAAACTGCCCTTAGTATACACTTGCCACCCACTTTTGTCAAGGTTTTGGCGCTAAAACAGCATGTTGAGCCCCACTTTCGGCGAAAACGGACAGGATGGGACAGGAAAATCCTGCGTTGTGGAATCGAGAAAGTAACAAAATGGTGACAAAAAGCGAAAAGGATACACGGTCCATGCCTCTGCCAAAGCACGGACCGTGTATCCAAAAAAAGGAAAGGAGAAACAAACGCGCAAATCTGCACGCGGGAAGAAAAGGGAGAAACAGGGAGGTGGGGCCCCTGCGCCGCAGGGAGGTTTGCTTCCACAGAGCCGCAGGCAGGGGTCCCCATTCATGAAGGTAAGTGTGCCACGGGACAGGGAATAAACGCAAACGTTTTCCGCTGTGTGGAAAGAAAATATTCCACATCTTGATTGGGAACGAGGTTATTATGGAATATCTTGCTGAAAAAGTCAATAGTGGAGCGTGAGATTCCATATTCAGCACAAGAAAACAGAGATATCATGTGCGTTTTCACGATATATTACTAAAACGTTTGCGTAAAAGAGGCGGGATTCAAACCATCTCCCGCAGGGCCCGCCGGGAGAGGGGGATGGCGCAGAGAAAGGCCAGACAGTCGCAGACCGACTGGGTGACCTGCACGCCCAGGAGGCCAAAACAGTGGGAGAGGAGGTAGATCAGGGGGATAAAGAAGATGCCCTGGCGGGCCATGGCCATGAAAGTGGCGGGGCCGGTTTTGCCGATCGTCTGGAGCATCATGTTGCTCATAACTGTCCAGCCGGTGGTGAAAAAAGTAGCGCACTGAAACCGCAGCGCGGCGGTGCCGCAGGCGATGACCTCCGGGTCGTCCCGGAAGAGGGCGATCAGCTGCGGCGCGAAGACAAAACCCAGGGCACTGATGGCCAGCAGAAACACGGTGGAGGATTTTACGCAGAACCAGAATCCATCCTTTACCCGCTGATAGAGCTTTGCGCCGTAATTAAAACCGCAAACCGGCTGAAAGCCCTGTCCAAAACCGATCATGGCGGAGCCGCCGAACATGGCGATGCGCTGCACCACACCCATGGCCGCAATGGCCGCGTCCCCATAGGGCCGGATGGCCCGGTTGAGGCAGATGGTGGCCACGCTGGCGAGGCCCTGCCGGGCCAGAGAGGGAAGACCGCCCCGGATAATCATGTCGTAGTAGGACCATTTCAGCTGGACACGGGAGATGTGGATGTGCAGGTTGCCGCCCCGGGAGCAGCCGATCAGCAGCAGGCAGAAGCTGACGAACTGGCTGATGATGGTGGCCCAGGCCGCCCCGGCGATTCCCAGATCAAAGACGAAGATCAGCAGCGGGTCCAGGCCGATATTCAGCACCGCGCCGCTGGAAATGCCCACCATGGCATAGGCGGCGCTGCCCTGAAAGCGCAGCTGATTGTTCAGCACCAGGGAGGCCATCATCCACGGTGCGCCCAGAAGAATGACCTGAAGATAGGCCTTGGTATAGGGCAGGATGGTGGGTGTGGAGCCCAGCAGCAGGGACAGAGGTTCCAGAAATATGCGGCCCAGAATGCAGATGACCGCCCCAGCCGCCATAGCGGCGAAAAAGCCGGTGGCCGCCATGTTGGAGGCCTCCTCAAAATTCTGCCGGCCCAGTTCCCGGGAGATAAAATTGCCGCTGCCGTGGCCAAAGAAAAAGCCCACGGCCTGAATGATAGCCATCAGGGAGAACACCACGCCGATGGCGCCGGTGGCGCTGTTGCTCTTCAGCATGCCCACAAAAAAGGTATCTGCCATGTTGTAAAAGGCGGTGACCAGCATACTGATGATACAGGGGGCCGCCAGGCGGCAGATCAGGCGGCTGACCGGAGTCTCCGTCATCTGGTGGAATTTTTGCTCCCGCTTTTCGTCCATATCTATCCTCTTTCCGCACAAAAAGCCGCCTCTGGCGGCTCCCACTCTTTTTTTAGCAAAATTATAACACAACTGGAATGGATTTGCAAAGGCCCGTGACCAGAATTTCAGAGACACAGAGGATACCTGCCGCATAGAATGGGGTGTATCCGGCGTTGGCCGGACACAATCTCCAGGAAATGAGGGAGCTTCTTTGCGAATCAACGAAGCCTATGAGCATACGCCGATCCAGCCCTATCCGCCGGAGGAGTCCTGTCCTCCCAGCGGCTGTAATAAAGTTGCCACCCAGTGCGTGGACATCGCCGCACCCCTGACGCTGAATCCCACTGCCGTGATGGGCACGCCCACGGTTACCTGCCAGGGCAATCCCTGTGTCACCTGTACCACAGACTGCGCCGGCAGCAGCTGTACGCTGACATTTAAGCAGCAGGTCTGCGTGTCCGTACCTATCCGCTATGGCGTGACCATGACCAGCGGCGAGCCCAGCATCATCTGCTCTGAGGATGGCTGCGGCGGCTGCAACAGTTGCGGCTGCTGAAAATGCCGGGCACTGCATAAGAGAACGCAGAACGTGCTGTGAGAAAAAGCCGCGGGGTCTGTCATATTGACAGGCTCCGCAGCTTTTTTGTCAAAGAAGGGGGGATCGACGGCAGGGGGGATATCCCTGTGTCTCACCTTTGAAGCGGCTTATTTTAACAGCGCCCGCATTACGGCCTGGTAGCGCTCGCAGGCCAAGGTCAGCTGCTCCAGCTCGATGTACTCGTCGTCGGTGTGAGCCAGGTTTTCCGGCGAGGGGCCCAGGCCCACGGTGGGGATGCCAGCCTCCCCGGCGTAGTGGCTGCCGTTGGTGCAAAAGCTGTAGTGGGTGGCCGCTGCCTCACAGCCCGCGGCCCGCAGCTCCGCCAGAATATCCTGGACAAAGCCGTCCTGCTCGCTGTAGAGCCAGGCTGGGAAGAAGCGCTCGCTCTGGATGGTTTCGCCGGTGTAGCAGGGAGCCTCCCCGGCGGCGAAGGATACCTTTGCCCGGAGGGTGGGGTCCGCCGCCGTGAGTTCATCCAGCAATGCCTGGATGGGGGCTAGGACGCTCTCCTTTGTCTCACCCACCAGCAGGCGGCGGTCATAGGTGGCCCGGCAGCAGGAGGGCACCACTGAAGCGCCGGGATAGGGGGCGGACTTTATGTCCGTCAGCTCCAGAATGCCCCGGCCCAAAACCGGGTGCTCCGTGCAGGGAAGACGACGGATGGCGTCCACCACCCTGCACATGGCGTACACCGCGTTTACGCCCTTGTCCGGATTGGCGGAGTGGGCGGGCGTGCCAAAGGTCTCCACCACGATCTCTGCCCGGCCCCGCTGACCAATTTTCAGATTGCAGAGGGACGCCTCGCCGATGACTACGTAGTCCGGGCGGACCAGCTGGCTGACACTGCGGGCGGCAACCCCCTCAAAGCACTCCTCGTGAACGGTGCCCGCGATACAGATCTCTCCGGGAAAGTCCCGCTGCCGGTCCTGGGCAAAAAAGCCGGCGGCAGCGGTAAAGGCCGCCACAGCGCCCTTCATGTCCGACGTGCCCCGGCCATACATCCGGCCGTCCACAATCTCACAGCCATAGGGGTCGTGGGTCCAGGCGGCAGGATTGGCCACGGGAACGGTGTCTAGATGTCCGTCGAACAGCACCCTGGGGCCGGGCCGGTTTCCGGTGATTTTTCCAATAACGCTGCCATAGCCGTCTGTGGTCACACCGTCAAAGCCATGGGCCAGCATGTATTGCTTCAGCACGGCGGCGGCGCCGGTCTCACAGCCGGATTCGCTCTGTTGGGACACCAGGTCCCGGGTCAGGGATACCAGTTCCTCTGTTCTCATTTGAGACAACATCGTGAAAATCTCCTCTCACCGTAAAATTTCCAAGACCATTGTAATGCCCCGCTGTCCGGATTGTCAACGGTCCTCCCATTTTCCGACCTCTTTTACAGGAGGCCTGCCCTATAATATGGGACGAGAGGGGGAGAGCGCCGTGACGGTGGTGTATGTGGACAGTGTGTTTGTGCTCAACGCCCTGATGGATTATCTGTTGGTGTTGTCTACCGGGCGTCTGGCGGGTGTTCCGCTCAGGCGGAGACGATACATATTGGCGGCGCTGGCGGGCGGAGCCTATGCTGTGGCGGTGTTTCTGCCCGGGTGTGGGTTTCTCTCGGCCACGCCGGTGAAACTGGCTGTGGGTGTGCTGATGGCGCTGGCGGCGTTTGGCGGCGAAGCGCGGTTTTTACGGCTGACACTGCTGCTTTTTGCCGTGTCCAGCGCCATGGCGGGGTGTGTGCTGGGGCTGGGGCTGCTGGTCGGCGGCGGTGTGCCGGTGGTGAACGGCGTTTTTTACACCAATGTGGACGCCCGTGTGCTCCTGGCCGCGGCGGCGGCAGCCTATGTGCTGCTGGCGGTGGTATTTCGGGCCTCCGCAAAACACGGCCTGGAGGGCAAGCTGCTGCCGGTGAGGCTGTGCGTTGGGGGCCGCACTGCAGATCTGACGGCCCTGTGGGACACGGGAAACGCCCTGCTGGAGCCGGGGAGCGGAGAGGCGGTGCTGGTGGTGGCCCCCGGCGTGCTGGAGAGCGTGCTGCCGCCTGGGGTCAGAGGGCTTGTAACGCCGGAGCGGCTGCGGGTTCCGGCCGATGTTCTGGAGCCTCTCCGCCAGGCCGCGCCGGCGCTGCGGCCCTGCCTGATCCCCTATCGCGCGGTGGGGACAGCGGGCTTGCTGCTGGCGGTGCGCACCGATTGGGCGGAAATCGGGGGGACGCGGTACCCAGGTCTGACAGCAGCGCTGTCGTCTACGGTGCTGGGGAACGGATACACGGCCCTCTGGGGCGGCAGGACTAAAAAAGGAGGAGATTATGGAAACGTTGCGGAAAGGGCTGCAGCGGCTGCTGGCATGGCTGGGCCTGCTGCCGGAGGGCGAGATCCACTATATTGGCGGCAGCGATACGCTGCCGCCTCCCCTCAGCCGGGAGCGGGAGGCGGAACTTGTGACCCGGTTGGAGGACGAGGAGGCCCGGAAGGAACTGATTGAACATAATCTGCGGCTGGTGGTGTACATTGCCCGGCGGTTTGAAAACACGGGCGTCAATATTGAAGACCTGATCTCCATTGGTACCATCGGCCTCATCAAGGCGGTGGGGACCTATCGGGCGGACAAGAATATCAAGCTGGCCACGTATGCATCCCGGTGTATTGAAAACGAGATTTTGATGTACCTGCGGAAAAACGCCAGCCGGAAGGGCGAGGTCTCCTTTGACGAGCCACTGAACACAGACTGGGACGGCAACGAGCTGCTGCTGTCAGACGTGCTGGGGACAGAGGAGGACACCGTGATGCGCCCCATTGAGGAGGATGTGGAGCGGAGCTTGCTGGCTGCGGCGATCAACGTTCTCTCCCCGCGGGAAAAGCAGATTATTACGCTGCGGTTTGGCCTTGGCGGCGGCCGGGAGCAGACCCAGAAGGAGGTGGCGGACCAGCTGGGGATTTCCCAAAGCTATATCTCAAGGCTTGAAAAGCGGATCATCTCCCGGCTGAAAAAGGAGATTTTGCGCCTGAGCTGACGGGCAGAAGATCCCTTGTGCTACCTGTTGTGCTGCTGATCTTTGGCTTTCCGGGCTCTTTGCCAAAAAAACTAAAAGGGGCAGTTATCCGCCGCGGATAACTGCCCGGTCAACTGGAATTTGTATACGCCTGCTACGGCACCTTTGTCAATTTCTGTACAGCCTCTTCCTTTGTCGGCACAAAGAAAAAATCTTTTCCATGATTTGACTCATATATAAAATCTCTCAGAGGTTTGCTGATATATTGGGAGTAATCTCCGTAAATAGCGGCCTTTACACGATAGTTTATAAACTTTTGGAGAATCTCGCCCGCCATCCCTGTACGGAGGATGAAGAAATCCCCGCATATCACATTTTTGTCGATTGCAATCCGCTCCGCACCTGTCTCGTGTTTTACAGTCATTGCCAGATCCAGAGCCGACTGTGTGTCTACAATTACCATCTCGTCACCGGAAACGACTGCAATATCAATCCCATCATTGTTCAGATAATCAATGTTCATCATATGTTCCCTTTCACTTAAATTTACAGTACAAATTCCGGTCGATGGCGCCCATTCTATCACAGCCGGTTTCAGATGTCAACGTCCCACACAGTAAAAGGACCTTTACGTGCGGGCTTGACAATCAAAACAAGGTGTATTATACTCCCTTATAGTGAAATTGCGTGGATGGGAAGCAGTACCCGGCAGGCGGATGCGAAGAGAGGGAGCGGACGGTGCAAGCTCCCGGGAGGCCGCCGGAGAAGTCGTCCCGGAGCATCGCGGCTGAAAGAGCGAGTAAGCGGCGGCGGCGGCCCTCCGTTATCGGGGTGCGGCGTGAAAGCGCCCGTAAGTGCGGGGTGATCCCCCGAATTCAGGTGGTACCGCGGATGCTGATCCGCCCTGAGCCGAAAGGCTCGGGGCGTTTTCTTTTTTCGCCGGGAGCCGTATTCTGCAAAACAGAAGATTTTGATAAAGACAGGAGAAGACAGCGTATGAGACGAGAACTTCCCAAGGTGTACGAGCCGCAGCAGGTGGAGAGCCGCATCTATGAGATGTGGGAGAAGGGGAACTGTTTTAACGGCGACCCGGACCGGTCCAAAAAGCCATTTTCCATTGTGATGCCGCCGCCCAATGTAACAGGCCAGCTCCACATGGGCCATGCCCTGGACTGCACGCTGCAGGATATCCTCACCCGCTTTAAGCGGATGCAGGGCTACGCCGCGCTGTGGGTTCCCGGCACCGACCACGCCGGTATCGCCACCCAGATCAAGGTGGAGGAGGAGCTGCGGACGAAGGAGGGCCTGACCCGCTACGACCTGGGCCGTGAAAAGTTCCTCCAGAGGGTGTGGAAGTGGAAAGAGGAGTACGGCGGACGCATCGTGGCCCAGCAGAAGAAGATGGGCGTCTCCTGTGACTGGAGCCGTTCCCGCTTCACCATGGACGAGGGTTGCTCCAAGGCCGTGCGGGAGACCTTTTGCGAGCTGTATGGCAAGGGACTCATCTACAAGGGCAGCCGCATTATCAACTGGTGCCCCCACTGCGTCACCGCCCTCTCCGATGCGGAGGTGGAGTATCAGGACAAGCCCGGTCACCTGTGGCATATCCGCTATCCTCTGGCCGACGGCTCCGGCGACCTGGTAGTCGCCACCACCCGGCCGGAAACCATGATGGGCGACACCGGCGTAGCCGTGAACCCGGAGGACGAGCGGTTTAAGCACCTGATTGGAAAGACCTGCATACTGCCCATTATGAACCGGGAGATTCCCATTGTGGGGGACGAGTACTGTGAGATCGGCTTCGGAACCGGTGCGGTGAAGATGACCCCCGCCCACGACCCAAACGACTTTGAGGTGGGCCAGCGGCACAATCTGGAGATCATCCGCGTTATCGGGGATGACGGCAGAATCAACGAAAACGGCGGCCCCTACTCCGGGCTGGACCGCTATGCGTGCCGCAAGGCCATTGTCCGCGACCTGGAGGAGCAGGGCTATCTGGTGAAGACCGAGCCCTACAACCACAACGTCGGCACCTGCTACCGCTGCCACAACGATGTGGAGCCGCTGATCTCCGCCCAGTGGTTTGTGAAGATGGAGCCCCTGGCGAAGGAGGCCCTGCGGGTGGTGCGGGACGGCGAGGTGAAATTCGTCCCCGAACGGTTTTCCAAAACCTACACGAACTGGATGGAAAATGTCCACGACTGGTGCATCTCCCGCCAGCTGTGGTGGGGCCATCAGATCCCCGCCTGGTACTGCGACGAGTGCGGCCACATCAACGTCAGCCGGGAGGATCCCACCCGGTGCGAACAGTGCGGCAGCACCCGTTTGACCCGTGACCCGGACGTGCTGGACACCTGGTTCTCCTCCGCCCTGTGGCCCTTCTCCACCCTGGGGTGGCCGGAGAAGACGGCGGACCTGGACTTCTATTACCCCACCTCCGTCATGGTTACCGGCTATGACATCATCTTCTTCTGGGTCTCCCGGATGATCTTTTCCGGCTGTGAGCAGATGAAGAACATTCCCTTCCACACGGTGCTGATCCACGGTCTGGTCCGGGATGACAAGGGAAGAAAAATGTCCAAGTCCCTGGGCAACGGCATCGACCCGCTGGAGGTGGCGGAGAAATACGGCGCGGACGCCCTTCGGTTTAACCTTATCACCGGTAACAGCCCCGGCAACGACATGCGCTTTTACACGGAAAAGTGCGAGGCTATGCGGAACTTTGCCAACAAGGTGTGGAATGCCAGCCGTTTTGTGATGATGAACCTCACCATTGACCAATACGCCCTCCCGGCGGCGGAGAGATTGGAGCGGGAGGACAAGTGGGTGCTCTCCAAGCTGAACACGCTGATAAAAGAGGCGACGGAGAATCTGGACAGCTATGAGATCGGCGTGGCCTCCGCCAAGGTGTATGACTTTTTGTGGGACACCTATTGCGACTGGTATATCGAGCTGACCAAGACCCGCCTGAACGGTGAGGACGAGGCCGCCAAACTGACGGCCCAGAATGTCCTCTGCTATGTTCTGGTGGAGCTTTTAAAGCTTCTGCACCCCTTTATGCCCTTCATCACCGAGGAGATCTATCAGGCCCTGCCCCACGAAGAGGCGTTTATCATGACCTCTCAGTGGCCGGAGTACCGGCCGGATCGCTCCTTCCCGGAGGAGGAAGCCGCCATGGAGGCGGTGATGGACACCATCAAGGCTATCCGGGCCCGCCGGGCGGAGATGAATGTGCCGCCCAGCAAAAAGGCGGAGGTGCTGCTGGTCACCGCCACGCCGGAGATTTACCGGCAGGGCCTGCACTTTATCCAGCGGTTGGCCTACGCCTCCGGTGTGACCTTTGCGGACGCCGCCCCCGCCGATACCGCGGGGCAGGTGACGGTGATTACCCACAACGCCACGGCGTATCTGCCTTTGAGCGAGCTGGTGGACGTGGCCGCCGAGCTGGAGCGGATTCAAAAGGAGATCGAAAAGGCCCAAAACGGCCTGCGGATCGTGGAGCAGAAGCTCTCTAACGAGAAGTTTGTCTCCCGTGCACCGGAGGCGGTGGTGAAGGTGGAGCGGGAAAAGGCCGCCAGATTCCGGGAGCTGATCGCCAAGTTGGAGG
>CATNDT010000033.1:12841-22233 GCA_950097035.1 uncultured Oscillibacter sp.
CGACCTGAAGCCGCGAAAGAAGCCGGGAAAGCCCCCAAAATGAAAAAAACGCAAAATTTCCCTGGGGAAATCAACCGTTTCGACAGAAACCAAAGAGAGGACATGATATCATCACCGTAAGGCGGAATGCCTTACGGTGTTTTTTACGCAAAGCATGAAAAAGGGGCGAGAGGTATGAAGATCAATACAAAGAGCGCGGACCGGAATCTGCTGCTGGAGCTGTCCGGAGAGGTGGACCACCACGGCGCGCGGGAGGCCCTGCGGGAGATAGAGCTGGCGGTGGACGCCGCTCTGCCGGTCAATCTGGTGCTGGACATGGCCGGCGTGACCTTTATGGACAGCTCCGGCATTGCCCTGATCCTGCGGGCCCAGCAGAAGATGCAGCTGCTGGACGGGGGCGTGCTGGTATGCAATGTGCCGCCCCAGGCGCGGCGGGTTCTGGACGCCGCCGGTATCAGCCGGCTGGTGACGATTCGGTGAAAAGGAGGTTTACATAATGAAAACAAAAGCGTCCAACGAGGTCACGCTGGAATTTCCCAGCCGCAGCAGCAACGAGGGGTTTGCCCGAGCCGCCGCCGCCAGTTTTGCAGCGCAGATGGACCCCACCCTGAATGAGCTGGAGGATATCAAGACCGCTGTCAGCGAGGCGGTGACCAATGCGATTGTCCACGGCTATCCGGACTCCATCGGCAAAGTGATGCTGAAGGTGCGGATTTGTCCGGAAAATGTGCTGGAGATTACGGTAAAAGACCACGGTCGGGGCATTCCGGATGTGGACAGGGCCCGGCAGCCCATGTTCACCACCGGAGGAGAGGAGCGCAGCGGTATGGGCTTTACGATTATGGAGAGCTTTATGGACAGGCTCACGGTGCGATCTGTACCGGGGAAGGGCACCACTGTGGTGATGAAAAAGCGGCTGGCGCCCCGGCTGAAAGCGGTGAAATGAGCGCCGCGCTGGAACTCCTGCGGGCGGCGCAGGAGGGGGACCGTGACGCCTGCGAGCAGGCGGTGATTGAGAATAACGGCCTGATCTGGAGCGTGGTGCGGCGGTACTATGGCCGGGGTGTGGACCCGGACGACCTGTACCAGCTGGGGTGCCTGGGGTTTTTAAAGGCCATACAGGGCTTTGATTTTGATTACGGCACATGCTTTTCCACCTATGCCGTGCCCAAGATCGCCGGGGAGATCCGGCGGTTTCTGCGGGACGACGGCGCGGTAAAGGTGGGGCGGAGCCTGCGGGAGCAGTCTCAAATGCTTTACAGCCTGCGGGAGCGGCTGCGCCATGAGCTGGGACGGGAGCCGGTATTGTCAGAGCTGTCTGAGGCCAGCGGGCTGACGGTGGAGGAGATCGCACAGATCGACCTGGCTACCGATGCGCCGGAGTCGCTGCAGCAGGAGACCATCGACGGGCTGACACTGGAGGGGGTTCTGGGCACAGAGGCGCCGGAGGAGGCTCTGGTGGAGCGCATCGCCCTGCGGGAGGCCATTGACCAGCTGCCGGAAAAGGAACGCATGACCATTTTGCTCCGTTATTTCAAGGGACTGACCCAGGAACGGACGGCCCGGGTACTTGGGGTCTCTCAGGTGCAGATATCCCGGCTGGAGCGCCGGGGACTGCGACGGCTGCGGGAGAGCTTTGGGCCTTAAAATGGTCTTCATTCTGAAATTCTGTCATCGTGCTCCAGTACCGCTTGGGCATCTGGGTCTGCCGGCACTTGGGGTTATACCGCTCCTTGATGGCGATGGTGTCGTAAAACCGCTTCCACAAAAGGCGGTAGGCGGCCTCGTTCTCATCCGGTGGGGCCATTTGAAAATCTGCCAGAGGGCGAATAACGGCCTTGCCGGCGGCGTAAAAGAGGGCCTCATGGTGTGTGCGGTCATAGAGAAAGAACTTCTCGTTTTGGTACCGGGCGCAGAAGTGAGGCCGCAAAACGGGCAGAACCCGGTTTTTGGGCTCGATCTCGCCGCCCAGCACACCGCCCAGGTCGGAAAAGCGTGTAAATCCCTTTAAAAGGTGCGCCTCACCCTCCAGGTGGCGCACGGCCTTGGCCACGGGATACAGGACAGGATCGGAGAGATTTTGCAAAAAGCCGGAACCGTTTTGCAGAAGCCTGCGGACAAGATGATACAGGTGCAGTTCCTTGTCCGGTATGCAGGTGAGATAGCCCTTTCGCAGCAGCTCCGCCGCATGGGGGGAGCATTTTACCACCTTTCGGTACACCCGGCCCGCATGATCCCGGTCGGTGGAGACGGCGCGGGTGGCAAACAGAGCCGGGACAAAGTCCTCATCGCAGCAGATGGCGGTGGGGACTTCGTGATTTGCATAGCTGTCAAACACGCAGCAGAGAAAGCCCTCAAAGCTGCCGTCGTAGCAGTAGACCATTTCTGTCATAGGGAGCTCCTTAGGAATCAAACAGGGACAGCTGTTGCATGGGCGGCTGGGGCAGCAGAGGGCGCTCTGCCGCGATCAGGCCCTGTAAAAGGCTGTCTGGTGTGAAGCGGAGGCCGTCTGTCACACGGCCGGAGGCGGTGAGAAAATATTGGGCCCGCTTCATCACCACCCCAAGTTTTTGCAGACTGTCGATGTGGAGGGGACCGGTCCGGCGGGCCGCCAGGATGCGCCGGGCAGAGGTGACGCCCACGCCGGGGACCCGCAGCAGCGATTCATAGTCCGCCGTGTTGACCTCTACCGGAAAAAACGCCAGGTGGGCCAGTGCCCAGCTGCACTTGGGATCCACACGGGGGTCAAAATCCGGATTTCCCTCGTCCAGCAGCTCTTCGGCCCGGAAACCGTAAAACCGCAGCAGCCAGTCCGCCTGATACAGCCGGTGTTCCCGCAGCAGAGGGGGCTTTACGTCGCTGGCGGGCAGCAGGGCATGCTCCACCACCGGCACATAGGCGGAGTAAAATACGCGCTTTAACCGGTAGCGGTCATACAGCCCCTGGGTCAACCGCAGGATGTGGAGATCGTTGTCCGCCGTGGCCCCCACGATCAGCTGGGTGCTCTGCCCTGCGGGGGCGAATTTGGGGGCGTGGCGGTATTTCACCAGTTCCTCCCTGCTCTGCCGGTTTCGTACCTGGATCTGACGCATAGGGGCCAGAATAGCCCGTTTGGTCTTGTCGGGCGCCAGGGTTTTGAGGCCTGCCTCAGAGGGCAGTTCGATATTTACACTGAGGCGGTCTGCCAAAAAGCCCAGCTGCTCCACCAGCTCCGGCGCAGTGCCCGGGATGGCCTTGGCGTGAATATAACCGTTAAAGCGGTAGGTCTCCCGCAGCAGGCGCAGGGTGTGGATCATCAGCTCCGTGGTGTAGTCCGGGCTGCGGAACACGCCCGAGGAGAGAAACAGGCCCTCAATGTAATTTCGCCTGTAGAAATTGATGGTCAGATCCGCCAGTTCCTCCGGAGTAAAGGCCGCCCGCCTCGTCTCGTTGCTGCGGCGGTTGACGCAGTATTTGCAGTCGTACACGCAGCGGTTGGTCATCAGAACCTTCAGCAGCGTCACACACCGCCCGTCGGCGGAAAAGGTGTGACAGCACCCGGCTACGGAGGTGGAGGTGTTGCCGATATATCCCTTTTTTGCCGTGCGGCTGCCGCCGCTGGAGGTGCAGGCGGCGTCGTACTTGGCGGCATCCGTCAGAATGGTCAGCTTTTCCAGAACATCCATGGGGAGAGGAATCTACCGGTCACGCCGGGCCGGGCGCTCGATAACGTCGATCACCCGGAACAGCTGAGCGGTGAGAACGGACACGCCGATCACAGTGAAGAAAAGAGTCCAACCGGTCATAGGGATGCCTCCTTGCTGTCAAGCGCAATGGCTCTGACAAAATAGAACGTTTGTTTGATTTATTTTATATCGAACAAACGTTCTTGTCAAGGGGGGTTGAAAAAGTTGATGAAAACGGCTCCGGTGATTTTGCCGTTCCGGCTTGCAACAGCAAAACGGATGCTGTTATAATTGAGACAATTTATCTGATTTTTGGGAGGATAGTATTTTGAGAAGAGTAATTTTGTTTATTGCGATGAGCCTTGACGGATATATTGCAGATCTCAATGGCGGCACAGGGTGGCTTGAAGGAGAGGCGCCCGGAGAAAATGACATGGTATCTTATGAGGAATTTGTCCAAAATGTTGATACGGTTGTTATGGGGGCGAACACATACCGCCAGCTTGTAACGGAGCTGTCACCCGGCGAGTGGGTGTATCCCGCGCTTACCAGCTATATCGTCACGCATGTTCCGGAGCAATCAACAGACAGGCTGATATTTACGGATGAGCATCCGTGCCGGTTAATAAACCGCTTGAAAAATGAGGCGGGAAAGGATATATGGATATGCGGAGGGGCGGCTATTGTTAAACAGCTGATGGAGGCTGATTTGATAGAGCGGTACATAATTAATGTTATTCCTACGATTTTGGGGGGTGGGATTCGTCTTTTTGATACTTTGGAAAAAGAGATAAGGCTCAAATTGATCAAGACCAGAAGTTATAATGGAATTACGGATTTGGTATATGAAAGACGGTGATCGACCAGCAGGATGCTCTTTCTCTTTATGGCTCCCCGGTTAGGGCGTCTGCCACCGACAAGCTGCGTCAGGTATATACCGGCGCATTGCTTGCTATAATTATCTATTCGCTTCCCATCCCACGGCGGTACTCGTTCATAATTTCTTCCATACTGATACTTTGCAGACTTTTCCGCAAGTCCTCTCGCACATTGTGATAAGAAAAATCCAAAATACTGTGAATGCTTCGTCCTACTGGACACAGACAGGAAGGAGTTGCGTGAATGCCAATCAGTTTATTGAGAAAATCCGGCTCAATCGCCTTGCAGATACGGTACAAAGTAATCTCATTCAAAGGGCAGTTAAGCTTTGTACCGCCAGTACCGAATTTGACGGAGAGGATGCCGTCTTTTTTTAATGCGCTGACGATATTCCGTATTGTTACGGGATTCACGCCGGCGGAGAGTGATAGCAATTCACTTGTGACCTTCTTGCGTTCTCCGTACTCACAAATAAAAATAAGACAATGAATGGCAACAGAGCATTTGGTACTTATGTGCATATGCCTATCCTCCCTGTTTCAATGCAGTCGTATACTGGCTATAGTATCACGAAAATCTTGTGGTGTAAATATTGACATTACACCGGTTGTGGACTATACTCTTTGTGGTATAAATCTAAAAATTACATGATGGAGGTACATGACATGAAGTATGCACAACTGATTTTTAGTCCGACAGGCGGAACGGGAAAAGCGGCGGAGATGGTTACGGCAGAATGGAGTACGTCTGTAGAAACCATTGACCTGACAAATCCGGCTATTGATTTCTCAAAATGTCAGATGGAAGCAGATGACTTTGTTTTGATTGCACTGCCCTCCTATGGAGGGCGTGTTCCTGGCCTCGCTGCTGAAAGGCTGGCACAAATCCCGGGTAATTCCGCAAAGTGTGTGTTGCTATGCGTATATGGTAACCGAGCCTATGAGGATACCCTGGTTGAAATGGAAGATATCGCCAAAAGAGCCGGGTTCACCGTAGTTGCCGCTATTTCCGCAGTTGCGGAGCATTCTATCATGCACCAATATGCGTCCGGCAGGCCGAACCGGGAAGATGAACGTCAGCTCAAGTCTTTTGCGAAAGTAATCCTTGAAAAATTCAAAGCAGGAACGTTGAATGGCGAGCCGCAAATTCCAGGCAATCGGCCTTACAAAAAGGCAGGGGGTGCGGGCTTGGTTCCAAAGGCGGGTACAAGATGTAACGGCTGCGGACTCTGCGCAGATCATTGCCCGGCAGGGGCAATCTCTAAGGAGAATTTGAAAACAGCGAACCCCAAGAAGTGTATCTCCTGTATGCGGTGCGTTGTGAAGTGTCCTCAACACACCCGAAAGGTAAATGGTGCATTGGTATCTATTGCTTCGCTGGCAATCAAAAAGGCGTGCGGCGAGAAGAAGGAAGTCGAACTTTTTTTGTAAAAACCAGCAAAAAAGTCTGGCTGTTACCGGATTTTTGCAAAAATCAATACTTAAAGAGGAAGAATTTCGCTCGGAGAATTCCCTCTTGACAAATGTTCTCTTGCTATTTTCTGAAAAAGCTGTATAATAGCAGTATTCAAAGGCAGAGTAGGGACACACGTGTCAATGCGCGGCCAATTGCCGCGCACAGTGCCGGAAAGACGGGGAGTTGCTTTCCGGACGAAAGGGCGTAAGCTCCGCAGTGTGTGCCCCGCATCCCGCTGCCGCACCCTCTTTGTGCGGCTTACTGCCGGAACAAGGAGGTATTTTTATGTCCAAATCCAACACCAAAGCCCTGTGCCGTGTGGCGATGATGGCGGCGCTGTACGTCCTGCTGAACAACACGGTTGCCATCAAGGCCGGCAACCTGCGGATTACGTTTGCATCGCTGCCGGTTGTAGTGACGGCGTTGCTGTTTGGTCCGGCGGAGTCTGCCGCGGCAGCGCTGCTGGGGGAGTTTATCAACCAGCTCATCGGAGGTTATGGCATCACTGCAACTACAGTGCTGTGGCTGATTCCCCCGGCGGTCCGGGGCGTGGTGATCGGGGCTGTGGCCCTGGCCCTGCGGCGCACCGGCCGGCCCCTGGAGCGCCGGCCGGTATTGGGGTACGCGGTCTGCGTTCTGGCGGCGCTGTGCACCACCTTTTCCAACACCGCCGTCATTGCCGTGGACGCACTGCTCTACAACTATTACTCCCGGGCGTATGTCTTTGGAGAGCTGCTGTACCGTCTGGGCTCCGGTGTACTGATTGCCGTGATCGTCGCCACAGCCGCCATGCCGCTGGCCGCGCTGCTGCGCCGCCAGGGGCTGGCCCGTGCATAGGGGGGAACTGCCGTGACCGGACAGGAGGCCATTGCGTACATCCACGCCCACCAGTGGCAGCGGCACGCGCCGGGCCTTACACGGATGCGGGCGCTGCTCCGCGCCCTGGGAGATCCGCAGCGGGGACAGAAATTTGTCCATGTGGCGGGTACCAACGGCAAGGGCAGCACCTGTGCCTGTATCGCCGCCGTTTTGCAGGAGGCGGGATATCGGGTGGGGCTGAACACCTCCCCTTATCTCGTGGAGTTTCACGAGCGCATCCGGGTAAACGGAGAGATGATCTCAGACCGGGCGCTGGGGCGGCTGATGGAGCGGATCCGCTCCGCTGCGGAGACCCTGGCGGAGCACCCCACGGAATTTGAGCTGATCACCGCCGCGGCGCTGCTGTACTTTCGCCAGATGTGCTGCGATATCTCTGTGCTGGAGGTGGGGCTTGGCGGGGCTCTGGACGCCTCCAACGTCATCGATGTGCCTGAGGCGGCTGTTTTGACCGCCATGGGGATGGACCATGTGGCCCTGCTGGGGCCCACCCAGGCAGATGTGGCCGCCGCCAAAGCGGGGATCATCAAGTGCGGCGGTGCTGTGGTGAGCTATGGCGGGTGCCCCGAGGCGGACGCGGTGTTCCGCCGGGTGTGCCGGGAGCGGGGAGCGGCGCTGACGGAGGTGGATTTCAGCCGCCTGCGCCTGCACTCCCTGGGGCTGGAGGGGGCCGTTTTTGACTTCGCGCCCTATGGGGACCTGCGGCTTCCGCTGGCAGGGGCGTATCAGGTGAAAAACGCCGCCGTGGCGGTCACGGCGCTGGAGCTTCTGCGCCAAAAGGGCTGGGCGGCGGACGGGGACAGTATTCGCCGGGGGCTTGCCCGGGTGCGGTGGCCGGGGCGGTTTGAGGTGCTGCGGCGCAGTCCCGTCTTTTTGCTGGACGGGGCCCACAATGTCCACGGCATGGCCGCCGCCGCGGAGAGTCTGCGGACCCTGTTTCCGGGGCGGCGGGCGGTATTTTTGCTGGGGCTGCTGGCGGATAAGGACGTGTCTGGCATGCTGGATCTGCTGCGGCCTCTGGCGGAGCGGGTGTTCACCCTCCGGCCGGACAGTCCCCGGGCCATGGAGGCGGAGGCCCTGGCTGCGCTGCTGGCGGAGCGGGGCGTTTCCGCCCGGGCCTGCGGCACGGTGGAAGAGGGGATATCTGATGCCGTTCAGGCCGCGGGGCAGGGAGGGATCGTCTGCTCTCTGGGGTCACTGTATCTCTCCGGAGCGGTGCGGCGGGCGGTGGAGCGGCTGCCGGATAAAGTGTAAAATAACAAGAGCTGAACAGGCGGAAATACAGATGGGGGGTATGGTTCTGTATCGGTCGTTTAGAATCGATTGCAGAATAAAGGATTTGAGCGTTTTATGTTTTAATCTGCGGTCATTCCCAAAAGGATCTCACAGAGTTTGTCCCCCATCTGTTCTGTTGTAAGGAGGGTGTCTCCGGGCAGGCACAGCTCCTCGGTTGCAAAGCGGGAATCTATCATAGTCTGACAGGCGCTGTCCACTCTGCGGCCCAGCTCCAACTCGTTGAGGGAATAGCGCAGCAGCATTGCGATGGCGGAGAAAATGCAGATCGGGCATACCGTCCCCGTGCCGGCGAGATTTTCGTTGGGGTGATGCAGCTGGTTGGGGGTGTACAGGCCCCGGCCGTCCGCCGCCAGCTCCGCCGAGCCGAAGAGGCAGGGGGTGCCCGTCAGCTGGGTCAGTTCGTCGGCGATGATGTCCCCGTAGGCGTTGGAGGTCAGGATCACGTCAAAGGCATCCGGCTCCCGGATGACATCCATTGCCGCGGCGTCCACATAGCGGTTTTCCAGGCGGACGTCGGGATAGCTGGCCGACAGCTCGACCACCTTTTCCCGCCAGAGGACGCCGGACGCCAGAACGTTGGCCTTGTCCAGGCTGGTCACCTTGCCCCTTCGGCCCCTGGCCCGCCGGAAGGCATAGCCGGCGGTTTTGGCGATGGCGGTTTCGCTGTAATATTCCAGGTCGCTGGCCTCCCGGCCCTCCGCCCCTGTCCCGGCGTAGTGCTCATTGGCCAGCATGCCGCTGCTGACATCCCGCACCACCAGAATATCGAAGCCGTTTTTGATGATGGACTCTTTCAGGGGGGAAAACGCCTTGAGCGCGCGGGTGAGTTTGACGGGCCGCAGATTGGTGCAGACCTGAAACGCCCGCCGGAGCTCTGTCAGCGCACGCTCCGGCCGCTGGCGGATGGGGAGGGACTGGTATTTTTTTGCCCCGATATTGCCGAACAGCACCGCCCGGCACTGCATGGCCTCCTTCAGGAGCTCTTGGGGCAGCGGATCGCCGCAGCGGTCGATGCTGGCGCCGCAGGCCTCCAGCATGTGCAGCTCAAAGTGGACGTTTGGCACGGACGAGCGGAGGCTTGTGAAGGCCTCCAGCGCGCGAAAGAGTTTGACGGCCTGGCATGTCAGCTCCGGCCCCACGCCGTCGCCGGGGATGATCGCAATGGGATGGTTCAACATGGTTCTTGTCCTTTCTCTTGTAAAATAGGCAGGCGCGCCGCGT
>CATNDT010000034.1 GCA_950097035.1 uncultured Oscillibacter sp.
GGGGACGCGGGCCTGCGGCTGCTGCGGGCCTTTGCTGAGCTGTAGAGGAGGGAGCGGTATGCAGATTTTTCCCGCCATTGACCTGCGGGGCGGACAGGTGGTCCGGCTCTATCAGGGCGATTATGACAAAATGACGGTCTACGGCCAGGATCCCTGTGCCGTGGCCCGGGACTTTCTCGCAGCCGGGGCGGCGTACCTTCACGTGGTGGACCTGGACGGAGCCAAAGATGGCACACCGGCCAACTTTAACTCCATCGCGGCCATTGCGAAACAGGGCGGATTGTACATGGAAGTGGGCGGCGGCATCCGCACGGAGGACCGCATCCGGCAGTACCTGGACCTGGGCGTGAGCCGCTGCATTTTGGGGACAGCGGCGGTGAGGGATTTTGATTTCACCGTCCGTATGGCCCAAAAATACGGCGGGCAGATCGCCGTGGGCGTAGACGCCCGGGACGGCTTTGTGGCCATCAACGGCTGGAGGGAGCTGTCCGGAGAGCGGGGCGTGGACTTTTGCCGGCGGCTGTACGGCGCGGGGGTAGGCACGGTAATCTACACCGACATCAGCCGGGACGGCGCGGAGGCCGGGACTAATCTGGAGCTGTACCGGGAGCTGTCCGGAATTCACGGCCTGCGTGTCACGGCCTCAGGCGGCGTCAGCTCTCTGGAGGAGCTGCGGGCGCTAAAGCGCATTGGCACCCACGCCGCCATCCTGGGCAAGGCCCTGTACACCGGCCGGCTGGATTTGAAAACGGTCATCCGGGAGGTGGGCGCGTGTTAGCAAGGCGGATAATTCCCTGTCTGGACGTGAGGGACGGGCGGGTGGTCAAAGGCACCAATTTTCAGGCCCTGCGGGACATGGCGGACCCGGTGGACATGGCCCGGTTTTACAACGCCTCCGGTGCGGACGAGCTGGTGTTTTACGACATTACCGCCTCAGCCGAGGGGCGGAAGCTGTTTACCGACATTCTGCGCCGTGTGGCGTCTGAGATCTTCATCCCGTTGACGGTGGGCGGCGGCATCCGCACGCTGGAGGACTTTGACCGGGTGCTGAAATGCGGCGCGGACAAGGTGAGCGTCAATTCCGGGGCCATTGCGGACCCGTCGCTGATCCACGCCGCGGCCAGAAAGTACGGCGACCAGTGCGTGGTGCTGAGCATGGATGTGAAGCGGGTGAACGGGCAGTTCCGGCTTTTTGCCAAGGGCGGCCGGGAGGACACCGGCATCGACGCCATGGAGTGGGCCGTTCGGGGTGTGGCCGGCGGCGCGGGGGAGATCGTGCTGAACTCCATCGACACCGACGGCGTGAAGCAGGGCTTTGATCTGGAGATGCTGGCCGCCCTGGCGGCCCGGGTGGATGTGCCCGTCATCGCCAGCGGCGGGGCCGGAAATATGGGGCACTTTGCGCAGTTGTTTACGCACCCCGGGATCGACGCGGGGCTGGCCGCCTCCATCTTTCACAGCGGGCAGGTGGAAATCCGCGCTCTGAAGGCCTTTCTCAAGGAGAGAGGCGTTGCGGTTCGCCTGTGAGGGGATGATTCCTGGCTATGTACGGTCAAAAAGAGAAAAAGACGCCTGCGGCGCGAATTCGCCCTGACGGGCAAATTGCGCCTTAAATGTGGGAGTTGGCCTGAATAGTGCTTCCGAAACATGGCGGTCTTCTGCCGGGTGCGCCTGCCGATTTGGCGGCTGCGAAAGCACTTACTCCCTGGGAAGCCCCCTGCCTGTGCGCAGACCTAGCAGGAAAGCATGGAGAGCTGTGAATTCCAGCACTCTCAGTACTTGTTCAGAAGACATGTCAATCATTTTCGTTATGGCTGTATATCTGTCTCCAATAATCAAATGGAACCCTCCTATAACTTGATTTATTTAAGTATATCATAAGCTGTTTTATTTGTCAATGCTGCGACTTGACTTGTTTAAGTTTTCTTGATATTCTCAAAGGTATGGGAGGTGTAAACGTGAATCAATGTGACAGAATTAGACTCATATTGCAGGAAAACAAGCTAAAACAAAAAGAGTTAGCTGCTGAAATTGGAGTTACGGAAAGTTACGTTTCTATTCTTTTAAAAAAACCGGAAGTGCGCCTTTCCCGTTCGGTTGCGGCTTTGATTGAGGAAAGATATGGATATAGCGCCGATTGGGTCCTGACTGGTATGGAACCTAAACTGAAACAAGTGAGCAAAGACAGGACCCTGTCTGAGCTTCATCAAAAAGCCCTTGCAAAATTGGAAAAAATGGATGATAACCAGATAAAAGCTGTTCTTGCCTTTATTGATTCGTTAGAGGATATAGAGCGGGTTTTGATGGACAAGAAAGAATAGGGGCGTTGCCATTCGCTTTGCAGGGCGGAACCCGCCGGAGATACAGATTTCCATCCCCTGCAGGGCGGGGAGACAACAGAAAGGAGCCCATTTTATGGAGTTAAAAGAATTAAAGTTCGACCAAAACGGTCTGATTCCGGCAATCGTGCAGGACCACTACACCAAAGAGGTCCTCACCCTGGCGTATATGAACGCCGAAAGTCTGGCCATCACCATCGACGAGCGCCGCACCTGCTTTTGGAGCCGCAGCCGCCGGGAGCTCTGGCGCAAGGGAGACACCTCGGGCAACGTCCAGCACGTGGTCTCCATCACCGCCGACTGCGACTGCGACGCCCTGGTGGTGGAGGTGGTAAAGGACGGCCCCGCCTGTCACACCGGCGCGGAGAGCTGCTTTTTCCATGAGCTCTATCTCTCCGACCAGCTCAAGCGCTTCAGCTACGAGGGGCTCTACCGCCTGATTGCCGGGCGGAGGACCGACCCCAAAGAGGGCAGCTATACCTCGTACCTCTTTGAAAAAGGTCTGGACAAGATTTTGAAAAAGGTGGGCGAGGAGTGCACCGAGGTTATCATCGGCGGCCGGAAGGAGGACCGGGAGGAGACGGTGTATGAGATCGCGGATCTCTGCTATCACGTCATGGTGCTGATGGTGCAGATGGGCATCACCGTGGAGGATGTGACCCGGGAGCTGGAAAAGCGCCATGTGGTGGACCACAAGGTGAAGCAGGAGCGCATGCAATGACGGCTCTTTGCACGGTGCACACCCACTCCCTGCTGTGCGACGGAAAAAACACCCTGGAGGAGATGGCCTGGGCGGCGTATGAGGCCGGGGCGGTCTCCTTCGGCGCGTCGGGCCACAGCCACACGGAGATCCCCTGGGACCGGGGCTGTGTGCTGCCCGGCGATCTCACGGCCTACCGGGCGGAGGTGCTGCGGCTGCGGGAGATCTACGCCGGACGCATGGACGTGCTGCTGGGGATCGAGTGGGACGCATGCTCTCCCGGCGTCCCCCAGGGCTTTGACTACTGGATCGGCTCCGTCCACAACCTCTGCGGCCCGGAGCCCGGGCAGTGGTATGCTGTGGATTACGACGTGGAAAAACTGGCGGAGGGCTGCCGGGAACTGGCCGGCGGGGATTTTGTGGCCCTGGCGGAGCGGTATTACGATGCCGTGGCGGAGATGGCGTCCCGCAACCCCACTGTATTGGGCCATATAGATCTGATCACGAAATTTAATGCAGGAAACCGCCTGTTTGACGAGGAGGCGCCCCGGTACCGGCGGGCGGCGCTGAGGGCGCTCCACGCCGCGGACCCCCGGGAGACGCTGCTGGAGATCAATACCGGCGCCGTGGCCCGGGGATATCGCAGCGCGCCCTATCCGGCGCCGTTTATCCTGCGGGAATGGCGCGCCATGGGCGGCCGGATCATCCTCACCGCAGACGCCCACAGCGCGGAGGCCGTGGTGTATGGCTACGCCCGGGCGGCGGCGCTGGCCCGGGCGGCGGGCTATGACCGCTGCGTTCTGCTCACCGCCAACGGTGGGGTGGAGATCTCTTTTAACGTCTGCTTTGCGTAGAAATGTATGAAAAAGGCGCGGCAAAAGCCGTGCCTTTTGGCTTCTTGTCAATTGAGATATGAGTTGGAGACTGATATAGTAAAATAGTAATGAAATTCAAACTACAAAAGATGAAATGAGGCAGCGTATGGCGCAAACTGTAATTTTTGATTTAGACGGTACGATTCTGGACACGATCGAGGATCTGGCGGCTGCGGGCAACTGGGTCTGCCGCCAGCACGGTTGGCCGGAGCATACCGTGGAGCAGTTTAAGGGCATGGTGGGTCACGGGATTCCTAACCTGATTTCCCGGTTTACACCGGAAGACCGCCGCAGCCCCCTGCTGATGGCAAGCGCCCTGTCCCAGTTTACCGGTTACTACGGTGACCACAACATGGAGAAAACCGTGCCTTATGCCGGCATCCCTGAAATGCTGGAGCGGCTGCGGTCCGCCGGCGTCCAGATGGCGGTGTACTCCAACAAGGCGGACGAGTTCAGCCGTGAGATGGTGGCGCACTACTTCCCGGGCGTTTTCCAGCTGGTGCGGGGCAAGCGGCAGGGCGTGCCGGTGAAGCCGGACCCCACGGGGGTAAAGGCGGCTATGGCGGAGCTGGGCGCAGATCCCGCCGCAACGCTGTTTGTGGGGGACAGCAGTGTGGATATCCAGACGGGGCACAACGCCGGGCTGAAGGCCTGCGGTGTTACCTGGGGATTCCGCTCCCGGGAGTCGCTGCTGGAGGCCGGGGCGGACTTTATGGCCGACACGGCTCAGGAGCTGGAGACGGTGATTTTAAGGGAACTGTGAGGCCCCATTGAAAGCCCTGTTTCACGGTTTGTTTCAACAGAGGGGGTTGTGGTTTTCGCACGCGGAGCTGTGTACGCCCGCGTGCGAAATGCGTAATGGCCCCAAATAATTCACAAAATTTTAACAGCCCTGGCGGAAAAACCAATTGACAGCGGGTGGGTCCGTGCGTATAATAAATGACAGTTTGTCACTTTGTGACAAACTGTCATTTGAGAAAAAGGGGGGAGAGCGATGTGCACCGAGACGTTCCTCCGGCTGCCGGAGGAGAAGCGAAGCCGCTTCCTGGAAGCGGCTTGGGAGGAGTTTACCAGGGTAAAGTTTGCCGATGCGTCCATTAACCAGATCGTCCGGAGCGCCGGAATCCCCCGGGGAAGCTTTTACCAGTACTTCGCGGATAAGGAGGATCTGTTTGCCTATCTTCTCCAGGATGTGCGGGGGCAGTTCGGCGAGATTTTCAACCGCCTTCTGGATCAGGCGAAGGGAGATATTTTTCAAATGCAGCTGATGGCCTACGACTGTGCCGCCAGTCGGAGCGGAGAACCGGCGGCCCTGCGGGACCGGTTTGTGCGGATTTTACAGGCCAATCCGGGGATGGATCTGAAGCGGATGCTCATGGGGGACCCCGGCCAGCCGCTGCCCCGGCGGTTTTCGGAGCGGATTGACATCTCCCGTTTTCGGAAGCAGGATCCGAGATTTGTGCGGCAGGTATTTTTTATGACGTGTATGGCCATGGCCGCCGCCGTGATGGACGCACTGGTGGAACCGGAGCGGAGCGGCGAGTACCGGCAGGATCTGGAGGAGCAGTTGGAGATCATGAAACGCGGCAGCCTGCGGGCCGTGCCGGAGAGACCGTAAAGGAGGAGCTTATGAGAAAGAGAGTGACTGCCCTGCTGGCGGCGCTGGCTCTGCTGGCGTCGGTATTCGCAGCGTCTGCGCTGGCAGAGGAACGGAGAGCGCCGGAGAGCGCCGGAGAGGCTGCGGAGGAGGCGGCGGGCGGCGAGACTTCGGAGACCGGGGCCGCCGAGGAGCCGGTGGACGCTGAGGAGGAGCCGGCGCCCCCCTCCTATGCGGGACCGGACCTGGCGGAAAATGTGGCGCTGGAGCCGGACCCGGTGGGTGAGGTCAGCTTTGCCAATCTGGAGGGCCGGATGCGGGAGAACAATCTGCAGATCCTGATAATCGAGCAGAGCATTCAGACCCTTGAGGATATCGATTATGACATCATGTATCAGGAACTCTGGGAGCAGCTCAACCAGCTTGCAAGGGCCCAGTGGGGCCTGGTGCTGACGCCGGCGGCGTATGTGGGCGGCGATTATGAGAAGGACAAGACGTATGACCAGCTGGACCGGGCCTATGACGCCGTGCGGGAGAGCTTTGACGCCATTAAGGACGGCGAGATGCAAAAGGACAACGCCGCCATGATCCGCCAGCTGAAAAATCTGCAGGATCAGATCGTAGTGGCCGGAGAGTCTTTGTACGTGGCTCTGGCGTCTATGGAGGTGCAGGAGGCCAACCTGCAGCGGCAGCTGAACGCGCTGGACCGCACGGTGGAGGAGATGGAGCTGCGCTATACCCTTGGGCAGGTCTCCGCCATGCAGCTCTCTCAGGCGCGGGCGGGGCGGACGGAGCTGGAGAGCGGCCTTGCCACCCTGCGGATGAACATCCGCAACTATAAGCTCCAGCTGGAGACGCTGATTGGGGCCGGGCAGACCGGTGAGATCAGGCTGGGTTCTGTGCCGGAGGTGCTGGAGGAGCAGCTGGCCGGGATGGAGCTGGAAGCGGGCCTGGCCGCCGCCAGAGAGCGGAGCTATGAGCTGTTTGAGGCAGAGCGGACCCTGGAGGACGCCCGCGACGATTATAAGGACGCAATCAACGATTACGGCTACGGCGGAAACAGCAATTCCCGCGCGGCCATCCGCACCTGGCAGGCGGCCCAGTATACATACAACGACGCCGTGCAGAATTATGAGCTGAAATTCCGCACGCTTTACGCCCAAGCGGCGGACTACAGTCAGATCTATGAGGCGGCCAGGGTGTCGCTTGCCTGTGAGCAGGAGAGCTGCGCCGCCAGCCGGCTGCGGTTTGAACAGGGTACGATCTCTAAAAACGCCCTGCTGGAGGCTGAGGACGCCCTGGCGGCTGCGGAGAACAAGGTCCTCTCGGCGGCCAACGACCTGTTTTCCACCTACAATTCCTATTGCTGGGCCGTACAGAACGGCATTTTGAACTAAGGCGCGAGGAGGGCCATACATCATTATGAGACAAAAAGAAATCACTGCACTTTTTTTGGCCGGTGCGCTGGCCCTGGCCGCCACAGCCTGCGGCAGTGCCCCGGCAGATACCGGAGAGGAGGCCCCGGCGGGCGTGGCCGTCCAGGTGGAGACCGTGACCGCCGGCTCCATCGCCACAGAGAACAAGGTCTCCGGTAAAGTTTCCGCCGGCAACGAGCACACCATTATGATTGCCTCCACCGCCAAGTGCACCGCCGTCTATTTCGAGGCCGGCGACCAGGTGGAGGCCGGGGATATCCTCTGCACGCTGGAGCTGGGCAGCGCCCTCTCCAACTACAACTCCGCCCGTATCGGCTATAACGGCGCAGTGCAGAGCTATAACGACCAGAAGACCGTGCTGGATAAGCAGGTGCAGATGGCGGCGGACAATGTGGCCAACACAAAGGCCCTGTTTGACATCGGGGCCGCCTCTCAGCTGGAGGTGGATCAGGCGGAGCTGAACTATGACAACGCCGTGGCGGGCCGCAACTCCGCCCTGTCCCAATTGGAGGCGGGGATTCAGAGCGCCAAGTCCGGCCTGGAGCAGATGGACACCGCGCTTGAAAACGTGGACCCCAACGGCAACGTCGTCGCCCCCATGGCGGGGACGCTGGTCACCATGAATGCCGAGGAGAACAGCTTTATCTCAAACGCCATGCCCCTGGCGGTGATCGACGGGCCGGACCAGATGAAGGTCTCCGTCTCGGTGTCTGAGGCGCTGGTGCCGAAAATCGTTATCGGGTCTACGGCGGATGTGTATGTCAGCGCGATTGAGGAGCATTTTTCTGCGACCATCCGCTCTGTGGAGCAGGCTGCGAATATGCAGACACAGCTGTATACCGTTACGCTTACCGTCCCCGCGGATGTGGGCGGACTGCTCTCCGGCATGTTTGCCGACGTGACCTTTTTTACAGACGTGTCTCAAAACGCCATTGTGATCCCCACGGAGGCGATTCTCACCAGTGGCGGCGGCCAGTATGTGTTTGTGGCAGAGGACGGCGTTGCCAGATATGTGGAGATTGTCACCGGCCTCACGGGCAACGGCGTCACTGAGGTGATCTCCGGGCTGACAGAGGGACAGCGGCTGGTAACGGTTGGGCAGTCCTATCTCCATGAGGGGGACGCGGTCCGCATTGTAGCCGGGGAGGATTGAGGCCCCATGAGTGTTTCAAAATTTTGTATCCAGCACAGGGTGGCAACGCTTTTGGCGGTGATTATGATCACTGTGTTTGGCGTTGTGTTTGCCACCCGGCTGCAAATGGCCCTGATGCCGGAGATGGAGGCCCCCATGGCCATGGTGGTCTGCTATTACTCCGGGGCCAACCCCAGCGATATTGAGGAGCTGATTACCCGGCCCCTGGAGTCCGCCGTGATGTCGGTTTCCGGTGTGGATGAGGTGTCCTCCACCTCTGCAGACAGTGTGAGCCAGCTGCAGATCACCTATGTGGAGGGTACGGACCTGGACATTGCCGCCACCAAGCTGCGGGAGCAGTTTGACCGGCTGAGCCTGCCGGAGGACGCCACCAGTCCTGTGATCGTGAATTTAAACCTCAGTGAGCTGATGCCCACCGCCATGGTGGCGCTGGCCGGGGACGACCTGGCGGAGCTGCAGACCCTGGCGGAGGACACCGTGGCGCCTGCTTTGGAGCGCATTGACGGTGTGGCGCAGGTCAGCGTCAACGGCGGCGTGAGCCAGAAGATCGCTGTGGAGCTGGACGCCACCAGGGCCGCGGGACTGGGACTCTCCACCGCACAGGTCTCCCAGTTTCTGGCGGGGCAGAACCTGCTGTATCCCGGCGGCGATATGGAAAACGGCTCCAAGACGCTCACCGTCAGCACAGACGCCAAATTTCAGTCCGTAGAGGACGTTGGGAACATGCTGCTCTCCCTGCCCACCGGCGGCGTGGTGCGGCTGAACGAGGTGGCCAATGTGGAGCTGGAGACGGAGATGTCCGACGCCGTCGCCAAGGTGGGCGGTACGGCCTGCGTTGTGCTGCAGGTTTCCAAACAGTCCGGCGCCAATGAGGCGGCGGCCGCCAAGGCTGTGGAGCGGCGGCTGGAGGAGCTCCATGCGGAAAACCCCTCCATTGTCTACAGCGTGCCCTACAGCGCCTCGGAATATATCGATATGTCTGTCAGCGCAGCGTTTCAGAATATTCTTCAAGGCGTGCTGCTGGCGGCTGTGGTGGTGTTTTTGTTCCTGCGCCGCGGCGGTGCCACGCTGACTATTGTGGTGTCTATGCCGGTGTGCATTTTAACGGTGTTCATCCTGATGAACGCCATGGATCTCACGCTGAACATGATGAGTCTGGGCGGCGTTGCCATGGGCGTGGGTATGATCGTGGACAACTCCATTGTGGTGCTGGAAAATATCTATCGCTTTGCCGCCGAGGGGCGCGACCGCATGAGCGCCTGCGTAGACGGCACAAAGGAGGTCACCACCTCCGTGCTGGCATCTACCCTGACTACCCTGGCGGTATTCGTGCCCCTGGGTATGGTCACCGGCCTTGCAGGCATGATGTTTCGGGATTTTTGCCTGACCATTGCCTCGCTGATTTTTGCCTCGCTGGTCATTGCCCTGGCCCTGGTGCCGCTGTTATGCTACATGCTGCTGGACGAGGATAAGGTGCGTCGCCAGCAGCTGAAAAAGAGGGAGAAAAACGCCCTGGCTGCCAGGGCCGCGGGGCGGATCGCAGGGCTCTATCAGCTGTACCTGCGGCTGCTGGACTACTTTGTGCACCATTTAAAGGTGGGGATGCTGGTCTCCGTGGGGCTGGTGATTCTGTTCGCCGTGCCTGTGTTTGCCACTACCATGGTGCTGATTCCGGATATGGACCAGGGTCAGATCTCCATTGCCGTGTCTATGCCCATCGGCTCTGAGATGGAGGAGTCCGCCGCCATTGCAGACCGGATCTCGGCCATTGTCCAGCAGGATATCCCGGAGCTGCAGGATATGTACTATATTGCCCAGGACGAGTCCGTTACGGTGATGCTGGACCTGGGGTCCAAGGGCAGCCGCAGCCGCAGCAGCGCGGAGATCGCCAACGGCCTGCGCCCCCGCCTTCAGGACATTGCCGGGTGCGAGATCGCCGTGGATGATTCCAGCAGCATGGGTATGCTGGGGGGCGACGACATCAGCCTGGAGATCACCGGAGTGGACTATGCCACCCTCGGTATGATCGCGGACGATTTGGCGGACCGCGTCTCACAGCTGCCGGACGCCATAGATGTAAAGAGCTCGCTCTCTGAACAGGTGCCCCAGGTAAAGGTCACCGTGAACCGGGAGGCGGCTGCGCAGTATGGCCTCACCGCCGCTTCCATCGGCGGCGCTGTCCGCTCTGAGCTGACCGGCAGCACCGCCACCACCGTTACCATCGACAATAAGGAGCTGGACGTGGTGGTCCGGGGCGACGGCAGCGCCGGCAAGAGCCTGGATGCGCTGCGCTCCATGGCCGTGAACACCGCCTTTGGCGGCACGGTGCCCCTGGGTTCCGTGGCGGATGTGTCTGTGGTGCAGGAGCCCCAGAGCATCTCCCGGGCCAACCAGTCCCGGCAGGTGACGGTTACCGGCAGCACTATCAGCGGCGACACCACCGCCATGACCCGGGAGCTGCAGACCATTCTGGCGGAGTACCCCATACCGGAGGGCTACACTGTGGAGATCAGCGGCAGCTACTCCAGTATGATGGAGAGCTTTGGCGATTTGCTGCTGGCGCTGCTGGTGGCGCTGGGCCTGGTGTATTTTGTGCTGGCAGCCCAATTTGAGTCTTTCCTGATGCCGGTCATCGTCATGATGATCCTGCCCGTGGCGTTTACCGGGGCGCTGTTTGCCCTGCCCCTCACCGGGCGGGACCTGTCCATCATCTCCCTGGTGGCGCTGATCATGCTGGCGGGCACGGTGGTCAACAACTCCATTATTCTGGTGGAGTATATCAAGATCCGCCGGGAGATGGGTGAGCCCCGGGAGACCGCCATTCTCAATGCCTGTCCCCTTCGCATCCGGCCCATCATGATGACTACACTCACCACGATTTTGGCTATGGTGCCCATGGTGCTGGGGATCGGTGAGACCAACGAGATGATGAGCGACATGGGCATTGTGATGGTCAGCGGCATGGCGGTGTCCACAGTGGTAACGCTGCTGTTTACCCCGGTGTTCTACTCTGTGATCGACAGTCTTGGCGGCAGATCCCGCCGCCGGAGAAAAGCGGCCGCCCATGAAGGGGGCGCGGTACCCGCCGGCGTGAGCTGACAGCCTTCCGCACATCACTTGCCGGAATTGTGAAAAAAGAGCCAAGTCCGATCAAATGAGAGGACCTGGCTCTTTTCACGGCGAAAGGCGGGTTGTTTCAGCTTTTGGCGTCAGGGGCCGGCCGCCTGTCCGGCAGCTGGGCCAGAATCACCGCGGCCAGCATCAGCACGCAGCCGAAGTACTCTTTTCCACTCATCCGGTCTCCCAGGGCAATGGCTCCCGCTATCGTGGCGAAAACCGACTCCAGACTTAGCAGCAGAGATACCACCGTGGGGTTGGAGTCCTTTTGCGCTATGATCTGCAGGGTATAGCCCACGCCGCTGGAGATGACGCCGACATACAAAATCGGCCAGGCACACAGGCGCAGAGCCTCCCAGGTGGGGGACTCTGTGGCCAGCATCCCCACGGCGGACAGCACCGCTGCCACCAAAAACTGGACGCAGGACATCTCAACGCCGTCCACCCGCTGGGTGAAGTGATCAATGACCAGAATATGGGCCGCGTAACAGAGGGCGCACAGCAGGATGTAAAAATCACCGCTGGAGATGGAGAAGTCCTCTGTGATACAGAGGCAGTACAGCCCTGCCACCGCCAGTATCACGCCCAGCCAGATGGTTCTGGGAGCGTGCTTTTTTAAAAAAAGGCCTATAATGGGTACGATGATGATATACAGCGCGGTGATAAATCCGGCCTTGCCGGGCGTCGTTGTCTCAAGGCCCTTTTGCTGGAGGTTGGCGGCCGCGGTCAGCGCCGCGCCGCAGCAGAGTCCGCCCAGCAGCAGGTCCCGGCGATATGCGGGAGACGGCGTCTTCGCCTGTGCCGCCGCGGCGCCCCGCCGCCGGATCAGGCGCAAGGCGGCGCACAGCGCCAGCAGGGCGAGAAATGCCACGGCCGACCGGGCGGCGTTAAAGGTAAAGGGGCCCACATAGTCCGCGCTTACGCTCTGAAATACAAATGCGGTGCCCCAAATCAGGGCTGCCAGTACAGGCAGCATATTTTGCCGGATCCAATTTGTTTTCATGTCGTTTTCTCCATCGTCGGTCTATCCCGCAGAGGGGGAGGGCCAGCCTCCCCCCTGCGGGATATTTTTAAAATCTGCGCCGCCGGAAAATGCGCGGCACGCGGGGCGGCGCCGCTTTTGCGCCGTCAGCGGCCCTCCATGTCGGCAATGTGGATCTGGGGATTTGCCTTTTTCGCCAGAGCCAGCACCGTCCGGCCGTCCTGCGGCGTCATCACAAACACCCGGGTGTTGATGCCCTTGCCAAAGTGCAGCATCACATTGGGGGCCGCCTTTTGGGAGTCTCTGTGCAGTGTAGTGATTTCATCCCAGGCCCAGCAGCTGTGAAGGGACGAGCCAAACAGGCGGTAATGGATGTCCACGCCCTCTGGCGAGACGATGTGCTCCTTTTGAAAAAAGCAGGCCAGAATTACCAGCAGGACCACCGGTATGTAGATCCATTGTTGCCGCATGATCTCCAAAAAGAGCATGCAGAGGGCCAGAAGCAGAAACGCCAGTTTGACCCGGGGCTTACGCTGGCGCAGGATTCCGTAACAGCGCATTATTTTCTGGCCGCTTCCGCCGGAGCAGAGCCCCTGATTTTGGCCAGGGCGGCCATGGCCCGCTCATGGGCGTCGTCAGGCGCGCCGGCAGGCTTGCCGCCTGTTTTCAGCCTGCCGAACAGGTTGGTGCGGGAGCCGTCGGCATAGAGGATGTTTCCACCGTAGCTGGCTGTGATAATGGCGAAGATGGGGTTGATGATGTTCATAAAGCAGAAGGGGAGGTAAGCGAATGTGGAAACCTCCAGAATGCTGGAGTGGTATGCGCCGCAGGAAGACCAGGGGATCAGAGGAGACCAGAGGGTGCCGCCGTCCTCCAGGGTGCGGGAGAGCATGTTGCGGCCAAGACCCAGCTCGTCATACTTCTCCTTATACATGCTGCTGGGGATGATCAGGCCCAGGTACTGATCGCACATGGTGGTGATGCAGAACATGGAGGTGAGGATGGTGACCACGATCAGCTGGAAAGGTGTTTTGACTTTTTTGATCAAATTGCCCAGCAGAGATTCCACTGCGCCGATCTTCTGCAGGATGCCGCCAAAGCCAACAGCGATGATTACCAGATTGTTGGTCCAGAGCATACTGTCCATACCGCCCCGGTTCAGCAGGGTGTTGCACAGGTCGTTGCCGGTTTCAGCAGAATAGCCGTAATGGGCCATGGTGATGCAATCTGAAAAGCTGGCGCCCTGGAATATCACGGCAAAAATGCAGCCGATGGTTGAAATCAGCAGTACACCGGGAATGGCGGGGATCTTCAGCAGCGCCACCACAATAATAAACAGGATGGGCAGCAGCAGAATGGGGCTCATATAGGCATAGTGGTCCACAATGGCGCCGGACAGGTCGTTGGCGATCTGGGGGTCGTAGCTGGCGCTTCCCTGCAGGGAGATGACCGTATAGATGACAATGGCAATCACAAGGCTGGGGAAGGTGGTGGTGACCATGGCCCGCACATGGTCAAAAAGACCTGTCTGAGCAGAGCCGGCAGCCAGGTTTGTGGAGTCGGACAGGGGGGAGAATTTGTCGCCGCAGCAGGCGCCGGAGAGGATCATGCCGGCCACCAGGCCCGGGTTGAGTCCCATGGTGTTGCCAATGGCCATAAAAGCAATGCCCAGAGTGGCTACCACCGTCCAGGCGGAGCCCAGGGCAATGCCCACGATGGCGCACAGGATACAGGCCAGGGGCAGGAACATGCCGGGTGTGATGCATTTTAAACCGTAGAAAACCACGGCGGGAATGGTGCCGCACCACTCGAAAGAGCCGATCAGGCAGCCTACGCACAGGATAATGATGATGGCCTCCAGAGACTGGTTCACCGCGTCCAGCGCACTGGCCAGCATCTCTTTATAGTTGTAGCCGCACCGCCATCCCACGATCATGGCCACCGCGCAGGCGATGAGCACCGGAATATGGGGGTCCTGTCCCCATCCAAAAACGTAGTTGGAGATCATAATCACCAGCAGAACGACAATGGGGAGCAGGGCCTCGATTTTGTTTGGCAGACGCGGTGCAGATTTGCTTTTGTTTTCCATAAATTTCCTCCTGAACACACAGTGTAAATAGCAGATCTGTCACGGTCTTTCTGTTTCAAACCATGCAGATCTGCAACTGATTTTTGGGGCGGCGGACACACTACGCTCCTTTTTGGATGTGGCCGGTATTTGTAAATTTTCCCATTTATAGTATATGTCATTTCGCTTTTATTGGCAATATTTGGTTTGCAGCAATTAAAGGGCCGGCAGTTGTGAAATATAAATAAAAGGGTCCGCGGCGGCTCCTCCGCCAAACTACGGACGGAAACAGTTCAGGAAACAGATTGCCAGTTTTTTATTCTGCAGCACGCCCGTATCTGTCAGGAAAACAGAGGGGATACGGCGTCCCGGATCCGCCGGGCCACGGTGTCCGCGTCCGCGTCCGCATCGACAATGGCAACGGCCTCAGTGTCCTTCAGCCGTGCGAACGCCTCCAGATATTTCCCGCGTACGGCGGTCAGCCGGTCCTCCTTTTCAAAGAGCTCCGTGCGGGAGCGGTTCCGGCCGATCCGGTCCAGTGCCGTCTGCACGGGGATATCCAGAAAGATGGTGAGGTCGGGTTTTAAAAGCTCCGCACTGAGGCGGTTGCTGTGGATAACCCAGTCCATATCCACATCCACGCTGTGGTAGGCATAGGAGGAGAAATAGTACCGGTCCGTCACCACGGTGACGCCGCTTTCCAGCATTTGCAGCACGCCGTCAGTGCCATTGACCAGGTGGTCCAGCCGGTCCGCGGCAAACAGCCCGGCAATCACCCGGTTATCCGCTGTCATCCGGCCTGTTAAGATCTGGCGGATCAAAGCGCCCACAGGCCCGTCGGTGGGTTCCCGTGTGCCGCGGCATGTAACGCCCTGCGCTGCCAGATGTGCCAGCAGCGCTTGTATCTGTGTGCTCTTTCCGGAGCCGTCAATGCCCTCAAAGGCCAGAAATTTTCCCTTTTGTCCACTCATAGCGCTGAAACCTCTCTTTTTAATTTTTGTCGGACCGTATTGTATCACGGTTTGCTCCCCGCTTCAAGAGAAGCGGGGAGCAAAAGCGGAGCGGCGGGAGATTTGCCCCGCCGCTCCGTGGTCTCTATGTGCTGCTTCGCGCAGGCAAAGCGGGGTTCAGGCCCTCTTGCTCTTCCACAGCTTGTTGCCGTCCGCGTCCCACATGCCAAAGCCGGTGACGGCGCAGATGATGGAGAAAACGGGCACGATGAAGATGAACCAGCAGTAGGGGATGTACTCCGTGCCGCAGCCCAGTGTGCTCATAACGAACAGCGTGGCAACGCCCCAGGGAACAATGGGCGCGCTTAAAGTGCCGGAGTCCTCCAGTGTGCGGGAGAGGACCTTTTTGTGGATGCCCAGCTGGTCGAAGGCGTCCTCAAAGGTCTGCTGGGTGACGATGATGGCCACGGTCTGGCCGCCGGCGGTGATGAAGTTTACAATGTAGCAGTAGACCAGCGTGACGACGACCAGCACGGTCCTGTTCTTGATAAATTTCAGCAGCACATCCTTGGCCAGCACATCCAGAATGCCGGTGGCGGTGATGATGCCGCCCATGACGCTGGCGATCATAAAGGTGATGAGCAGACCTGTCATGCTGGTGATGCCGCCGCGGTTGAGCATGTTGTCCACAATGCTGCCGGCACCGGTCTCAATGCGGAAGCCGTTTGCGGCGTAGTTCATCAGCTCCACAAAGCCCACGCCCTGGAAGATCATGGCGAAGATGGTGCTGACCACCACGGTGAGGCCCATGCCCAACAGGGCGGGCAGCTTGAATACGGATACCAGCAGCACCAGAATGGCCGGCAGGATCAGGATGGGATTGATTCTGAAATTTGCCGTCAGGGTGTCGCAGATCAGGTTGGCCTTGGTGGCGTCCAGCTCACCGCCGGCGTACATAAGGCCGGCGATGGTGAAGAGGATAAAGGCCACGATGGCGGCGGGAATGGTGGTGTACATCATGGAGTTGATGTGGGTGTACAGCGGTACACGGGTAACGCCGGAGGCCAGGTTGGTGGTGTCGGACATGGGGGACATCTTGTCGCCGAACCACGCGCCGCACACCAGCGCGCCGATGACCAGGGGCAGGGGGATCGTGGTGGTGGTGGCCACGCCCACCAGCGCAAGGCCCATGGTGGCCACGCTGCCAAAGGAGGTGCCGGTGAACTCAGAGGTCAAAAAGCACAGCACGAAGGCCAGAGGCACCAGAATCTTGGGAGAGATGAGCTTCATGCCGTAATACATCAGGGAGGGGACGGTGCCGCCGGCGATCCAGATGCCCACCAGCATACCCACCATAATGACGATGAGGAAGGTGGGGATGCAGTCGGAGACCACGCGGAGCAGGGTCTTCTCAATGTCCTCCCAGGGAATCCGCAGGATCAGCGCCACGATTACCGACACGATGGCCGCGGCGAAGACGGACATGGTGGTGTCTACCTCCAGATTGATGAGGACCACCAGCACTGCAATGATAATAATGAAGGATACGACGGCGAAGAATGCGCTTGGGGTCTTTCTGCTCTGTTTCGATTTTTCCATGCTACTTTCTCCCTTCTAAATTTTTCTCACAATTCATCCAAAAAGCTCCCTGGTGAGGAACTCCATGGCGGAATCCATTCTCGCGGCCCGGAAGGCAAAGGACTTGAACCGGTGCTCAGCACCGTGAACCACCAGCAGCGCCGCCCGGTCTCCATAGATCTCCTTGTACCGGTGAGAGCACTGGACGGAGGCGGTGATATCCTCGTCCCCATGGACCAGGTTCACCCGCTTGGTGAACTTTGCGGCCACGGCAAAGGGGTCCAGGGTCAGGGCGTCCTGATAAAAGCCCAGGCCCACCTTCAGCCCCTCAAAGTCCGCGCAGCCCCGCTCCTCAATGTCGGAGACATCCTGGCCGCAGAGAGTCTTGTCTTTCAGGTTGTATACCACGTCCGGCGCAGGGCACCACAGGCTAAGCGCGCAGACGTCCGCGTCCCGTAGGCCCGCCACCATGGAGGCGACGCACCCGCCCATACTCAGCCCGTGCAGGGCGATGCGGCTCTGGTCCACGAAGTCCAGGCCCTTCACATAGTCCAGAATGGCCTGTCCGTCCGCCACCTCGCCGGAGACGGTCATGTCCTCAAACCGCCCGTCGCTCTCGCCGCTGCCGGCAAAGTCAAACCGCACGCTGGCAATGCCCTTTTCACACAGCCGCCGGGAAAGCTCCGTGTGCACAAAGTTGATCTCATTCCTGTCGTCGCAAAATCCATGGAACAGAATCACAAAAGGGACCTTCCCCCCGTGCTGATCAGGGATGTGCATCATGCCGCGAAGCGTCAGCCCCCTGCTCATGCATTCCACATATTGCTCCAAATTTTTCCCTCCTCTCAATCGTCCGTACTTGTGTCAGCCGTCCGCGTCACACCTCCCTTCGGTAAACTGCCGCCCTTCCACCCGGGCGCCCAGGCGGCTGAAGAGCTCGTTGGTGATGGAGCCGGAATTTTCCGCCAGCTCCTCGGCGAAGATCACGCTGCTGCCCTCCCGGCCGATCAGGACGACCTCGTCCCCGGTCCGCACGTTTTCAATACCGGTGACATCCAGCATCAGCTGGTCCATGCAGATGCGGCCCACTCCCCGGGCGTATTGCCCGTGGACGATGGCCCTGAGTTTTCCGCCGCCAAGACACCGGGGGATGCCGTCGGCGTAACCGATGGCTACGGAGGCGATTTTGGTGGGGCGTTCCGCCCGGAAGATGCGGCCGTAGCTGACAGATTCACCGGGCCCGATTTCCCGGACAGAGGTGATGTGGGCCTTCAGCGTCATCACCGGACGGGGGTCCAGATCTTCACGCAGATAGTCCGCCGGGCTGCTCTTCACGCCGAACATCAAAATGCCAAGCCTTGCATAGTCGTAGGCGTAAGCGGGGTAGTTGACGGCGGCATAGCTGCTGAGCAGGTGAATGGCGCCCAGAGACAGCCCCCGCGCCTGCAGCCGCTCCACCACCCGGCGGAAGGTCTCCGCCTGGGCGTGGGAGAAGGCCACGTCCTCCTCCTCTTCTGTGTCCGCCACGCACAGGTGGGAGTAGATGCCCGTCACATGCAGATGCGGGCTCTGATAAAAGTGCTGGATGCTGTCCAGAGATTCCGGCAGAAAACCGATGCGGTGCATGCCGGTGTCCACCGCTATGTGGGCTTTCAGGGGTGCGCCGTGCTCAGCGCCGTACTGCGCCAGCATTTCCGCGTGCTCGGGGCAGGTGGCGGTCTGGGTCAGGCCGTGCTCCGCCAGCAGGTGAAAGCCGGAGGGGTGGCTGTATCCCAAAATGAGGATGTCGCTCTTCACGCCGTAATTGCGCAGCTGCACGGCCTCTTCCAGGGTGGCGGTGGCAAAGTGCCCGATGCCCTGCCGCTCCAGGCTCAGGGCAACAGCCCCGGCTCCATGGCCGTAGGCGTCGGCCTTTACCACACCCATGATCTGGCAGCCCCCGGGCAGCAGGCTCCGGTAACGCCGGATATTGTGCTCCAGCGCGGCTTCATCCAATTCGATCCATGCTCTGTTCATTGTCCGGCATCCTCCTGTCGATGTAAGGCTCTGAATAAATCGGTATTACCTTGTATCTTTTTTTGCCATTATAAATCGTTTTCTGCGAAATAGCAAGGTATTCATAATTTTTTTCTGGATATTAAAAATTTTTTTAGGAATGTTAAATCGTTTTCTTTTTGCTGTTTTTTATGAAATACCCTGTTTCGGCAGGGATTTCTTATTGAAATGTTTCAAAAATAAATTTAAGATATTGAAGGATTTTCACTTTTTTATAAGGTCGACCATTTTTTATGTTGAATATCCGAAAAATTGTGATATACTGAGAGATATATTTCGGTTATTTTGACCGAACCGTGACCCGACATCTATTTTGAAGTTTGGAGGAATGCAGTCATGAAATACAACCGCACATATAACTTCTCCGCCGGTCCCGCCATGATGCCGGAGCCAGTCCTGGAAGAGATCGCCGCCGAAATGCTGAATTACCGGGGCAGCGGCATGTGCGTCATGGAGATGAGCCACCGCTCCAAGGTGTTCCAGCAGATCCGGGATGAGGCCGAGGCAGACCTGCGCAGGCTGATGGGTATCCCAGACAACTATAAGGTTTTGTTTATTCAGGGCGGCGGCACGGTCCAGTTTGCCATGGTGGCCATGAACCTGATGAAAAACGGCCTTGCCTGCTATGTGGAGACCGGTGCGTGGAGCAAAAAGGCCATCGCCGAGGCAAAAAAATACGGCGAGGTGAAGATCGTTGCCTCCTCTGCCGACAAGAACTTCTCCTATATCCCCGACTGCTCGGGTCTGGATATCCCGGAGAATGCGGACTATGTGTACATCTGTGAAAACGAGACCATCAACGGCACCACCTATTTTAATCTCCCCGATACCAAGGGGAAGGTCCTGGTCTCCGATCAGTCCTCCATGTTCCTCTCCCGCCCCTGCGATGTGGAGAAATACGGCCTGATCTGGGCCGGTGTGCAGAAGAACGTGGGCCCCGCCGGCATGGCGGTGGTCATCATCCGGGAGGACCTGCTGCGGGATGACCTGCCCGGATTTGTGCCCACCTACATGAGCTATAAGACCCACGCCGACAACGACTCCCTGTACAACACCCCCAACTGCTGGGCCATCTACTGCTGCGGCAAGGTGTTCCGGTATCTGCTGGATAACGGCGGGCTGGAGGCCATGAACGCCCGGAACGAGGAAAAGGCCAAGATCCTCTACGACTTCCTGGATGGCAGCAAGCTCTTCACCGGCGCCGTGGTGAAGGAGGACCGCTCCCTGATGAACGTGCCCTTTGTCACCCCCAGCAAGGAGCAGGACGCAGACGTGGTGGCCGCCTCCAAGGCCGCCGGCTTTGATAACCTGAAAGGCCACAAGAGCGTGGGCGGCCTGCGGGCGTCCATCTACAACGCCATGCCCAGGGAGGGTGTGGAGGCCCTGGTGGAGTTTTTGAAAAAGTACGAGGCGGAGCACGCCTGACGGCTTCGGGGGAGCAGGCTTTCCGGCGGCTCTGGAGTGCGCCGGACATTATGAAAGGGGAATGTACTTATGTCAATGCGAGTTTTAGTCACTGACGGAATGGACGCCTCCGCCGTTGAAAAGCTCCGGACGGACGGCTATGAGGTGGTGGAGCAGTTCTATGAGCCCGACGCTCTGGGCGCGGCCCTGCGGGACTTCGACGCGGTGATTATCCGCTCCGCCACCAAGATCAAAGAGCCCCAGATCGACGCCGCCAGAGACAGCCGCTTAAAGCTCATCATCCGGGCCGGCGTGGGCGTGGACAACATCGCCGTGAAGTACGCCGAGGCGGCGGGGATCACGGTGAAGAACACACCCCGGGCCTCCTCCAACGCCGTGGCGGAGCTGGCGATGGCGCTGCTGTTCTCCTGCGCCCGAAACATCTCTGTCGCGGGCCACACCATGCGGGAGAACAAGTGGGAGAAGAAGGCCTACTCCAAGGGCTTTGAGCTGGAGGGCAAGACCATGGGCGTCATCGGCTACGGCCGCATCGGCCAGATGGTGGGCAGAAAGGGCCAGGCCCTGGGCATGAAGGTGCTGTCTGTGGTCCACCGGAACAAGCCCGAGGGCTGCGAGTGCGAGACCATGCGGTTTGTCTCTATGGACGAGCTGCTGGCCCAGTCCGATGTCATCGTCCTCTGCGCCCCCGGCGGGGACAGGGCGCTGGTGGACGCGGAGAGCCTGGCGAAGATGAAGGACGGCGTGGTGATTGTCAACGTCTCCCGGGGCAGCAACGTGGACGAGGGGGCCCTGCTGGACGCCCTGAACAGCGGCAAGGTCCGGGCCGCGGGCCTGGACGTGTGGATGAGCGAGAAGGACCCCAACTGGGCTCTGGCCCAGCACCCGGCGGTGTCCTGCACGCCGCATATCGGCGCGGGAACCAGGGAGGCCCAGAAGCGCATCGGCGCGGAGCTGGTGGACATTGTGGAGCATTTTGAGGCCTGATTTACACTTACATAAGAAAAAGCTGCCAGGGGAACCGCTCTCCCGGCAGCTTTTTCTTATGTTTTGTGGCAAATCCCCCTGTAAAAGCCGGGGAGGCTCCTGTATAATCAGGGTATCACAATACGTTTCAGGAGGGATTTCCATGCTGCACATCGGCTGTCACCTGTCCTCCTCCAGGGGCTTTGCCGCCATGGGGCGGCAGGCGCTGGAGCTGGGGGCGGACACCTTTCAGTTTTTCACCCGCAACCCCCGGGGAAGCCGGGCCAAGGACCTGGACCCCGCCGACGCGGCGGCGCTGGCGGCGCTGCTGGCGGAGCGCCGGTTTGCCCCCATTATCGCCCACGCGCCCTATACGCTGAATCTCTGCGGGGCGGAGGAGCAGAACCGGGCCTTTGCCCGGGAGACCATGGCGGATGACCTGCGGCGGCTGGAGCACCTGCCGGGGCAGTACTACAACTTCCATCCCGGCAGCCATGTGGGCCAGGGGCTGGAGCGGGGGATTGGCCTCATTGCCCAGGGGCTCAACGCCATTTTAAGGCCGGAACAGCACACCACCGTGCTGCTGGAGACCATGGCGGGTAAGGGCAGCGAGGTGGGCGGCCGGTTTGAGGAGCTGCGGGCCATTTTGGACCGTGTGGAGCTGCCGGAGAAGGTGGGCGTGTGCCTGGACACCTGCCATGTCTCGGACGGGGGATACGACATCATCCGTGATCTGGACGGCGTGCTGGCGGAGTTTGACCGGGTGATCGGCCTGGGGCGGCTGAAAGCCGTCCACCTCAACGACAGCAAAAATCC
>CATNDT010000035.1:0-3790 GCA_950097035.1 uncultured Oscillibacter sp.
CCTCCGCCGCAGGGGCCGGGGCGGCCGCACCGCCGCCCGCCAGCATTTTTTCAATCTCCTCCTGGCTCATTTTCCGGCTGCCGCCGCCGGATTCTTCCGCCGCGGGAGCCGGTTCCGGCTCGCTCTCCCCCTCGTCAAGGCCAAAACCCTTCAGCAGCTCCTTGGCCAGCTTCACGGTGATTACATTCATGAACTCGCTTTCCAGCGCGTCCTCAATCTTCAGGGAAAACCGCACCACTACCAGGGTGTCCTCCCCCTTGGGCAGGTGGTTCTCCTTAAAGGCCTCCAGATCCTCCAGCTCAAAGGGCTTGGGTGTGGAAATATCCACCGGGAATCCCAGAAAATCCGACATGGCCGTGGCCGCCGCGCCCATCATCTGGTTCATGACCTCGCACACGGCGCTGATGGTCAGCTCGTTGAGTTCAAACTCCTCGTCCGGCGTCTCAGAGCCCATCAGGATATCCACAATGATCTTGATATCCCTGCGGCGCAGCAGCATAATGTTGCTGCCCTCCAGACCCTCCACATATCGGATCTCCACGCCCATGGCCGGCTCCAAATTGCCGATGGTAAAGCTCTCTGTGGCAACCACCGACACCTTTGGCGTTGTGATGTCGACCCGATGCTCCAGCATGTTGGAAACCGCGGTGGCAGAGGAGCCAAGGCTGATATTCATCATTTCCCCGAGGGCGTCTATCTCCATCGGGTTCAACAGCGCTCTTTCCATACCGTCTACTCGCTCCTTTGCTCGGCCTGATAGCAAACTTCATCTATCTTAACAGCCATATTTTTCTTGTGCGTGCCCATTCGGCCTGTAAACCAATGACAGCCGCCAATCTCCAGATACACCGGGCTCTCCTTGGAATATCCCAAATCGATCACGTCTCCCACATTCAAATGGTAGATGTCGCTCAAAGAGAGTTGGGCCTCGCCCAGTTCAGCTATGATTTCCAGGCTGGAATCCCGCAGTCCGTCGAAGATTTCCTCCGACTTATCCTCCGCCGCCGCCTTGCGCACGGGGTTCTCCCGGCTGATCTCCGTAAAGATGGACATCAGGATCTCCCCCGGAAGGCAGATACTCATGCGGCCGGACAGATTGGTGAATTGCAGCTTCATATCCACAATCACCACGGTCTCATCCACACCCAGCAGCTGATTCAGCGTCGGATTCACATCTGTCCTGTCGTAGCTGAAACGAATGGGGATGTAGTTCTCCCAGCTGGTGCCCAACACAGAGATAATGTCCCGCAGCAGGTCCTCGTACAGCCGCAGCTCCAGCTCCGTATAGCTGTAATCCGAGTCCACCGTGTCGTCCACTGCCCCCTCGCCGCCCATCAGGCGGTCCATCATGCTCAGGGCCGTGTTGGTCTCAACATAGAACAACACCTGCTGCTCCTGTTCGCTTTCCTTAACATTCACATCCGCCAACGCCAGTACGTCGCCCTCTGCCAGCGCATTGGAAAACTCAAAATAGCGCTGCTCCTCCACGCTCTCCACTGTAATCTCGCAGTTTGCCCGGAGCCGGGCGTTCAAACGGGAACCGATCACCCGAGAGTAGTTATCAAAAATGCCGTTGAGCATTTTGATCCTGTCCTTGGTAAACTTCCGCGGACTGGAAAAGTCATATTTTAAGTACTTCTTTTCCGGCTCATTGGACGTTTTCTCCAGATCTTTCTCGCCGCCGCGGACGGAATTCAGCAGAGCGTCTATTTGAGCTTGTGATAATACATCTGCCATAAATCCCCCTACCTGACTAAACACCTAAAACGCCAAACTTCCGCCCTTTTCCCAAGACGGTCCGGCACTGTGATCTACTCTGTCGTATAGCTGGCGGTATAGTAGCTGGTGGCGCCCTCCGCCTCAAGCTGCAGATCCCGGCCGCTGACGATCATCTCCACACGGCGGTTGCGGGCCCGGCCCTCCGAAGTCTGGTTGGTGTCCACCGGCCGCCACTGGCCAATGCCCTCGCTGATCAGTTTTTCCGGCTCCACCACATCTTGTCTTTGAATATATATAACCACGTTGGTGGCGCGCATACTGGAGAGCTCCCGGTCTACCCGCACGTCGTTCGGCCGGTTGGGGTTGCCCTGGGCTGTGTGCCCCAGAACCCGCACCTCGCCGATGGAGCCGGACACACTGCCGAGCATATCGCCGATGGCGTCCAGAATCGGCCAGGCTTCACTGCGGAGGCTGGAGCTCTCGCCGTCAAAAAACACGGCCTGGCCAAAGGAGATATACACCTTTCCGTCCTCTTTGGCCACGGAGATACTGTTTTGCTGGCTGCTGGACTGGATATACTGCTGGATCGCCTGAAAGAGATCCTCGATATCCTGGTCCACCTCCTGCTGCTGCTGTTCGATGCTGGGCATACCCATATCCTCCGGGTCTGAGCTGGGGCCGTCCGTCCCCTCAATGGTGGGGTCCGGGTCTTCTACCGCCGATGGGTTGAAGCTCATGACGATGGCCTTCCACTTATCCTCGCTGATGGTGGACATGGAGTAGAGCAGCACAAAGAAGCACAGCAGCAGCGTTACCATGTCGCCGTATGTATCCATCCAGTTGGCGCCACCGCCGCCACCGCCCTTTTTTTTCAAAGCCACTGTAATGCATCCTTTCCTGTCAGGCTGTTAAGGGGTGGGCGCTCAGCCCGCCTCCTGACCGCCCTTGGCGGCACCTTCGCCGTCCCGCTGCTTCTGGGCCATGTAGGTCAAAAGACGCTCCCGCAGGGATTTGGGATTTTCACCGGCCTGAATGGCCATCACGCCCTCTACAATAATCTGCTTGCACAGAACCTCCTCGGTGTCCCGGTTCCGCAACAGCTGGGCCACAGGGCCAAACACCATGTGGGCCAGAATACAGCCGTAGAGCGTGGTGATCAGGGCGGTGCCCATGCTGGAGCCCAGGTCCCCGGCGCCGTTTTCCAGATTCATGGCTTTTAACATGTTAATCAGGCCCACCAGCGTACCCACCATACCAAAGGCCGGAGCAATGCTGGAGGCCTTGTCATACATGGCGGCCGCATCGTCGTGGCGGGAGCTCATGCACTCGATGTCGTTTTCCAAAATAGCCCGAACCTTATCCTGGTCGTTGGCATCCACGATCAGCATAATGGCCTGCTTGAAAAAGGGGTCGCTCTGCTCATTGGCCTTCTCCTCCAGAGAGAGCAGACCGTTTTTTCTGGCGATCTGCGCCAGCTCCACCAGATCCTCAATGTACTGGGTGGGGTTGAAGAGCTTGCTGTTGAGGATGATTTTAAAGTGCTTGGGCATGTTTTTCAGCATGGAGCCAGGAAAGCTGGCTACAATAATGAAAATCGTGCACCCGATGGTAATGAGGATACTGGCAGGGTCGAAGAAGTTAATCAGGTTGCCCGGATTCACGGTGATCCCGAAACTGGGCGTGATCACAACGCTGGTAATACAGCCAAACAGGAATATTCCAATGGCGCCCACCAAACCGATAATATAGTTTATGTTCATGACATGGTACACCCTTTCGGCCGGACGGTCAAGCCCGGTTTGGAAAATTTCTATCTACTCAACGCTTGTCCATTACTACGATCTCTCTGTGAATATCCTGAACCTTGGCGTTGTAAACGGCAATTTTATCAATAATCTCCTCCACGCTCTCCCGAACGAGATAGTAATCGTGGTTCATCATGGTGATCTTGGATTCCGGAATGCACTCAATGTGCTCGATCTGCAGGTGGTTTACCAGAAATTTTTCGTGATTTCTCTTTGTCAAAAGGATCATAAACAAACCGCCCTTTCCGGCCTCCCCGGAGGCGCAC
>CATNDT010000035.1:3808-21912 GCA_950097035.1 uncultured Oscillibacter sp.
GCCCTCTCAATTTTCAGCGCTTTCTTAGCGCTTCATATTCACCAGTTCCTCCAGCATGGAGTCCGTCACGGTGATAATGCGGGTGTTGGCCTGATAGCCGCGCTGGGTGGTAATCAGCTCTGCGATCTCCTCCGCCAGGTCTGTGTTGGGGGCCTCTAAAAAGCCGCACATCAGCTCGCTGCCGGTGTTGGTAATACGGGACTTTTCGGGCAGACTGTCGGCCTCGTCGTTGCCCGCATCGGGGTTCTGCCCGTCGGACGGGCCGGTAGCGTATTTGTCCCTTACGCTGCCGTTGACATACTGGATGCTGCCCTTCCTGCCGTCCACGCCGTAGAGCTCGGAGGCCACGCCGCCCATCATGGTGACGCTCAGGTCGCCGGCGCCGGCGCCGGCGGTATAGTAGGAACTGCCGATGTGGCTGACACCGTTGGGGTTCACCACACTGCCGATAGCGATATAGCCTACGACGATGTTCTCGCCGGTCTCTTCAACCATGCCGGTGATGCAGCCGGTCTTCTCGTCAATGCTGATGCTCTGAAGTCTCGCGGGGGGCAGGGGATCCGGGATCTCTCCCTCTGGAACCGGCGTCTCATAGTCCTTTAAAAAAATGTTGCTCGCAGTGTTCCCGTCTCCGGTCGTCTGATACTCCGGGCGGCGGACCCGGGAGCGGTACTCCCAGTCCACGCCCTCCGTGCCTGTAGGCGGGTTGACCGTGCCGTCCTGACCGGGCTCCACCCACGTCTCATTCTTAAGATCCCACACCGCGGTCTCCAGGCGGGGCGCACGCAGGGGCACCAGCTGGTCGCTGATAATGGGGTTGCCCTCCTCCACATTTACGCACATAAAGCCGTATACGCACTTGCCAGTGCCGTCTACAAAATAGCCGTTGGCATCCTGATGGAAGTCGCCCACCCGAGTCAGGGAGAGGCTCTTAAAGCTGTCAGGGTTGTTGGGGTCGATGGCACCTGCAATATCCTTGTCGCCCACCAGAAAAAAGCCGTCGCCCACGATGGCGCAGTCGGTCTCGTTGCCGGGGTTGTAGCTGGAGGAGGACATATTCAAATCGATGCTGCCCACCATAGAGCCGTAGCCCAGCTGGGAGGGGTTCCGGCCGCCCACGGTCTGGGTGCCGTCGGATCCGCCGCGGTAGCTGCTGTAAACGCTGTCCCGGAAAACGGTCCGCTGCTTTTTATATCCCTGGGTATTCACGTTTGCCACATTGTTGCCGATGACGCTCAGCTTTTGCATGTGCGACTTCAGGCCGCCAATGGACGCATACATTGCTCCAGTCATAGAATGGTTTTATCTCCTTTCGATTTTGGCGCCGCCTGCGCCCCGTCAGTCGGGCGGGGTACAAAGGCCTCCGAAAACCGGTCCTGCCATCTGTAAAATCTTACAGGAACACGGCGCCGTCAATGTTGGTAAATACGCTGTCCTTCATCTCGTCCTGGGTAATAGCGGTGATGACCTTGGCATGGGGGACGTTGATGATAAACGCCTTTTCGGTATCCATAGCCAGAATGTTGGTAGCTCCCTTGGCCTGGGCCCGCACCATACTGCCCCGAATCTGGTCCACCAGGCTGGGGGTAATTTCAATGCCCCGCTCTTCGGCCCGGGTGATGGCGTGCTTGGAAAACGCCACGTCCCGCACCGGAGCCGTCTTTGCCAGCTCCTGCTGGAGCGCCGCGCCAAAACCGCCGCCCTGCCGGGCCTTTTGGGCTGCCTGAGTCGCCTGTTGGATCGGGTATTGTCTTGATACGCGCTCAATCATCCAAACTCACCTCAGTCTTCCTGACTGCCGGGTGCACCGTTCGCGCCCGTCTGGTCCACATTTTCGGGCGGCTGCTCTGTGTTCTCCGGCGGATCGACCGTGCCGGAGTCCTCCGTGCCTCCGCCGCTTTCGCTCCCATCACCGTCTTCGCTCTCGTCAGTCTTAGGCAGGGTGCCCACCGCCAGAATCTCGCTCATCTGGTAATATTCACCGTTGACAAAAATCACCTGGTTGCCGTTCATGGTGCCGGTGCCGGTGACTTTGCCCACGATCTCCTGAAGCTTCCCCTCGGAATCGTATTTGCCCACAGTGACCGTCTGCCCCACCAGAGACGCCGCATAGGACATGACGGACGCGTCGGTCAGGGTGGCAATGGTCTCCACCATCTGCATCTGGATCATCTGGTTCAGCATCTCTGAGGTGTTCACGCTCTCGTCAATACCCTGGTTGGTCAGCTGTGTAATCATCAGAGTGATAAAATCAGTCATATCCAGGTCCATATTGGAGCCTTTTTTTGTGATCTTAATATTTGTATTGGCCACCGAGCCGGCGCCCAGTATACCGCCAAGATCTGCTCCCGTAAAATCAGCCATTTACTCACTTCCTTTCCAAAAGAATTTGCACTGCCTGTGTCAGACCGTCTCCTCATCCACAGGGACCAGTCCCAGCCGCAGCTGGTGGAGGAAATCCTCACCGCCCCGCTGGTCCTGCCGCTGCTGCTGCTGCTGGCGGCCCTGGTGCCCGTGGCCTTGCCGCCCGTCGTAAAGGTTCTGCTGCTGGCTCTCCTGCTGGCGGGGTACTTCCACCTGCACCTCCTGCCGTGTCTCCCGGGCCAGGGCGGCCGCAAGGCTGTCTGTGCTCCGCTCCAAAAGGCTGTGGGTGCGGCTGTTCTCCGCATGGATCGCCACGTGCAGCGCCCCATCCTCATGCAAAGTCACCTCTACGGTCACTTTGCCCAGGTTTTCCGGGGCCAGCTGAATCTCCACATGGGTGTCTCCGCTCTGCAGCGCCTCCGTCAGCTTCGCGCCAACCTGCTCTTCCACCGGGATCTCCTGAGTCTGCGCCGCCGCGGGGGCCTCGCCCACCTTCACAGGGATATCCCGCACCTCATGAAACACCGGGGTCTCTCCCCCCAGGTTTTCCTTGGGCGCATCCGGATTGTCGTCCCCCTGCTCTGTGCCGGCGGTCTCCACGGCCTTCACCTGCACGCCGCTCTCCTGGGACTGGACAGTTTCTATCGGACCCTCCTGGGCTTTCACCTCAAAGGTCTCCGCCAGCTCCTTCTCCTGGGGCTGAAGCTCTGCCTCCAGTTCCACAGCCGCCTCCGCCAGCTCCGGATTCACCGCCTGGGGAACCTCCTGGACATTCGCCGTCAGCGCCTCCAGAGGCAGCGCCAGCTCCACGGCCTGCTCCTCCGGCGCCGCGACCTGCTCCGCCGGAACCACCGGATTCTGCAGTATCGCCATGGCTGCCAGCACCATCTGCTTTTCCAGCGTCTGGCTGTCCTCCGCCAGGGTGGGCTCGGTCTCCTGCTGGGCGCCCTCTTTCGCGATGGTCTCAGTCTTGGGGTTGGCCCCGGCATCCTTTTTGGCGGGCTGCTTTTCGCTCATCAGCTTTTGAAAGCCGTCCTTTTCCTGAGTCTGGCTCATGTTCTGGGATGTCTGCCGCTCAGTCATGGCCTGCGCCATATACAGCATGCTGTTGTACACCTGCTCCATTCTCTTTCACCTCCTTTCACATACTATGTGTATTTCCAAACGGCGTTTTTATGCGCCGGATTGGACCCTCTTTCATGTGGCCCCGTCACCCGTTGGCGGCGTTGACCCGCGCCGTGCTGACAAACTCCTCAATAAAGAGCTCCTCGCTCTTCGCCACGGCCTTCTGGTAGGCGTCCAGCTTTTTCTCTTTCAGCTTTTCAATGGAGCTGGTCTCTTTCTTGGCCTCCACCACAGCCTCCCGCTTTTTCTCCTCCACCGCCTGAAGCTCCTCCAGCCGCCGGGTCTCCCGCTGGATCTCCTGCTCACCGGCCCGCAGTCCGTTCTGATACATCAGCGCCTCTGTAATGGGCAGGCCCAGCTCCGCCTCTTTGCGATACTCCTCATTATATGCCCGGTACTGCCGCCAAAGTGCATCCAGCACGGCCTCCTGGGCCCGGACATCAGCCAGCGCCAGGGCGTGCTCACCCTGAAGTGCCTCCAGCACCTGCTGTTTATAGGAGAGGACCGTATCCAGAGAAAATTTAAATTTTTTCAAATGGCGTCAGCCCTTTCCCGCTTTGGTGTGGTCTCTATTTCAAAATGGCCCGCAGCTTATCGATGCACTGCTCATAGTGAAAGGCCTCGTTGACATCCTGTGTTAAAAAGTCGTTTACCGCGTCGATCTTCGATAGCGCATAGTCCAGATTCCGGTTGGTGCCCGGCTTATATGCGCCGATAGCCACCAGGTCTGCGTTCTTTTCGTATACGCTCATAATATCCCGCACCCGGGAGGCCAGCTTCCGGTGCTCCGGGTCCACAATCTCCACCATCAAACGGGAGATGCTTGCACTGACATCAATGGCCGGATAGTGGTTGCTGTTTGCCAGAGCGCGGGAGAGAACGATGTGCCCGTCCAGAATGCCGCGCACCGTGTCGGCAATGGGTTCATTGGTGTCGTCACCCTCCACCAGCACGGTGTAGACGCCGGTGATGGAGCCCCTGTCGAAATTGCCGCTGCGCTCTAAAAGTTTGGGCATCTCCGCATACATGGAGGGCGTGTATCCCCGGGACACCGGCGGCTCGCCGATGGCAAGGCCGATTTCCCGCTGGGCCATGGCAAAACGGGTAAGAGAGTCCATCATCAGCAGCACATCGTACCCCTGATCCCGAAAATACTCCGCAATACCTGTAGCCACGCTGGGACACTTCATCCGCAGCATGGCCGGCTGGTCCGAGGTGGCCACCACCAGTATGGAGCGGCGCATTCCCTCCTCGCCAAGGTCTTTCTGAACAAACTCCAGAACCTCCCGGCCCCGTTCGCCTACCAGGGCAATCACGTTGATATCGGCCTTCACGTTCTTGGCGATCATGCCCATCAGTGTGGACTTTCCCACACCGGAACCGGCAAAAATGCCAATACGCTGCCCCTTACCAATGGTGATCATACCGTCTATCGCTTTTACGCCAAACTCCATGCGCTCCCGGATGGGGGGGCGCTGGAGCGGGTTGATGTAAGATCCGCTGACGCAATAGGGCTCGCCGCCCTCAAAGGGGCCTTTGCCGTCAATAGGCTGGCCCATGGCGTTGATGATGCGGCCCCGGAGAAACTCCCCCACCCGCAGCGTCAGCTGCCTGCCGGTGTTGCGGACAAAATTCCCGGCGGAGATACCGTTCATATCGGAATAGGGCATCAGCAGGATGTGGTCGTTTTTAAAGCCAACCACCTCCGCCGTCACCTGGCCGCCGGAGTCCCCGTTGTAGATGCGGCAGATATCTCCCACCGCCGCATGGCCGCCGGAGGCCTCGATGGACATACCCACAATATTTTCGATTTTACCCGTCAGGCTGTAGGTCTCCGCGTTATAGACCTGCCGGACCATCTGTCGAAACATGGCCATTCGTCCTCCGCCCGCAAAGGCACCGGTCAGACCGGCGGATGCACCCCATCGGGCACATGCGGGGTCCTGTTCAGCGCCTCCTGCAAATTGAAACCGCTCTCCATGCCGCCGGTAGGTGTGTCGGACAGCATGGTACGGATGTTGTTGAGCTGTGTGGCCGCGCTGGCGTCGATGATCTCATCCGGCATCTCAATGATGCAGGTGCCGGCCTCGTCGTCCGCCATAGGGATGATCCGCACCCGGCCGGACAGGGCGGACAGGGCCGCCATCAGGGGCTGGGGAATCTTTACCAGCTGCTTTGCGTCACACTCTGCGATGTAGATATGCGCCCACTCCCGGCGCTTGCGCTTGTCAATAGCGGTCTGGATCATCCGGCAGATGACCTCTGAACTGCTCTTCAGGCTGACGCATACCACCTTTTCGGCAATGGCCAGCGCCAAATCCCGCAGCTCCTCCACATTTTTGTCCAGCTGGCGGTCCAGAGCCCGGCCCGCCTGTTCCAGAAACTGACGGATCTCCTGTTCCAGAACGGCTGCCTGTTCCTCTCGGGCTATGCGGCTCTCTTCCACAGCCTGGCGAACACCCTGGGCCAATCCTTCAGCCCGGCCCGCCTCCAGGCCCTCCCGGCGGCTGGCCTCCAGCAGGGATTCGGACTGCTCCTCCGCTGTCCGCCGGGCCTGCTCCAGAATCTCCGCCGCCCGCTGTTCCGCGTCCCGCAGAATCTCCGCCGCCTGGATCTGGGCAAAGCCCACAGGGTCGCTCTCCTGGGTGGGGGGCGCCTCTTCCTCCTCCCGGGCCAGAGCCTCCAGCTCCGGTGCAAGCTCCTCCTCCAGGGGGAGGAGCTCTTCATCGGGGTGCGGCTCCCCGGACACCGGGGTCAGCTCCCCGGCGTCCGGAAAATGGTACGGCTCGGCCTTCGGACGGGATATGAATTTCCAAACACTAGGCAATGATATCGTCCTTTCCGCCCTTCAGGATAATGATCTCTCCCTTTTCCTCCAAGCCGCGGATAATTGCCACAATGCGCTGCTGGGCCTCCTCCACGTCCTTCATACGGACGTTGGTGGTGATGTCCAGGTCGTCCTTTATATTCTGGGCCATACGGCTGGACATATTGGTAAACAGCTTGTTGGCAACATCGGCATTGGCCGCCTTCAGCGCCAGCACCAGGTCTCTCGGGTCGCAGTCCCGCACAAAGCGCTGGACGGACCGGTCATCCATGGTGATGATATCTTCAAACACGAACATCCGCTTGCGGATCTCGTCGGCCAGCTCCTGGTCGTGGTCGGACAGGCCGTCGAAAATGTTCTTCTCGCTGGTCCGGTCCAGATTGTTCATAACGTTGGCAACATAATCCACGCCGCCCACCTTGATGTTGGAAGTCACCATCAGGTTGGCAAACTGACCCTGCAGCTCACTTTCAATGATTTTCACGGCAGCGGGCGACACACCCTCCAGCCGCGCCATGTTCTTGACCACCTGGATCTGCCGCTTTTCGTCGAGACTTGCCAGAACACTTGCCGCCTTGTCCGCCTCCACATGGGCCAGCACCAGGGCAATGGTCTGGGGCCGCTCGTTCCGCAGGGTGGACACCATGGATTTTACATCCACCTTATCCATAAAGGAGAAGGGGCGGTTCTTCAAGGATTTTGTGACCTTGCCCAGCAGCTCTTCCGCCGCCTGAGGGCCGTAGGCCTTTTCCAAAACGGTTCGGGCGTATTCCAGTCCGCCCTCAGTGATGGCCTTGTTGCTAAGGCACATCTTGTGAAACTCGATCAGAATCTCCTCTGTCTGTTCGGAGTCCAGCAGTCCCAGCCGGGCCACCTCAATGGTCAGCTGCTCCACTTCCTCCGGCTCCATAAACTTATAGAGAAGAGACGCCTTATCCGCCCCCAGGGAGACGATCACGGCCGCAGCCTTCTGCGCGCCGGTAAGCTCCACTTCCTGCTTCTGCTTTGGTTTTGCAGCCGTTTTCGCCGTTGCCGGCGCGGCGGCCGCCGCCGCTGCCGCTGCCTCAGCCACTGTCGTCCCCTCCTCTCAGCCAGTTGCGGATCATCTGGGCTGCGATCTCCGGGTTGTCGCTGGCAAACTGCCGGATGTCTTTACGCAGCTGCATACTCCGTTCGCTCTTCAGTTCCATCACGTCTGCGCCGTTTTCCTCCGGCGTCTGGCCGCCGGCGCCATTCAGGCCAACCGCAGCCAGCAGCGCCTCCACATCGTTGGCCGCCGCCAGCTCTTCCTCCTCCTGCTTCTTCCGGCGCCGCCGGCGAATCAGCAGAATCACGGTCAAAAGAATGATAAACAGCAGCAATCCGGCGCCCGCCGCAATGAGTATCCACAGAGGGATGCCCATGAAGACCAGGCCGTCGTTTATCGGCGTGGGGATCTCTTCACGGTAGAAGGGATAGGAGACAACGGAAATCCTTCCCTCCAGCAGCTCAGCGCCGGTCTCCTCGTCGATTGTGCCGTAGATGCCCGCCGCCCGGGCCACATGCTGCCGCCACTCCTCAATGTCCACGTTGCCCGCCGTGGTGGAATTAATGGTCACCGATACGGAACAGTCCTTCAAATAGCCGGCGGTGGTGACAATGTGCTTTTCGCTGCGGGTGTTATCGTAGTCGATCTGTCCGCTGGCCCCCGCCTGGGATTCGGACCCGTCCAGATTGGGAGTATTTTCCACATACTGTGGGAATTCCGGGTTGGGCGTGTCGGCGTTGGTCTCCGCCCCCACAACGCCTCCAACGGTCTCGTCGCCGTCCCGGGTGTAGGACCACTGATAGATCAAAGAGCCGATAATACCCCGGCCGTTGGTCTCGCCGTTTGTGGCGTATTCCGGCAGATACACATCCACCCGGTCCTCGGTGACATTGCCCACCTCTACCACGGTATTTACGCCCACAGACACGTTATCCTCGCCAAAGGCGGGCGCCAGCACCTGCATGACCTGGGTGCGGATCTTATTGGCCTGCTCCTCCTCCAGCTGCATCTTCAGGGCGGATGCGTCGCTGTCGGCGGCGAGGCTGCCGCCGCTGTATGTATTGCCGTAGGTATCCGTGATACTGACCCGGCTGACCTCCAGCCCCTGCATGGCCCCGCTCACCAGCTCCCGGATGGCGGCAGCCTGCTGGGTGGTGAGCTTATACGAGCCGTTCATGGTCACCCGCACCGAGGCGGTGGCCTCCACAACATTGCCGCTGTCCAGCACATAGCTCCGGTCCTCACCGGGGGTCAGATAGACATCGGCGTCCTTTACGTTTTCAAAACAGCGGATGGTGGAGCGCAGCCGCTCCTGCAGATCCAGCAAAATAGCGGTGTTCCGCTCCTGATTGGTGGACAGCGCACCAATGGTCTCAAAATATTTGGTCTGGCCCGACTGGAATACGTTCTGCATCAAAATGCGGGCCTGCAGCGAGGGCTGCTGGCTCTCCGGCACCAGGATCGTATCCCCGTTTTCCACCTTATAATCCCGCACGCCCCAGCTGTCCAGCAAAGTCAGCACAGTGGACGCCTCGTCCATGCTCACGCCGGTGACCAGCGCGGCGTAGGACCGGTTGTTCAGCACAACCACCAGGATAACGGCGAGAACCACCAGGGCCGCGGCCACCGCGATATAGACCTTTTTAGAGACCTTTTTCAATGCCTCCCTGACCTTGCCGAAAATCTCTTTGGCCTTTTCAAGCGCCTTGTTCAACCGCCGTCACCTCCTTACTCCCGTTTCTAGTATTTTCCATGGTCTCCCGCAAAAGCCTCTCCACAACCCAAAGCCACGGTGCGCACATACGCAAGCAGGACAAATAGGGGGAACGGCCTCCCCCTATCTGTCTTATTGTCAGACGTTCATCCGCGTCAGCTCGGAGTAGGCCTCCATCGCTTTATTCCGCAGCTGAATCAGCAGGTCCAGCGCAATGAACTCCTTTTCGGCGGCAATCGTCAGCGCCGCCGGATTATCCAGCTGGCCGGTAGAGAGAAGATACTGCGCCTCCCGCACCTCCATGTCGGTCTGCTTCACATTGTCGATGGCGGACTGGAACACCGCCCCGAAGAGACTCTGCTCTCCCCGGGCCGTCTCCGCAGGCTTCACACCCTCCGCCCCGGTGATCGGCCTGATCTGTTCAATGGGTGTAATCACAGCTTATTCCCTCCCGCGCTTATTTTCCGATCTCAAGTCCCTGACTGATCACGCTTTTCAGCGTGTTGAACGCCGTCACATTGGCGGAATAAGCCTGAGCGGCCGCCATGGCGTCCGTCATCTCCTTCACCATGTCCACGTTGGGCATCTCCACATACCCATCCTCGTTGGCGTCCGGATGGGTGGGATCGTACACCAGGGGCAGGTCCGACGGGTCCTCCAGAATCTCCGCCACCCGCACGCCGCCGGCGGTGGTCTTTCCGCTGGCGGGGGCCAGCCCATAGGCCGCCCGGGCCATGGCGGCCCGGAAGTCATCCCGGCCGGTCTCGGCCTCAAACACCACCACCTTGCGCCGGTAAGGGCCGTCGCCATTCTCAGTGCGGGTGGTGGTGGAGTTGGTCACATTCTCTGCCACGATGTCCAGCCGCAGCTGCTGGGCCGTCAAGCCGGAGCCCACAATATTGATCGTACTCAAAAATCCCATGGTATTCTCCATTTCCCGGCGTACAGCCGGATACATATATATATTATGTATATCTATGAAACCGCCGCTGCCTTAAAATTTTCTGAAATCATCCCCGGACTGCCGCGTGCAGCAGCTTCAGATCGCTATTGACGGCATTGAGCACATACCGCATCTGATAGGCGTTGCGGATGGCCTCAATACTCTGGGCCGTGACATTCACGCCGTTCTCATCCATGCGGGTCGCATCCTCATACTCCGTCACGGCGAAATCAGACTCGTCCAGCACCTGCCGCACAGCCTGCCTCGGCGCCGCGCCGGACCGGGCCGCCTCCAGCTTGGCGCGGATGCTCTCTTCAAAAGTGACTGTTTTGGCCTTGTAATTCGGTGTCTCCGCGTTGGCGATGTTATCCAGAATCGCCGCCTGCTTAGTCCACAAAAAGCCCAAAGACTTCTCCATCAGTAAAAAGGAGTTGCTCGATAAAAAATCCATCCCTGACCTCCCAAAAACAAATTACAGCAAAACGCGGCCAATTGCCTTTTCTGCGGGCGCTGGTCGCGCAAACATATATACTGAATTTCGGTTTACATTATACACCAACTTTTCAGAAGAATGCAACCCCTTTTTCGCTTCAAAAAACTTCCAGTCATATTCCAACAACAGTTTTATGCACTTTTCTTTCCAGTTTTATGTGATTCCAGGAATTTATTTGCACTAAAGCTCCGCCGTTTATCCCCGCTCTCCAAATAAACTTTAATATATGCAGATATTTTTGTTTATTCTTCCAATTTTTCGTAAACTACCGGTGACACCCTGCCCCCCCTCTCTCAAAGCCGCCGCCGCAAAACGCGCACCTGCCCGCCGTTCACTCTCCCCTGCCGCTCTTCCGGCCACGGCGGCCCGGGTTTTATTTTTCGAGCTCCATTTTTGCTGAAACGAACACTTGCCAGTTCCCGCCTGATATGTTAAAATACAAGTTATATAAATTATATTTTTATGTATATATGCAGTCAAAGCCGCGGCGGCGCATATCTATCAACAGATACAAGGATGTGGTTTCCCTGAATATAAATAAAAAATCCAAACAGACGATCCTGATCGTGGACGATTCGGAGATTAACCGCTCCATTCTGGCAGACATGCTGGGGGATGAATACGACATTGTCGAGGCGGAAAACGGCCTTCAGGGCGTTGCGCTTCTGCAAAAAATGAGCACGGATATCTCCCTTGTGCTGCTGGACATCGTCATGCCGGAGATGGACGGCTTCGGCGTACTGAACGCCATGCAGCAGTACCGCTGGATCGATGATATCCCCGTGATCATGATCTCTGCCGAAAACAGCTCCAGCCATATCGAGCGGGCCTATGATCTGGGCGTTACCGACTTTATCGCCCGCCCCTTCGACGCGCTGGTGGTCCACCACCGGGTGGTAAACACCATACTGCTCTATGCCAAGCAGAAAAAGCTGGTGGGCATGGTGGCGGACCAGATCTATGAAAAAGAGCGCCAGGGCAACCTGATGATCGACATTTTAAGTCACATTGTGGAGTTTCGCAACAACGAGAGCGGAATGCACGTTATCAACGTCCGCACCCTGACGGAGCTGCTCTTATCCCACCTGGCCCAAAAGACGGACCGCTACCAGCTTGCCCCCACCGATATCGCCATGATCGGCACGGCCTCCGCCCTGCACGACATCGGCAAAATCTCCGTGCCGGATGAGATATTGAACAAGCCCGGCCGGCTGACGGACGAGGAGTTCTCCATCATGCGCTCCCACACCACCGCCGGCGCGGAGATGCTGGAAAACCTGCCCATCCACAAGGATGAGCCCCTGGTCCGCGTGGCCTACGATATTTGCCGCTGGCACCACGAGCGGTATGACGGACGGGGCTACCCCGACGGGCTGAAGGGCGACGATATCCCCATCTCCGCCCAGATCGTGGCCCTGGCCGACGTGTATGACGCCCTGACCAGCGTCCGGGTCTACAAGCCCCCCCTCCCCCATGAGGAGGCGATCGGGATGATTATAGACGGCCAGTGCGGCACCTTCAACCCCCTGCTTCTGAACTGCCTTGAGGAGATGTCGGACACGATCCGCACCACCCTCTCCGGCAACGGGCTGGCGCAAAGAGACCTGCGGGAAAACCGGAACATCGCCCAGGAGATGCACCGCTATGAGGAGCTCACCGCCTCTGAGCGCACACTCCAGCTGCTGGAGCACGAGCGGATGAAATACAACTTCTTTGCCGCCATGACCCAGGAGATTCAGTTTGAGTACACCACGTCGCCGGCCATGGTGACGCTTTCCGCCTGGGGCGCCGAAAAGCTGGGCCTGGGCGAGACGGTTATGGACCCGCTGCACAACGAGAGCGTTCTGGCTCTGACGGATCCGGAGTGGGTCCAGGGTCTTTCGGATGTGCTGCACAGCACCAGTCCGGATCAGCCGGTGGTGACCTACGACTGTCCGTTGAATCTGGAGGACGGAGCCCGGTGGTTCCGCATTGTGGCCCGGGCCACCTGGTCCAGCGACGAGCCGCCCAGGTATATGGGCGCCATCGGAAAATCCATTGACATCCACGAGTCCCGCATGCATCTCCGTGCTCTGGAGCAAATGGCCGCCCACGACACGCTGACAGGCCTTTTAAACCACACCTATGCCAAAAAGCGCATCCTCGAACGGATCGAGGGCCGTCCCACTGCCAGCCACGCCCTGGCTATCTTCGATCTGGACCACTTTAAATCCGCCAACGACACCTATGGCCACAGCTTTGGAGACCATGTTCTGATGCATGTGGCCGAGAAGCTGCGCCAGAGCATTCGCGACGGCGACATCGCCGCCCGGGTGGGCGGCGACGAATTCCTTATCTTTCTTGAGTACAAGGAGGATGTGGAACCGGTGATCGCCCGGATCTTTGAGTCTTTGTCCGGCATGTATCAGGACTTTCCCATCTCCATCAGCATGGGTGTGGCGCAGACCTCTGTGGTGGGCAGCGACTATGAAACGCTTTTCCACACGGCGGATCAGGCGCTCTATACCGTGAAGCGGGGCGGCCGGGGACAATACCGGTTCTACGATGACACAATGAAAAAGATGCTCTCTGCGATCTCCCCGATCGACAGCATCGGACAGGAGAAAAAAGCGCCCGCCAAAGCGGCGGAGCAGAAAGGAATGGACGAGACATGACTTTACAGGAGTGCTACGCCGCTATGGCCGGCAACTATGAAGAGGTTGCCGGACGACTGCGCAGTGAGCGGCTGATCCAAAAATTTGTGCTGAAATTCGTTGACGACGGCAGTTATCAGCTGCTGCAGGAATCCATGGCATCCCAAAATTACGAGGAGGCCTTTCGGGCCGCCCACACCATCAAGGGCGTTTGCCAGAATCTGGCCTTCACCCGGCTGCTGGAGTCCAGCAGCCAGCTCAGCGAGGCCCTGCGCCACGGCTATACCCCCCAGGCAGACGGGCTTGCCGAGCAGGTCTCCCGCGATTACCAGCAGACCGTAGCCGCCATCCGGGCCTTTCAGGAGGCGAACGCGGGATGAAAAAACGGGACCAGCACCCTTCCCGTGTTCTCACGGGCAGTTTGATCCTGATGGCCATCTTTTGCGTCGGCGCCTTCTCCTTTTTATCATCTTATATGAGCCAGAAAAGCTCCGAGACCATCCGCGACGTTGGCCAGATGTACATGTCCGGTTTAAGCGAGCAGATCGCTATGCACTTTGAAACCACCATGGGGCTGCGGCTGGACCAGTTGGATGCTCTGGTAGAAACGGTTGTTCCGGACGATATCCACGAGAACCCGGCGCAGCTGGAAACGCTGATGAAAAACGCCCAGGCCCGAAACTTTGACCATCTGGGCTTCTACCACACCGACGGCACCTTTGAAATGCTCTACGGCGCCCCGCTGAAGCTGACGGACCCGGAGCCGTTTCTCACATCGCTGCTGAACGGAGAGAGAAAGGTGGCCATCGGCAACGACAGCGCGGGAGAGCGCGTGATTGTAATGGGCGTGCCCGCTGCCCACCCCCTTACGGAGGTCAATTCCTGTGTCGCTTTGATTGCCGGGATCCCGGCTTCCTATATTCAGGAGACCCTCTCTCTGGATGAAAACGAGGACCATGTGTACTCCTATATCATCCGGCAGAACGGCAGCTTTGTCATCCGCACCGGCGACGCCTTCCGCAAGAGCTATTTCGAGCGGGTGCACAACCTCTATGAATCTGTGGACGGAAAGGATCCGGCGCAATACACCGCCGCTCTGTCCGAGGCCATGGGCAGGGGAGAGAACTACTCCGCCGAACTGACGATCTACGGCGAAGTCCGGCAGATGTACTGCACGAAGCTGTCCCACTCCGAGTGGTTTCTGCTCACCTTTATGCCCTGCCGAGCTCTGAACGAGCTGGTAAACGGGTTTGTTGTCCATTGGACGTTTTTGGTGTTTTTTGTCTGTGCGCTGATTCTGCTGATGCTGATGCTGGTATTCCAGCGCTACCGCAGGCAGCTTCTGCACCAGATGAAGGAGCTGAACAAGGCGCGAAAGGACGCCATCCACGCCAACAAGGCCAAGAGCGAATTCCTGTCCAACATGAGCCACGACATCCGCACACCTATGAACGCCATCGTGGGTATGACGGCCATTGCCACCGCCAATATCGACGACAAGCGGCAGGTGCAAAACTGCCTGAAAAAGATCTCGCTTTCCAGCAGGCATCTGCTGGGCCTCATTAACGACGTGCTGGATATGTCCAAAATCGAGAGCGGAAAGCTGACATTGAGCATGGATCAGCTCTCTTTGCGGGAAGTGATGGACAGTATTGTAAGCATCGTTCAGCCCCAGCTCCACGCAAAGCGCCAGCAGTTTGACGTATCCATCCACGACATCTCCACCGAGAACGTCTGCTGCGACAGCATCCGGCTGAACCAGGTGCTGCTGAACCTTTTGGGCAATGCTATCAAGTTTACCCCGGAAAACGGACACATTCAGATAGCCCTGTATGAGGAGGACTCTCCCAAAGGAGCCGATTATGTGCGGGTCCATCTGCAGGTAACGGACAACGGCATCGGTATGACGCCGGAGTTTCAGGCCAAGATCTTTGAGTCCTTTGTCCGGGAGGACAACGCCCGCGTCCGCAGAACGGAGGGCTCCGGCCTGGGCATGGCCATCACCAAGTACATTGTGGACGCCATGGGCGGCACCATCGAGGTGCAAAGCGAGCTGGGCAAGGGCAGCACCTTTTTCGTCACGTTAGACCTGGAGCGGGCGCAGGTACAGGAGGCGGATATGATCCTGCCGGAGTGGAATCTCCTGGTGGTAGACGATGACCGCCAGCTGTGTGAAAGCACTGTGACCGCACTGAAATCCATCGGCGTGCGGGCGGACTGGTCGCTGGACGCTGAAACCGCCATTGAAATGGTCGCTCAGCGCCACAAGCGGCACGATGCCTATCAGATCATCCTTCTGGATTGGAAGCTTCCCGGGATGGACGGCATCACCGCCGCCCGGCAGCTCCGCCGCCGTTTTGGCGAAGAGACCCCCATTCTCCTCATCTCCGCCTACGACTGGGGTGAGATCGAGGCGGATGCCAGAGATGCCGGTATCACCGGCTTTATCTCCAAGCCCCTGTTTAAATCCACTCTCTTTTACGGCCTCAAGCCCTTTATCGACCCGGAGGAGTCTGAGAAGTCGCCCGCTGTACAGAAGCAGGCGGTGGACCTTTCCGGCAAGCACATCCTTCTGGCGGAGGACAATGAGCTCAACTGGGAAATTGCAGAGGAGCTGCTGGGCGAGCTGGGCCTAAACCTGGAGTGGGCGGAAAACGGCCAGATCTGCGTGGAAAAATTCCGCTCCGCCCCAGTGGGCACTTACGATGCAATTTTGATGGACCTCAGGATGCCCTCCATGAACGGCTATGAGGCCACACAGGCCATTCGCGCCCTGGACAGGGCAGACGCCGCTCTTCCCATTATCGCCATGACTGCAGACGCCTTTTCGGAGGATATCCAGCACTGCCTGGACGCCGGCATGAATGCCCACATCGCAAAGCCCATCGATATCCGGGAGGTCTCCCGGATTCTGGAAAAGTATCTCAATGCATAGGAAAGGCATGCGGCGGGATTTTCCGCCGCATGCCTTTTATCCACAGTGTGACAAATTCAGACAATTTCAAACAAAAGCCTTGTTTTTACGCCCCGTTTTTGCTATTGTAATGTTACTATACCGTCCGCAGGCAAGGTTTTCCACGGTTTTTCATCTCGCTGGCGGCAAATGCTAATGCCAGCGCCCACAGGGCCTGAAAGGAGCGTTCCATGGAGACCAGTCAAATGCAGCTTGAGACCTTTTTTTCCAGCGTGGCCTCTCAGATGCGGAGTGAGCTTGGCAGCCTTCATCTGGCGGCCGCCCGTCTGGCCCCCGCCGGGCGGCGGGAGGAGGACACGGCGCTGGACCAAACCGCCTCGCTGCTGGACCAAAGCTATTACCGGCTGCTGCGGCTGGCGAATATTCTCTCTGCCGCCTCCGCACTTGCTGAAAACCGCCCCATCGCCCTTCAAAATCAGGACCTGGTAGAGCTTGTGGGGGACATCTGCCGGCGGGCGGAAGGGCTTGCCGCTTCTCTGCATCTGGCAGTGCGGTTTTCCTGCCCCATGCCCCGCCACATCTGCGCGGTGGAGCCCCAGCTGCTGGAACAGCTGATTTTTCATCTGCTGTCCAACGCATTCAAATTCACACCGGCGGGCGGAAACGTTGCTGTGGAGCTGCAGGTGCAGAAAAGCAGGGTTCTTCTCTCTGTTACCGACACCGGCCAGGGGATTCCGCCGGAGCACCTGGCCACACTGTTCGACCGCTATCACCATCCGGAACGGCAGGACCCCGTCCCCCACGGCATGGGCCTGGGTCTTTCTCTCTGCCGCCGGATCGCAGAGTCCCACGGCGGGATGCTGATGGCGGAATCCTTACCCGGCAAGGGCAGCCGGTTTACACTCTCCCTGCCGGACCGGCAGGTGGAGGGCGGCGTGTCCGACGTTTCCTTTGATTACGCCGGAGGCTTTAACAAAACGCTGCTGGCCCTGGCAGACGCGCTGCCGTCCCAGGCATTTTTGATTCGCAGTCAGGACTGAGAATCCCTTCTCAACAGCTCCGGCCCTCCCGAGGGCCGGAAATTTTTCTTTTCTTTTTTCGTGAAATGGCGTATGATAGGAGGGATTAAAATTTCTCATGGGGAGGTGCGTAAAATGCCCCATACGTTTGTGGCTATGAGCGGCGGTGTAGACAGCTCTGTGGCCGCGCTGCTGTTGCAGCAGGCAGGCCACCGGCTCTCCGGCGTTCACCTGCGGCTGCTTCACAATAAGGACCCGGGACAGGACGCCGAAGACGCGGCGGCAGTGGCACGCCGCCTGGGTTTTCCCTACTATGTGTTCGACTTTTCAGAGGTCTTTCGAGATACCGTGATGCGGGACTTTATCCGGGAATACCGGGCAGGGCGGACGCCAAATCCCTGCGCCGTGTGCAACCGGGCCGTGAAATTCGGCGTCCTGCTGGACCGTGTGCGCCTGCTGGGCGGAGAGTATCTGGCCACCGGCCACTACGCCCGGGTAGAGCGGGATACCGCCAGCGGGCGGTATCTTCTAAAGCGCGCGCTGGACCGGCGCAAGGATCAGACATATTTTCTCTACTCCCTGACCCAGGATCAGCTGGCCCACGTCCTCTTCCCCCTGGGAACGCTGGAAAAGCCCCAGGTCCGCCGCACGGCGGAGGCCCAGGGCCTGGTCAACGCGGAAAAGCAGGACAGTCAGGACATCTGTTTTGTCCCCGGCGGGGATTATATGGAGTTCCTGCAGCGCAGCGGCGTCAGGCCTATCCCCGGCGACTTTGTGGACCGGTCCGGCCGCATTCTGGGCCGCCACAGAGGGCTTGAGGCCTATACCACCGGCCAGCGGAAGGGCCTGGGCGTCAGCGCCGGCGCCCCGCTGTATGTTCTGAAAAAGGACCTGGCCGCCAACACCGTGACCCTGGGGCCGAACAGCGCCCTGTATGCCCGGGAGCTGACGGCAGACCAGGTGAATTGGATCTCCATCCCCTCCCTGGAGCATCCGCTGCCCGTCACCGCAAAGACCCGTCACAGCCAGCGGGAGGCCGCCGCCA
>CATNDT010000036.1:0-5719 GCA_950097035.1 uncultured Oscillibacter sp.
GGGGTCCAGCATTTTGGCGGCGGCGTATAGGAGCGCGTTGCAGATGGCGGCGGCCACATTGCTGCCGCCCTTTCGGCCCATGGCCGCAATGGCGGGCACGCCGTGGGCCTCGCAGGCGGCAAAGAGGATCTCCTTGCTCTCCACCACGTTGACAAATCCCACCGGCACGCCGATTACCAGGGCGGGCCGCAGGCCCTGCTCCATCAGCTGGGCGATTCGCAGCAGCGCCGTGGGGGCGTTTCCCACAGCCAGCACCGCGCCGGGATAGTCCCGGGCGGCCTTTTCCATGGAGACGGCCGCCCGGGTGGCGGACTGCTCTTTGGCCAGGCGGGCGATTTCCGGCTCTGCCATAAAGCAGTGTGCGGCGCAGCCCAGCTTTTCAAGGCCCAGTTTGCTGATGCCGGCGCGAGCCATGTTGGTGTCTGTCACAATGGGCGTGCCCCGCAGCAGTGCCGCCTGGCCCAGCTCCACCGCCCGGGGCGTGAAGCGCAGGCTGCGGGCATAGTCAAAATCCGCCGTGGTGTGAATGACCCGCTTAATCACCGCCGCGTGCTCCGGCGGCAGAACAATGCCCTGAGCTTCCAGCTCCGCGGTGATGATGGACATGCTGGTGCGCTCGATATCCGCGGGAAGCGTGTGTTGGCTTTTCAAAATTTCACGTCCTTTCTCCCTGTTGGCGACGGCGGGAGTCCATGGCCCGGTAGACGGCCGCCAGATCCAGATTGGACCGCACCGTATCTGCCAGCAGGTCATACTGCCGTGTCTGATAGGCCCGGTGGCTCTCCACCTGAACGCTTTCCGGTGAGAGGCCCTTGCGGGTAAGAAGCCAGGCCGCCAAATGCTCCGTCAGTGCGCCGCTGTCAAAAAGGCCATGGAGATAGGTGCCGAACACGTGGCCCGCGGCAGCGCCGTCCTCCCGGCCATCTCCCAGACGGCAGAAAGGGGCGCCGCCCCGCCGCAGAGTTTTGCCCATGTGGATCTCATAGCCCTCCAGCTCCGCTCCGGCAAAGGGTTCCGCCAGAGCGGAGGCCGTAACCCGTGTGCGGGTCTTCTCAGGGGCGAATACCGTGTCGCAGGGGAGGAGCCCCATGCCCCGTATGCTGCCGGCCCGCTCCGCGCCGCAGGGGTCGGACAGGTGCTCTCCCAGCATCTGGTATCCGCCGCACACCCCCAGCACCGGCGTGCCGCTTTCAGCCAGCTTTAAAATGGCGGATTCCAGGCCGTTTTGCCGCAGCCACAAAAGGTCGTCCATAGTGCTCTTGGTGCCGGGAAGGATGATCAGATCCGGTGCGCCCAGAGTCGCGCTGCGCTCCACATACCGCACGCCCAGAGCGCCGTGGCTCTCCAGGGGAGAAAAGTCTGTGAAATTGGAGATGCGGGGCAGGCGGATCACCGCAATGTCCACAGGGCGGTGGGTCCGGGTCTGCGCCAGACGGGGGGCCAGGCTGTCCTCATCGTCGATGTCTACAGGGGCGTAGGGGATGACGCCCAGCACCGGTACGCCGGTCCTCTCCTGCAGCATGGTGAGGCCCGGCTCCAGAATGGTCCGGTCGCCCCGGAATTTGTTGATCACTGTGCCGGCGATGCGGGCCCGCTCCCAGGGCTCCAGCAGGGCCACGGTGCCGTATAGCTGGGCGAACACGCCGCCCCGGTCAATGTCGCCCACCAGCAGCACCGGCGCGTCCACCAGCTGGGCAAGACCCATGTTTACAAAGCTGTCGTCCTTCAGGTTAATCTCCGCCGGGCTGCCGGCGCCCTCGATGACAATGATGTCGTACTCCGCCGCAAGGCTTTGATAGGCGGCAAGAACCTCCGGCGTCAGGCTCTTTTTCATGCGGAAGTACTCCGCCGCCTGGTAGTGGCCCCGCACCTCGCCGTGTACAATGAGCTGGCTCCCCGTGTCGCTGGAGGGCTTGAGGAGGATGGGATTCATCCGCACATCCGGCTCAATGCCCGCCGCCTCGGCCTGGACGGCCTGGGCGCGGCCCATCTCCAGTCCGTCCCGGGTAATGTAGCTGTTCAGGGCCATATTCTGCCCCTTAAAGGGGGCTGTCCGCCAGCCGTCCTGCCGGAAGATCCGGCACAGGGCGGCTGCCAGCAGGCTTTTTCCCGCGCCGGACATGGTGCCCTGCACCATGATGCACCGCGCCATTTACAAAACCTCCTTCATGGTGTTGAGAAAAACCGTATTTTCCGCCTCCGTGCGGACCGCCGCCCGATACCAGCCGGGGCCCAGCCCGTGGTAATTGGAGCAGTCCCGCAGCAGAATGCCCCGTGCCTCAAGCTTCTGCGGTAAATGGGGCGCACTGCAGTAAAAGAGAAGGTAGTTGGCCTCGCCGGGGCAGACCCGGCAGCCCAGAGCCGTCAGCTCCGCCGCGAGGCGGGGGCGCTGCTGCCGGACGAGACGCCGCAGAACGGCCAACGTGTCGCGTTCCGCCAAGGCGGCCAGCCCCGCCGCCTGGGCCGGAAGGGATACCGCCCAGGGCGGGCCGCCATGGGCCATGGCCTCCAGCAGGGCGGCGTCCTGGCAGAGGGCGTACCCCAGCCGCAGCCCCGCCATACCGTGGGTTTTGGTAAAGGCCCGGAAAACCAGAAGGTTTTCATAGTGGGGGAGAAGGTCCAGCAGCGTGTGGGCCTTCGGCTCGTCCAGAAAGGGGTTGAAACACTCGTCCACTGCCAGCAGCGTGCCGTAGGCGGCGCAGTATTCCAGTATCCGCTCCAGCAGGCGGCGGCCGGTGGTGCGGCCCGTGGGGTTGTTGGGCTCACAGAGAAACAGCATATCCAGGTCCGGCGGGATAGACGGCAGGATTTCCTCCGTCACGGCAAAGTCCTCCGCCGGAGACAGGGGAAAGTGCAGGACCTGACAGTTCCAGAGGCGCAGGGCATTTTCATATTCGGAAAAGGTGGGGGCGGTGATCAGGGCGGTGCGGGGCTGCCGGGCTGCCGCCAGCCGGTAGATCAGGTCTGCCGCGCCGCTGCCGCACAGAATCCATGCCTCCGGAACGCCATGGTATGCGGCCAGCCCCTTTCGCAGTTCACGGCACAGCGGATCGGGATACCGCCCGGCGTCTGCCAGAGCTGCCGCCGCGGCCTGCCGGATGCTCTCCGGCAGGCCCAGAGGTGTGACGTTGGCGGAGAAGTCCAGGGGCGGCGCCCCGTGTTCTATTTGAAAGCCGGCCCAGTCGCCGCCGTGTTCCATGATTGACTCACTCCTTTTACCCATTTACAAGCAGGGCCCGAAGACCGCACAGCAGAATCAGCCCCAACAGGCTGCCAAGATACAGCATCCGGTTTGCGCGGCGGATATCCTCCGGCTGCGGCTGCCGCAGAGAGTCGCCGATGGTGGGTTTATCGTGCAGCTGCCCGAAATAGGACGCGGGTCCGCCCAGGCGGATACCAAGGGCTCCGGCCATGGCCGCCTCTGTCTGGGCGGAGTTGGGGCTGGCATGGTTTTGCCGGTCCCGCCGCCAGATCCGCCATGCGCCGGCGGCGCTCTCTCCCGTCAGACCCGCCGCCGGAACCAGCAGCAGCGCCGCCAGCCGGGACGGAAAAAAGCCGGCGGCGTCATCCAGCCTTGCCGCCCGGCGGCCAAAGTGGAGATATTGCCCGTTTTTGTAGCCCACCATGCTGTCCAGGGTGTTAACGGCCTTGTAGCAAAGGGCCAGGGGGGCGCCGCCCAGCAGCATATAGACCATAGGGGCGATTACCCCGTCGGAAAAGTTCTCCGCCACCGTCTCCACCGCCGCCCGGGTCACGCCCTGCTCGTCAAGGTCTGCGGTGTCCCGCCCCACGATGCGCCCCACTGCCGCCCGGGCGTCCTCCAGCGAGCCGGCGGCCAAGGCCCGGCGGACGCGGTCGCTCTCATCCCGCAGACCCCGCACCGCCAAAGCCTGCCAGCACCACATGGTTTCCAGAGCCAGGCCCAAAGCGGGGTGGATCAAGGTGCAGAGGCGGAGGAGCCCGGCGGAGAGAACCAGCACGCCAAGAGGCAGCGCCGCCGCCAAAGCCGTTCCCGCCAGCCGCTCTCCCCGGCAGGTTTGCGGAAAGGCCCGCCGCAGGCGGGGCTCCAGAAAGGTGATGCACCGGCCCATCAGCACCACCGGGTGGGGGAGCCAGGCCGGGTCGCCCAACAGCAGGTCCAGGACAAAGCCGCCCGCGGCGGCAAAGACGATTTGCATGGTATCAGTCCTTTGTGTAGCATACTTCCCCTCTCAGCTCCAGCAGGCGGGTTTCCCGCCAGGCGGCCGTGTCCAGAACAAAGCCGCCGCCGCAGGGTGCGTTCCAGTCAAAATAGTCCCGCCGGGGCACGGCGAACCGCTCCAGCGCCGCCATCTGCACACCGCCGTGGGCCACAACGACAAGGCCGGGCTCTCCGGCGGCCAGGGCCCCGTCCACCAGCGCCCCGAAGGCAGCGCATACCCGGCGGGAAAAGGCTGCCCGGCTCTCTCCGCCGGGGCACTGCCCGGCGCAGCCGCCCGCTACCCAGGCCCGGTAATCCGGGTCCCGGGCCATTTCGCGGTAGTTGCGCCCCTCAAAGACGCCGAAGTCCATCTCCCGCAGATCGGGCGCCGGGATCAGGCGGGCTGCGGGAAATAAGATTTTGGCGGTCTCCACGGCCCGGGAGAGGGGGGAGACATATACAATTTTGGGGGACAGGTCCGCCTGGCGCAGCGCCGCCCGCCCGGCGGGAGAGAGGGGGACATCTGTCTGTCCCTGGTAACGGTGCTCTGCATTGCGGGCCGTGGCGCCGTGGCGCAGCAGGTAAATCAGCACGGCAGCTTTCCCTTCAGCGCCTGGGGCAGCCCACAGCACACCCGTATCACGGTGTCCGCCCGCTCTGCCAGCAGGCAGGCGAGGCGGCCCGCGGCCTCCCGCGCTGCCCGCTCCGCCGGGTCAACGGGCACCACACCGCCGCCCACCTCTGTTGCAATCACAATCTCCCGCGCCGCCAGCTCCTCCGCCAGGGCGGTGAGATCCGGTGCCCGGGCAGCCAAAAGCTGCACGTCCCACACGGCCTGCCGGGCGAAAGCCTCCGGAGAGAGTCCCAGCGCCTGCCGGATATAGTCCCGCTTTCCCGCAAACAGCGGGCCAGTGACAAAGATCATAACAACCTCCAGGTATTTTCAAGATACTGTACGGCGCAGGCCGCACCCAGCATCCACAGCTCGGCGGTCTGTAAAAACCAGCCTGCCAGGTCGCCGGAGAGGCCTCCGAAGGCAACGCGGGTCATCCGGTGGTAGCAGAGAAACACACATGCCGCCGCCAGAACCATAGTTGCGCCTGCTACGCCCCGCAGGCACAGGAGCAGAGCCAAAAGCGCGGCCAGGACGGCCAGGGCCAAACGGAGACGCCTGCGGTCTGCCGCTGTGGCAAAGGCGTGGGCAAGGCCGGTGTTCCTGGCCAGGGGAAAAGCGGCCACCGCCAGGCCGGACAGCGCACGGGACAGGCAGAAGGCCAGGGTGAAGGCCGCCCCGTCGTATTGGGGAAGGGCGGTCCACAGGGCGAAGCTTGCCAGGAAATAGGCGCACAGGCGGATGGCGGCGAAGGCCCCCAGGTGAGGGTCCTTCAGGATCTCCTGCCGTTTTTCCGGGGAGGCGTGGCTGGCCAGGGCGTCGCAGGTGTCGGCGTAGCCGTCCAGATGGATGCCGCCGGTGATCAGCACCGGCAGCAGGCACAGCCCCGCCCCCCGCAGCACAGCCGGCAGGGTCAAAGCGCCGCA
>CATNDT010000036.1:5757-19282 GCA_950097035.1 uncultured Oscillibacter sp.
CGCCCACCAGGGGAAAGGCCGCCAGCATCCAGCGCATATTCCGCTCCGTCCAGGAAAACTGGGGAACGGGCAGGGATGAGAACATGGAAAAAGCCACCGCAACGGTCTCCAGCAACGTTTTCACGGCGCCGCCCCCCCTTTTAAAATGTTGGGCAGCCCGCAGACCACCTCTGCCACGGTATCTGCCCGGGCGGCCAGGGCACGGTTGATCCGGGCCAGCTCCTGCAGATAGAAAAGGGTGCTTCCGTCATAGGCCGTGCCGCCGGAGAACACCTCGTTGGTGACCACGGTGAGGTGCCCGCACCGCTCCAGCAGGGCGGCAACGCCCTGCATAACGGCCTCCGCTCCGCCGCCATCAGGGCTGTACAGCTCGTTGGCGGTCAGATTGCTCATGCATTCCAGCAGCACGTTGGCCCCGGCCGGGATCGGGGCTCCGGCCAGGTCGGTGTACCGCTCCACCGTCTCAAAGCCCTTGTTTTGCCGGAGGCGACGGTGCTTTTCAATGCGAATCAGGCACTCCCGGTCAAAGGGCTGCATGGTGGCAAGATAGATCCGCTTTCCCGGCAGACGCAGGGTCAGAGATTCCGCATATTCGCTTTTTCCGCTGGCAGCGCCGCCGGTGACAAGTGTGAACATGGCCGCCTCCTCTCCGGAAATTTCGGTATGAACGCAGATATTTACTGGGGGGTGTAGGCCGCAATGCCCAGGTGGCCAAAGGTCTGTCCACTGCCATACACGGCCAGGGCCATATCCAGCAGGGGAAGGGCGGCCACCGCGCCGCTGCCCTCTCCCAGCCGCATGCCCGCGGTAATCAAAGGGCGCAGACCCAGGGCGTCCAGCACCAGGTGGCCTGCGGGCTCGGCGGAGACGTGGCTTGCCAGCATGGCGTAGCCCGCCCGGGGGCACAGGCGCACCGCGCAGAGGGCCGCCACGCCGCTGATGAACCCGTCGATCAGTATGGGAACGCGGTAGAGAGCCCCCCCCAGAAACACGCCGCAGAGACCGGCGATATCCAGACCGCCCACCTTGTGCAAAACGCCGACAGGGTCCTGGGGGTCCGGACGGTTACAGGCCACAGCCTGCCGGATGGCCGCGATTTTTCGGGCCAGTCCCGCGTCCGACAGGCCGGCTCCGCGGCCTGTCACCGCTTCCGCCTCCACGCCCAGCAGCACGCTGGCCGCGGCGCTGGAGGTGGTGGTGTTGCCAATGCCCATTTCGCCGGTAGCCAGAATGGCGGCCCCGGCCTGTTTGCAATCCCACACCAGCTGCGCCCCCAGCTCCACGGCCCGGATACATTGGGCACGGGTCATGGCGGGACCGCAGGTGATGTCGCCGGTACCGTTTCGGACCCGGCGGTCCCAAACGCCGGGAGCCGGTGAGAAGTCCAGAATCCCCATGTCCACGGGAATCACCTGGCAGCGGGCCACCTGGGCCATGTGGCAGACGGTGCTCTCCCCCGCGGCCAGGGCCCTGGCCACGGCGGCGGTAACGGAGCTGTCCGTCTGGGTGACGCCCTGGGCCACCACGCCGTTGTCGGCGCACAGCACCAGCAGTGCCCGCCGGGCCAGGGAGATGTCCGGATTACCGGTGATGGCCGCAATTTGGGCCAGGGCGATCTCCAGCAGCCCCAAACTGCCCAGGGGCTTGGCAAGGGCGTCCCACCGGGTGAGACAGGCTGCCCGGGCTGCCTCGTCCGGCCCCGGGATTTTTTCTAAAATCTCTGTCAGTGTGCGCATCTGTGCTCCTTTCTCCATTGGGCCGCACTGTCTGCAAACCGCCGGGCCAGCGGCAGCCGCCCGCCGAAATGCAGGTGCGGAAAGGCCGCATACAGGCTGGGGGAGGTAAAGCCGCAGCGCCACGAGGTCTCCCGGCCCGCTTTTTGAGCGCTCAGGGCCGCGCCGTTTTCGGTGCAGTCCCAGTAGTGAAATTCGTGGGCGGGGAGAGTTTCGCCCCGGCGAAGCAGCAGACTGTCCGCCTGCGCCGTCAGGGTCAGATAGCCGAAACGCTGCAGGCGACTGGTCCGAAAGCCGCTTCCCGCCAGAACTCCGGCCATGGGCCAGACGGTTCCGGCCGCGTCCTCCAGAGTCTTTTGCAGGTAGAGAAAGCCGCCGCACTCCGCCACGGTGGGCACCCCCTCTTCCACGGCCTGCCGGACGCTCTGCAGCATAGACGTGTTTTGGCTCAGGACTTCGGCGTGCAGCTCCGGGTAGCCCCCGGTCAGATACAGCCCATCGGTCCCGGCCGGGATTCTGCGATCCCGCAGGGGGCTGAAAAACAAAAGCTCCGCGCCGCTCTCCCGCAAAAGATCCAGGTTGTCCTCGTAGAGAAAGCAGAAGGCCTCGTCCCGGGCCACCGCGATTTTGCAGCGGGGGGATGTGGGGAAGAGCGGGAGGGGACCGGCCTGGGGGGACGCCTCCTCTGCCAGAGCCAGCAGGCCGGAGATGTCTGCGGTCTGCTCCATCCGGGCGGCAACGGCGTCTATCCGGGCGGAGAGGTCCGCGATCTCACCGGCGGTCAAAAGTCCCAGATGGCGGCTTTCCAATACGGCCTCCTCCATGGGGGGCAGATATCCCAGCACCGGCAGGGCGGTCTCCCGCTCCAGAATCGGGGCCAGGTGATGATAGAGCATGGGCGTGCAGCGGTTTAACAGCAGGCCTGCTATGTGGCTGGGCGTGCGGAAGGACAGCAGCCCCCGCACCTGGGCGGCCAGGGTCAAACTGCTGCCCTGGGGCCGCAGCACCAGCACCGCCGGAATATTCGCCGTGTGGGCCACCTGCCAGGCGCTGGCGCTGTGGGTGCCGCCCAGACCGTCGTAAAAGCCCATGGCGCCCTCCACCAGGGCGAACGCCCTGCTCTGGCCGGCCAGCGTGCGCCGGACGCCGGCCTCCCCCTGTAAGAAAAGGTCCAGATTACGGCTGGGCACGTCCAGAATGCGGGTGTGGAACATGGGGTCGATGTAGTCCGGCCCGCATTTAAAGGCCTGAACGGGCGCGCCGCGCCGCCGCAGCGCCGCCAGAAGGGCGCAGGAGACGGTGGTCTTCCCGCTGCCGCTGTGCATGGCGGCCAGCATCAACCGCTTCAAGGCCGCACCCCCGTGATGAGAAACACCGGGTTTTGGGCCAGCAGCAGGTGGAGATCTCCCGCCGGCTTGCCGCGGCTGACGGAGATCTGGCTGATCTCTGTGTCATAGCCCTGGGCTGCCAGCTGCTCCAGGGCGGTGTGCACCGTTTCCAGCGCGATGGCGGAGACGCAGACCCGGGCCTGTGGATTGGCCCGGTGAACGGCCTGCAGGATCTGGGGCAATTCGCCGCCGCTGCCGCCCACAAACACCGCGTCCGGCGCGGGGAGACCTGCCAGGGCCTCGGGGGCCCGGCCATCTGTCAGGCGGAGCTTCCAGGCGCGAAAGCGCTCCCGGTTGGCCCGGACCAGTGCCAGTGCCTCCGGGCGGGATTCCACGGCCCACACCGCTTTGGCCTGCAGGGCCAGCTCTACGCTCACGCTGCCCGTGCCCGCACCAATATCCCAGCAGATATCCTCCGGCCCCACGGCCAGCTTTGCCAGAACGGCGGCGCGGACCTCCTGCTTGGTCATGGGGACGCCGGCACGCACAAATTCGCCGTCCGGAATGCCCGGCGTCCGCCGGCGCGGCGCGGGGGCGGCCTCCGCGAAAAGCAGGCTCAAAGGGGGAAATTCCCGTTGGGCAAAATCCGCCGCACTGCCGGTTTCGATCAGCTCCCGGGGATAGGACAGGTTTGCACCCACAGTCACAGGCAGACCGCCGAGACCTGCCTCCGTCAATTGCCTGCACAGTGCCGCCGGGTCCAGAGTCCCACCGGTGAGAAAGCAGGCGGGGCGGCCCTGGCAAACCGGCGCCACGGCATCGCACGCCACTCCATGGGCGGAGCAGAGGACCCACTCCTGCCAGGGGCGGCCGAGCTTTGCCGCAAGGTACTGTATGCTGGAGACGCCGGGGAGCACCCGTACCGGAATGCCCTGCTCTTTCAGAAGGGGCAGCAATCCCCGGGCGCCGGAGTAAAAGCCGGTGTCTCCGCTGTAGAGCACGCAGGCCTCCCGGCAATCTGCGGCCAGCAACAGCTTCAAAATTTCCCGGGGCCGGCTGGCGGCGTTCCGCCGGGGGGTGAGCCCTTCGGGCAGCTGGGCCAGCATTCGCTCTGCGCCCACCAGATAGTCGGCCTGCTGCAGCGCGTGCCAGGTCTCTGCGGTCATGGTGTCCGCTGTTCCACAGCCAATGCCGGCCAGTGTTACATTCATAAAAGCCCCTCCCTGATCCAGGATAAAACGGCCTCCGGATCGGCCCCGCTGTCGCCGGCAGGGCGCTCTACCAGCACGAGCCGGGCGCCGGCGTGTTTGGCGGCGGCCTGCTTTTCCGCAAAGCCGCCGGGCGCGCCGCCGTCCTTGGTCACAAGCCAGGCGATGCGGTACTGCTCCAGCATGGCCTCATTCAGCTTTTGGGTGAAGGGGCCCTGCAGTGCCAAAATATTCCGGTGGGGAAGGCCCAGGGCCTCGCAGGCCGCAATGCTCTCGTGGGTGGGGAGGATGCGGGCAAACAGCCGCTCCCGCCCCAGCCCCGCGAAGGCTCCCAGCTCCTTGGAGCCGGTGGCGAGCAGAATGTTGCCCGGCTGGTCCGCCAGAAAGGCCGCCGCCTGGGCACAGCTGGAAAAGCGCACCGCGTCCCCGCAGGCACTGGCGGACCGCAGCAGCCGCCGCAGAGGAGTGTTGGTCCTCCCGCAGGCAGCGCGGATCGTGGCGGTGACGATTTTGGCGTAGGGATGGGTGGCGTCTACGCAGCGGTCAAAGCCGCGGAGCAGCGACTCCATGGCGCTCTGGTCCAGCCTGCCCGCCAGTGCCCGGACGCCGGGCAGCCCCGCCAGCTCTTCGGCCCCCAGCTCTGTCGCCACGCTGACAGTGACCTCCGCGCCCAGGGCTGCGGCCCGCTCCGCCAGAACGCGGCCCTCGGTGGTGCCGCCAAAAATCAGCAGCTTCATACCTTGGCCTCATAGCCCCGGGGAGTGACCATCCGCCCGTTGATGGAGCGGGTGGCGCTGCTGCCCACAAACACGGTGGTGAACATGTCCACCTGCTCCTCCCGCAGCTGCGCCAGGGTCAGCACCCGGCTCTCCTGTCCATCCCGGCCGATATTCCGCACCCAGCCGCAAACGGTGTCCGGTCCCTTTTCCCGCAGCAGAATGTCACAGGCCCGCCGCAGGTAGTCCGCCCGCTTTTTGGAGGAGGGGTTGTACATACACAGGGAAAAATCCCCCCTTGCCGCGCAGGTAAGGCGGTTTTCAATGGTCTCCCAGGGGGTGAGGAGGTCCGACAGGGAGATCACGCAGAAGTCATGCATCAGCGGCGCGCCCAGTGCTGCCGCACCGGAGAGGGCGGCGGTGATTCCGGGAACGACCTCTACCTCCACCGCCGGAAAGTCGGGGGAGAGCTGCAGCAGGGGGCCGGCCATGCCGTAGACCCCGGCGTCGCCGCTGCAGAGCATGGCCACGGTCCGCCCGCTTTGGGCGGTCTCCATGGCCCAGCGGCACCTCTCCCGCTCCCGGGTCATGGGGGTGGTGTAGGTCTCCTTATCCGGATACAGAGGCCGGACAAGTTCGATATACACCGTGTAGCCGCACAGGACATCCGCCCGCTCCATTGCCGCCCGGGCAAGGGGTGTGATCTGTGCCTCCTCACCGGGGCCAATGCCCACCACATAGACCTTATTCATCCAGCCATCTCCAATCCGGGGAAAAGGGCGCCAGGGCCACCGCCATGGTCACACCGTCTCCCACCTGTTTTTTCAGATGCAGCGTGCCGCCGCTGCCCAGCACCGCGCTCCGCTCGCACACGTTATCCACCCCGGTGATATTTTGCACAAAGGCCGAGGCGGAGAAATCCCCCTCCACCGCCCGGAGCGCCTGGGCGGAGAAGGTCTCAAAGGGCAGGCCGTGGGCGCGGCAAAAGGCCAGCAGCCCCGGCTCACCTTGCTTTAAGTCGATGCTGCATGCCTTGTAAAAGGCCAGAGGGTCCAGGCGGCTGCTGTCCAGCAGGCCGGCAAAGGCCTGCTCCAGGGCGGATTGGGGCGTGTTTTTTTTGCACCCAATGCCCAGCACCGCGATGGCAGGTACCAGGTGCAGGGCGGGCCCGTCCGCTTCCCGGTGGATAGAGAGGCGCACGCCGCACTGCTCCTGTGATGATGCTGTCACGCCCCGGGGCGGTGTGCCCGCCACAGGCCAGGGACTGCAGACCCCTACCTCCCCGCCGGAGAGGATGGCGGCGGAGACGGACTTGATGGCCTCCGGATTCCGAATGCGGCAGTGCTGCCGTTTGGCCCATTCGTCCACCGCAAAGCAGCCCCGGACATCTGTGGCCGTTGTGATTACCGGAACTGCGCCGCACAGGGCGGCGATCCTGCGGGACAAGTCATTGGCGCCGCCCAGATGTCCGCTGAGCAGCGGGATGGAAAAGTGCCCTGCTTCGTCCACCACCACCACCGCCGGGTCGGACGCCTTGTGGCACACATGGGGGGCGATGGCCCGCACGGCGATGCCCGCCGCCCCCACAAAGACCAACCCCTCGGCCCGGGGGAAGGTGTCTGCCGTCCACGCCTCCAGGCCCAGCGGGCGGCCGCAGCGGTCCGCCTGGCCCTCCAGTCCGTCGGCCAGTTTGCGGGCCAGGGCGTCGCCCCGGTCTGTAAAGGCCAGCAGCCGCACGTTCATTGGCTGGCCTCCCGGAACTCTGTGGTAAAGGTGGGATCATAGAGCTTGCTGCGCTGGTAGTCAGGCTGCAGAAAGTCCCCTACCAGCACCAGGGCGGTTTTTGAGATCTGGTGTTTCCGGCCGGCCTCTGCCAGCGTGCCCACCGTGCAGCGGACCACCTTTTCCTCCGGCCAGGTGGCCTTGTAGACCACCGCGGCCGGGGTGGATTCTGTATAGGCTCCTGCCAGCAGCTCTGTTTGCAGCGGCTCCAGCATCCCCGCCGAGAGGAAGATTACCATGCTGGCCCCGTGGGCGGCCCAGGCGGCGATGCCCTCCCGCTCCGGCACCGGCGTGCGCCCCGCCATGCGGGTGATGACCACCGATTGGCTTACCCCCGGCAGGGTATACTCCGCCTGGGCGGCTGCCGCCGCGCCGCAAAAGCTGGAGACCCCCGGCGTGCTGTCATAGGGGATGTTCCGGGCATCCAGGGCGTCCATCTGTTCCCGGATGGCGCCGTACAGACAGGGGTCGCCGGTATGCAGGCGGACGGTGGTCTGCCCGGCGGCTTCCGCCGTTTCCACGGCGGCAAGCACCTGCTCCAGCGTCATCTCCGCGCTGTTGTATATGGAGCAGCCGGCTTTACAAAGGGCCAGCAGCGCCGGATTCACCAGACTGCCGGCGTAGATCACTGTGTCCGCCGCCTTTAAGAGCTCCGCCCCCCGCAGGGTGATGAGGTCGGGGGCGCCGGGTCCCGCGCCTACAAAGTGGACCATGAATCATCTCTCCTTTACGATAATGGTGGCAAAGTACCCCGCGTCTTCCGGAAGCTGTTCCAGGCCCTGATAGACCGCCTCCGTGGGCAGACCGCAGTCCCGCACCATGGCGGCCCGCTCTGCCAGGCCCCGCTTTTGCAGGGCCCTGGCCACCTGGGGGATGCGGCTGCCGGATTTCATCAGGACCTTGGTGCCCGGCAGGTCCAGCTGCCCTTCCAGCTCAGATACGCCGCCGGGTAGGATGTGCAGGGGGCCGTTCGCTGTGGTGAGGCTGGTTTTCAGCCGGGCGGCTACCGCGCAAAAGCTGGGTACGCCGGGAATCATGGCGGCCTCATATCCCCGGGCGATGAGGATGTCCATCAAATAGCCGTAGGTGGCGTAAATGGACACGTCCCCCAGGTTCAGCATGGCCACGTCCCGCCCTGCGGCCAGATGGGATTCAATGGCCTTTGCCGCCTCCAGATGGGAGGCGTGGAGCACAGCGGGGTCCCGGGACATGGTGAAGTCCAGGGGTAATATGGTCTTGTCCTCCAGAGCCATGCCCCGCCGGACGATATCCAGCGCTAGCATGGCGCCGCTCTTTGTGCGGGGAGCCGCGATTACCGGGCAGCGCTCCAACGTTCGGACGGCCTTTAGTGTAATGAGCTCCGGGTCGCCGGGGCCGATGCCGACGCCATAAAAAATGCCCTGCTTTATATCCATGACTCTATGATCTCCTTTACGTCTCCGGCCTGTCCCAACAGGCCGTATTCATTGGAAAACACCAGCGCCCCCACCTGATAGTTTCCGGCGGCCCGCCGGGACAGATGGTGGAAGGCGGCGGCAAACATATGCTCCAGCACCGCGTTGCGCAGCCCCGCGTCCTCCAAAATGGCAATGCACCCGTCTGAGGAGGCGGCGTTCATCAATGCCCGGCACACCGCCGTAGAGGCCCCGCACACCGCCGCATGGGCGCAGAACAGCTCGGTGCGGCAGTCCGCGTAGCGGCTGTGGGTGTTCATAATACCCCCCGCCAGCTTTGAGAGCTTGCCGATGTGCCCCACCAGCAGGACGCTTGCAAAGTTTCCGGCAGCACAGGCGTCCAGCGCGTCCCCGGTAAAGTTAGAGCATTTTACCACAGGCACGCCCCGGCGGTCCAGTCCCAGGGCGCGGAGAAAGTCCATGCCGTAGTTTCCCGGTGTGAGGATGATGTGGCGATGACCCTGGGCCGCCGCCTGACGGATCTCCAAAACCACGGTGTCTGCCAGAGCCTGAAGGCTCATGGGTTCCACAATGCCCGAGGTGCCCAGAATGGAGATACCGCCCGTGATCCCAAGCTCCGGGTTAAAGGTTTTTTTTGCAAGTGCCGCCCCGCCGGGGATAGAGATGGTCACCCGCAGTCCACCGCTGTAGTCCTGCCCGGCGCACACGGCCAAAACCGCCTGTTCGATCATCTGACGGGGCACGTGGTTGATGGCGGCGGCGCCCACCGGCTGGTCGAGTCCGGGTTTCGTCACCCGTCCCACGCCCTCGCCCCCGTCCAGAAAAATGCCGGGGGCATCCTGCCGCTCCACATGGGCAAACACCGCAAGGCCGGCGGTGGCATCCACATCGTCTCCCCCGTCCTTGCGGACGGCGCAGGAGGCCCCGCCCCCCTCCAGACGGCACTGCTCCAAAGGGACCTCTACCGGAATCCCTTTGGGCGTGGTGATGGACACGGTGGCCGGAGCCGTTCCCGTCAGCAGCAGCTCCGCAGCACCTGCCGCTGCCAGGGCCGCGCAGGTGCCGGTGGTGTAGCCGCAGCGCAGCCGCTTGCCCCCGGTGCAGATATAGTGCTCAAAGCCGGTGTTCATTTTCATTTCCCGCTTTCTCCGCCGTCTGCAAAGAGGGGAGTTTCGTCTTTTTCATCCCGCATGCGCCTCCTTATAAAAATACGATATGTCGGATAAAAAAAGCGGCCATCTGAAAGATGACCACAGGCATAAAACACCCGGAAACGGGATTGGTACAATCAAGCCCTCGTGATCCGGAATACGCAGCCGCATTCCCGTACCGGCAGACGGCAGGTTTCCTGACTTGTAAGTCATCACGGACCATCGTCTTCCCGGCTTTCACCAGTGACTGTCATTTTCTGACGATAGATGGAACGCTCGTTACACACAGTGACGAGATCGTACAGGCGTCGCACCTGTTTCCCTATTATCCGTATTCCCCTGTGGAGAACGGCTCCGACTGCTTTATTATTTGATTTTTCGGCCATATTTTAGCATATGGCCGTGGAAAAAGCAATACCCGTGGTGGAACTTTCCGCTGGAATCACCCGCAGGGCTTTCCCCATGTCATTTGCGGATGGGTACCATTAGAATTATTCACTTGCATCCCGCCGGTGATAAAGGTATACTGAATGCTGGTATCAAAAAAGAAAGATTTGACAGATGGGGTGATGAGATGGATACCGCTCTCGGTACGCTTTGGAATCTGGCCGGCTATATTGCCGCGGTGGCGGTGGGCGCCTGGATCGGGTCCCGGCCCAATGTGCGCGCCCGGCCTCTGGCGTGGCTTGGCCGGCTGCAGCGAGTGGCGCTGATGATTTTAATTGTCTCCCTGGGTGTGAAGCTGGGGGCGGACGACGAGGTGATCGCCTCCCTGGGCAGCATTGGATGGACGGCGTTTTTGATCACCGCCGCTGCTATGGCGGGATCTTTGCTGGCGCTGTGGCTGCTGCGGCGCTTTGTGCTGCGGCTGGACCGGCAGGGCCGGCCCGCGGGCAGCGCCGCAGCAGCGGCGGAGACGGGGAGCGGTGGCGGCCAAAAGGCCGACAACTCCCTGACCAAGTGGATTGTGGGCGCTGTGGTCCTGGGAATGCTGGCCGGCTATTTCATCGTTCCGGCCGCCGTAGTGGCCTATTGCGGTCAGGTTATCGACTTGGGGCTGTATCTGCTGCTGTTTCTGGTGGGTATGGACATGGGCCAGCAGGGCACGGCCATTGCCGACATCCGGGCCGCGGGACTCAAGGTGCTGCTGATTCCGGTGGCCGTGGCGGTGGGATCTCTGGCTGCCGCGGCCCTGGTGGGACTGGTGCTGTCCATCGGCCCCAGAGACGCCATGGCGGTTGCCGCCGGATTCGGGTGGTACTCTCTGGCCCCCACGCTTCTGGCGCCGTATTCCCTCACGGTTTCCGCCGTCTGCTTTTTGGCCAATGTCATGCGGGAGGTCTTTGCCATTTTGACCATCCCGCTGGCGGCCCGGTACGTCGGCTATGTGGAGTGTGTGGCGCTGCCCGGCGCGGCAGCTATGGACACGGTGCTCCCCGTGGTGGTGGGCGCCACCCACGAGCGGATTACGATCTACTCCTTTGCCAGCGGCGTGGTCCTCTCCCTGGCGGTGCCGCTGCTGGTATCCGCTATCGTGGCCCTGTAAAATGCAAGACAGCGCGGCTTTTGCCGCGCTGTTTTTGCGCCTGTTTCGGGCTACGGGGCGGTTTCCAGCCACTGGAGCACAAAGTCCCGAAACCGGCGGGTGAGGGGGGAGACAGGCCCGCCCCGGCGGACGGCCAGGCCGATCTCACGAAAGCGGGGGCGCTCCAGGGGGATGGCCGTTACACGCCGCTGGCTGCCCCGCACCACCATCTCAGGCAGAAGGCTGATGCCCAGCCCCTGCTCCACCATGGCCAGGATGGCGAAGTCGTCGTTAACGGTGTATTGGATGTTGGGCCGCAGCCCCTCCTCCTGAAAGATGCGGGACATCTCCATATCCCAGTGCTCCTGAATGCGGATATAGGGGTCCTGGGTGAAGCGGGCCATAGGGTAGAAGTCCGCCCCGGCCAGCGGATGGCCGCAGGGCAGCACGGCCAGTAACCGGTCCCGCCGGAGAAAGGCGGCGTCCAGCGACTCTCCCGCCGGAAGGGCCAGAAAAGCGCAGTCGACCTGGCCCCGGCGCACCAGCTCCTCCACCTCGGCAAACTCCCACTTGCTGACCAGGTCAAACCGGATGCCGGGGTAGAGGGTGAGAAACTCTTTGATCATACCGGGAAGCCAGTGGATCGATACGCTGGTGAAGGTGCCCACCCGCAGCGTGCCGCAGGTGAGGCCGTGCAGGGCGGAGACCTGACTTTCCAGGGTCCGTTGGGCGTTGCACAGGGCCTGGATGTCCGGCAGCAGAAACTCCCCCTGGGCGGTGAGAACCACCCCGTCCTTATTGCGGGTCAGCAGCGTTACGCTCCACTCCCGCTCCAGGTCGGCGATGGAGCGGCTCACCGCCGACTGTGTATACCCCATATCCTCTGCCGCCCGGGTAATACTCCCCAGCTCCACAGCCTTGAGGAGAATCTGACACTTGGTTGTGTTCATCTATTATATTCCGTTTCCTCATATAAAATATGATAATTATTCGCTTGTGTAATGTTATATCTTGGAGTATACTTAATACATAAACAAGAAAGGAGCAAACAGCTATGAAGAAGATCGTTGCATTTGTGATGAATGGGAAGGAAGTTGCCGGGTTGGAGTATCTGGCCGGCGTGCCCGCCAGTGAGAAGCGGCTGTATTGGTCCAACAGTCCCTGGACCGCCCTCCGTGGATTGACCGGCGGACGGCAGGGATGAAAGGGAATTCCGCTCCACTCCAGGCGGAGTGGAGCGGAATTGTTATGTCAGTAAACTGGCTGCCGTCTGGAGTTACGCCGTCTGCTTGGACTTGGTCACCATGTCGATCACCAGCATGGTGATAACGGTGGAGATGATGGCGATGATCAGGCAGACGATCTCCGGCACCACATTGATGAGGAAACCGGTAATCACATAGTTCACGAAGGAGATGGCCGCCACGGTAACCGCGTAGGGCATCTGGGTGAACACGTGGTTCAGGTGGTAGCACTGAGAGCCGGAGGAAGCCATGATGGTGGTATCGGAGATGGGGGAGCAGTGGTCGCCGCAGACCGCGCCGCCCAGGGTGGCACCGATGCCGACCATGAGGATGGGCACATTGTTCAGGGCGTCGGCGGTGAGGTTCTCAAAGCCGCCGGGAGTGAACACGTCCAGCACGATGGGCAGCAGGATGCCGAAGGTACCCCAGGAGGTGCCGGTGGCAAAGCCCAGGAAGCAGGCGATGACGAAGATCACTGCGGGCAGCATATTGTACAGGGTGGGACCGAAGGACTTCACCAGGCCGGCCACAAAATCGGGTGCGCCCAGGCCGTAGCGGGTGACACCGCCAATGGTCCACGCGAAGCACAGAATCAAAATGGCGGGAACCATCTGCTTAAAGCCCTCGGGGATGCAGTCCATCAGCTCGGTGAACTTCATGGAGCGGCGGCAGGCGAAGTAGATGAAGTTGATAATCAGCGCCACGGTGGAGCCCAGAGGCAGGCCCACGAAAGCGTCGGTGTTGGCAAACATGCCCAGCAGGCCCTCGCCGCCGTTCACATGGCCGGCGTACATCAGTCCGCCCACGCAGCCGACGATCAGCACGATGACAGGAATCACCAGGTCGATGACCTTGCCGTTGGGGTTAAACTTCATCTCCTCGGCGCCGGCGAAGGGACGCTCAGGGGTGGTATAGATGTCGCCCTTCTTGGCGTTGTCCTCATGGAGCTTCATGGGGCCAAAGTCGATGTCCCGCACGATCATGACGATGATGAAGACAATGGTCAGGATCGCGTAGAAGTTATAGGGGATGGCCCGGCAGAAGATCTGGAAGCCCAGCTCCTCGTTGTCGATGACGCCGGTGACGGCGGCAGCCCAGGAGGAGACGGGCATCATGATGCAGATGGGGGCGGCGGTAGCGTCGCACATGTAGGCCAGCTTGGCGCGGGAGATCTGGTGGCCGTCGGTAACGGGACGCATGACGTTGCCGGTGGTGAGGTTATTGAAGTAGTCGTCCACACCCAGGATGGCGGCCAGGATAAAGGTGGACCACAGGGCGCTCTTCTTGCTCTTCAGGTGCTCCACAGCCCAGTCGCCGTAGGCCTTGGAGCCGCCGGCCCGGATCATCAGGGCCACCATGGTGCCCAGCACCACCAGGAAGATCAGGATACCGGCGTTGCCGCCGATGTTGTCGCCCAGGTCGG
>CATNDT010000036.1:19382-21660 GCA_950097035.1 uncultured Oscillibacter sp.
ACCACCAGGAAGATCAGGATACCGGCGTTGCCGCCGATGTTGTCGCCCAGGTCGGCGATCAGGGTGGTAATGGCGGCTACGGGGTTGAACTCCATCTGGATGAGGTAGCCCACCAGAATGCCCAGGAACAGGGAGGAGTAGACCTCCTTGGTAATCAGAGCCAGGCCGATGGCCACAATGGGGGGAACAAGGGACCAGATGGTGCCATAGAAACGGCTCTCGCCGTCTGCCGCGAAGGCGATGGTGGTCATCAGCGGTACCAGGGCGTACATGACCAGCAGCACCTTGCCGAGTTTTTCTTTCATGTTTTTAAGGGATTGCATTCCGAAACCTCCTTTTCTCTCTTGGATGTCCGGGGAATTCCGGCATCCACGCGCGAATGGAAATGTTGGGAAAATGCGTTTTGGGGTAAATGATGTGCTATATCAGCCATCCCGCCCTGGGCGCGCATACCCTCCCTTCTCAAAATAGATATCACATCGGGCCGGGAGTGAGTGGACTCCCGGCCTTCTGTGCTTGCCCCGGACAGGACAGGCGGATCACTTATTCAGGCGGCGGACCAGCTCCTTGGAGGTAAAGGTGGCCACGTCGTCGGCGTAGGTGCCGGCGCCAAAGCCGGCGTCATAGCCCAGCTCCTTGGCCAGGGCGTGGGTGATGCGGGCGCCGCCGCAGCAGAAGATATACTTCTCACGAACGCCCTCGGCCTCCGCCAGCTCAATGAGCTCGGTGAGGTTTTGGATGTGGACGTCCTTCTGGGTCACGGTCTGGGAGACCAGCACCACGTCGGCGCCCACTTCAGCGGCCTTGCGGAGGAATTCGTCGTTGGGGACCTGGCTGCCCAGGTTATAGGCCTCCACCATCTCGTAGCGCTCCAGGCCGTAGTGGCCGGCGAAGCCCTTGCGGTTCATGATGGCGTCGATACCCACGGTGTGGGCGTCCGTGCCGGTGGACGCGCCGATGACTACCATCTTGCGGCCCAGGCGCTCCTTCAAAAACTCGTCGGTCTCGTGCATGTCCATCACCTCGTCGGTAACGGTTTGCACCACGATCTCGTTGTAGTTGACGGTGTGGGTCAAAGAGCCGTACACCACGTAGAAGGTGAAGTTCTCGTCCAGCTTCTGGCGCAGGGCCACGTTGGGCTCCGCCAGACCCATCTTCTGGGCCATGAGCACGGCGGCCGCCGCGCCCCGGTCATCGTCCTTTACCGGAAGGGTGAAGGAGGTCTGCACCTTGCCGTCGTTCATGGTGTCGCCATACGGCTTCAGGCGGGTCAGGTCCAGCGTGGTGTCCAGGTTTTTATCACGGATCTGATACAGTCCGGAGCTCATTTGCCGGCACCCCCTTTCATCATGGGTTCCAGGAACGGGTTGAAGTAGCCCGGCGTCTTGCTGACAACGCCGTCCAGGCCCTTGCCGCCGTCGCGGGGACGCTTGATATCGGCGAAGATGCCCCGCTCCAGCGTCTCAAAGATGCCCAGCTGCTCGATCTGCCCCAGCAGGTCGGTGGCCTTCTTCAGCACCTCGTTGGCGCGGGTCTGCATGATGCCGCCGTCCTTAAAGACCAGCTCGCTGCCCAGGTCCTGCATGGTGCGGAAGATATACTGGGCGTTTTGAATGGCCAGGAAACGGTCGGACAGGAAGGGGGTGTGGATGGCCTCGGTCATCATGCCCAGCAGGTGGATCTTCTGGCTGGTCAGGATGGTCACCATGTTAAAGAGGGCGTCCTGCACGTGGCCGCGGAAGACGTTGCCGGTCATAAACTTGGTGGGGGGCATGTACTTCAGCGGCGCGTTGGGGAAGATCTCCCGGGCCATCTCGGCCTGCGCCAGCTCGTACAAAAAGCCGTTTTCCACGTCGGGGTCGATCTCAAAGGCGTGGCCCAGGCCCATCTGTTCCTCCGGCAGGCCCGCCTTCAGGGCGAAGGCCTCGTTGAGGAACTGGGAGGCCAGCACGGTGTGGGCCTCCTCCACCGCGTCGGCGGTGGTGAGGTAGTTGTCCTCGCCGGTGTTGATCACCACGCCCGCGTAGGCGTTGATGGCGCGGGAGAAGGACTGGTCCACCAGGGTGCGCTGCATGTTGATATCCCGGAACAGGATGCCGTAAAGCGCGTCGTTGAGCATCACGTCCAGGCCCTCAAAGGCGCCCATGGCGGCGATTTCGGGCATGCACAGGCCGGAGCAGTAGTTGCACACCCGGATATATCGGCCCAACTCCTCGCCCACCTTGTCCATGGCCTCCCGCATGAGGCGGAAGTTCTCCTGGGTGGCGTAGGTGCCGCC
>CATNDT010000037.1 GCA_950097035.1 uncultured Oscillibacter sp.
ACCGGGGGGCGGCGATGTCCTCCAGGTTGATGCCGCCGAAGCTGCCGGAGATGTTATACACGGTCCGGACAAATTCGTCCACATCCTGGGTCCGCACGCACAGGGGAAAGGCGTCCACCCCGCCAAAGGACTTGAACAGCACGCACTTGCCCTCCATTACGGGCATGCCGGCCTCCGGCCCGATGTCGCCCAGGCCTAAAACGGCGCTGCCGTCGGTGATGACGGCGCAGAGGTTGTGGCGGCGGGTCAGCTCGTAGCTCCTGGCGGGGTTCTTTTGGATCTCCAGGCAGGGCTGGGCCACGCCGGGGGTATAGGCCAGGCTCAGATCGTCTTTGGTGGCAACGGGTACCGTGGCTGTCACTTCAATTTTACCCTTCCACTCCGTGTGTAAGCGCAGAGATTCCTTCGCGTAATCCATAATACCGTACCTCACTGTTTTTATTCCGGGAAACGGCGGGCCGCTCCCAATGTTTTGCTGTCTGTCTGGGTTATGACTCCCAGGCCTTGGCCCGGTCCACGGCGCGGGTCCAGCCGCGCTGCAGGCGGGCCCGCTCCTCGGGAGAGAGGGCGGGGTCAAAGCGGCGGTCCGGCGTCCACTGCCGGGCGATCTCCTCCCGGCTGCGCCACACGCCGGTGGCGAGGCCCGCCAGATATGCCGCGCCCAGGGCGGTGGTCTCCCGGATGACGGGGCGGCGGATGGTCCGCCCCACAATATCCGCCTGGAACTGCATCAAAAAGTTGTTGGCGGAGGCGCCGCCGTCTGCCCGCAGCTCCTTTAAGCGGATGCCGGTGTCCTCCTCCATGGCGGTGAGCACGTCCCCGGTCTGATAGGCGATGGACTCCAGCGCCGCCCGGATGATGTGGTTCCGCCCTGTGCCCCGGGTCAGGCCCAGAATGGCCCCCCGGGCGTACATGTCCCAGTGGGGCGCGCCCAGGCCGGTGAAGGCGGGAACGACGTAAACGCCGCCGCTGTCCGGCACCTTTTGGGCAAAGTACTCTGTGTCCGCCGCCTCGGTGATGAGGTGCAGCTCGTCCCGGAGCCACTGCACCACGGCTCCGCCCACAAATACGCTGCCCTCCAGGGCGTATTGAACCTCGCCGTTCAGCCCCACGGCCACGGTGGTCACAAGGCCGTTCTGGCTGCGGACGATTTTCTCTCCGGTGTTCATCAGCAAAAAGCAGCCGGTGCCATAGGTGTTTTTGGCCTCTCCGGCTTTGAAGCAGGCCTGGCCGAAGAGGGCCGCCTGCTGGTCTCCGGCGATGCCTGCAATGGGGATCTCCACCCCCTGAATGTTGACGGAGCCGTAAACCTCGCTGCAGGAGCGGACCTCAGGCAGCATCCGCATGGGGATGTTCAGCCGCCGGCAGATGCGTTCGTCCCAGCAGAGATTTTCGATGTCGTAGAGCATGGTGCGGCTGGCGTTTGTATAGTCGGTGACGTGGACATTTCCGCCAGTGAGCTTCCAGATGAGCCAGCTGTCCACCGTGCCGAACAGTAGCCGCCCCGTCTCCGCCCCTTCCCTCGCCCCGGGGACGTGGTCCAATATCCACCGGATCTTGGTGGCGGAGAAATAGGCGTCGATCAAAAGGCCGGTGCGCCGGCGCACATAGGAGGAAAAATCCGCGTCCTGCTTCAGTGTCTGGCAAAGCGGCGCCGTGCGGCGGCACTGCCACACGATAGCGTTGCACACAGGCCGCCCGGTGTCCCGATCCCACACCACGGTGGTTTCCCGCTGGTTGGTGATGCCGATGCCGGCCACCTCCTCAGCGGAAATGCCGCTCTGGGCCAGCACCTCGTTCAGCACGCCATACTGGCTGGAGTAAATCTCCATGGGATCGTGCTCCACCCAGCCCGGCCGGGGGTAGAACTGGGTAAACTCCTTCTGGGCCATGGCCACAATATTCTGCCCCCGGTCAAAGAGGATACAGCGGCTGCTGGTGGTGCCCTGGTCCAGGGCGATGACATACTGCTTCACGGCGGGCCCTCCTCCGCTTTTCAGAACTTAAAAAGAACGGGGACAGAACGGAATCTTCATCCGTCCTGCTCCCGTTCAGCTTTACTTATTTATAGCAAAAAACGCCGGAGTTGTCAATAGGCGCGCGGAGGCGAAAAAGCGGCCCCATGGGCAGATCCATACCTTGAGATTCCCGTTTAAAAAAGCGGCGCCGGTATCCGGCGCCGCCTGAACCGTGTTTGCTCACTGGGCTTTTTTCAGCATCTCAGTGTCCTGGGAGTGGCGTCTTGCAACCGCTTCCAAAACATCCACCCGGTCCTCGATTGTGGTCACGGCTTCTGCAGGGACCAGCTTTTCCTGAATGAGTTTCATCTCATCCGCCAAAAGGCTGAACTTCGGTTCAAAGTAGGCCTCCATCAGGGCTATCATTTGGGAGGTCGCTGTGTTGATTTTCCCGTCCATGGAGGCCATTATGCGGGATTCGGACGCGGTGATTTTTTCATCCATGGAGGCTGTCATACGGGATTCGGACGCGCCGATTTTCTCGTCCATCAAATTTGCGATTGACTGCAGATCTCTCTCATCGAGCATGGTCCATCACCTCAAAAATATTATACGGTGCCGGTATTCGGCTGTCAAGAGGCAAAAGACCCGGAAAACGGGGCTTCAGGCGGAGCCGGGCGACATTGCCCCGCCTTAATACCGGCCCAGAGAGGCGGCGGTGTCGGCGTTGGCGGTCTTGCCGAACTGGAAGTCATTGCCGGGCAGAACGGCGTTTAGGACAATGCCCGCAATCGCCGCAATGGCGAGGCTGGTGAGTGTGATGGAGGTGCCGCCCACGGTAAAGGTCAGGCCGCCGGTAAAGCCCAGGCCGCAGACTAAAATCACCGCCGCAATGATCAGGTTCCGGGAGTTGGTGAAGTCCACCTGGTTCTCCACCACGTTCCGCACGCCGATGGCGGAGATCATGCCGTAGAGGATAAAGCTGACGCCGCCCACGATAGCCGCGGGCATGGAGTTGACGACTGCCGCAAACTTGGGGCTGAAAGACAGCACCAGGGCATAGAGGGCCGCCAGCCGCACCACCCGGGGATCGTGGACCTGTGAGAGAACCAGCACGCCGGTATTCTCGCCGTAGGTGGTGTTGGCGGGGCCGCCGAAGAGACCCGCCAGGGAGGTGGCGACGCCGTCGCCAATCAGCGTGCGGTGCAGGCCGGGGTCCTCGATGAAGTTCTCTCCCACGGTGGCGGAGATGGCGGACATATCGCCGATATGCTCCATCATGGAGGCGACGGCGATGGGGGCCATGACCAGAATGGCGGATACGTCGAACTTGGCCACGGAGCCGCCGAAATTGGTCAGGAAGGGCTGGAGTCCCGCCCAGCCGGCGGCTTTCACGCTGGTAAAGTCGATCAGTGCCGCGCCGCCGGCGGTTACGCCTGCGAGGCCGGCGATGACCGCCACCAGATAGGACCCCACCACGCCCAGCAGGATGGGAATGATCTTCACCATGCCCTTACCCCAGATATTGGCCACAATGATGATGGCCATAGCCACCAGGGCCAGCCACCAGCAGGTGGAGGCGTTGCTCACGGCGGAGGGGGCCAGGTTCAGGCCGATGAGGATGATGATGGGCCCGGTGACCACCGGGGGCAGGAAGTGCATCACCTTGTGCACGCCTACGGCTTTGATGACCAGGGCCAGAATCACATACAGCAGTCCTGCCACCACGATGCCGCCGCAGGCGTACTGGAGCTTTTCGGCTGGCTCCATGCCCGCGTAGATGCCGCCGTCCAGGCCTGCCACGGCGGCAAAGCCGCCCAGAAAGGCGAAGGAGGACCCCAGGAAGGCGGGCACCTTCAGCCGGGTGCACACGTGGAAGAACAGCGTGCCCACGCCGGCGAAAAACAGCGTGGTCTGAATGGACAGGGGCAGGCCGTAGGAGTTCACCAGAATGGGCACCAGAACGGTGGCGCCAAACATGGCGAACATGTGCTGCAGGCCCAAAATCAGCATCTTGGGCGTGCCCAGGGTGCGGGCGTCCCGGATGGGGCCCTGGCCGGAGGTGGTCTTAATCTTGTTCATACATTCTCTCCTCTCAATCTCCTGTATTCTCTGAATTCTGGCGCAAAAAAATACCGGCTGCAAAGCCGGTTAAAGGGGGAAAATACGAAAAATGAAAAAGGAGAATCCCATGGCCGTGCTTTTTGTCCGATTCAGCATGGCGATCCCTCCCCCTGTCATTTTTTGCTATTATACAGAATGTGGCGCCGCATTGCAAGACCGTTTTCCCACGAAGCGGCAAGAAAAAAACTGCCGGAAATTGTAAAAAGTGACAGGAACGGTTCGGGTGAAGGATTCGCAGGAGCGTCACAGCGTCATGCGGCGGGCACGGCGGGAACAGCGGCCGCGCAGAAATCGGGGCAGAGAATTACAAAAAAACAGACAGAACCTCTTGACTTTTGCGGCGTCGGTAAATTATGATATTAGCGGCCCCAAAAAGTGAGGTGATGATTTTGGGGAGCAAAAAAATGGGACGTCCTACCGATAACCCGAAGGACATTTCTCTCAAAGTCCGCCTTGATAAAGAAACAGCCGAGAAGCTGGACGAGTGCATTGAAGAGCTCGAAGTATCGAAAGCGGAAGTTGTTCGGCGCGGTATCCACAAGGTACATGACGATCTCAAGAAGAAATAGAAGGAAGTGGCGCAACACCTACCACAGCAACACGCCACTTCCCAGCCGACCATTGCCAAAAGGCAAAAGCGACGTAAATATTATACCATGCGTCAGCTTTCCTTTCAAGCAATATTGGACAAAAAAGAAAGGGCAGTTTAAACGTGGAAAATATTTTAAAAATGCTGTACGGCCTGCCGCGGGATAAAACGCACGGGCCGGACGCGCCTCTTGTCAGGCCGGCGCGTATCAAAAGCGAAAATCCGGAATTGCGCACAGCTCCTGTGACGGACTTTGACCGGTTCCGGTTTGCGTTCCGTGCTGGGGCGCAGACAATGGCGGAGCTGGTAGAGTGCAGGGGGGATGCGCTATGAGGGAATCCATCGTGCGCGAACTCTATTACGGCAATGTCAGCCCGTGGGAGCGCAGGCGCGCATACACCCCTGAACAGACCGCGCTTACGGATAAGATCGATGACATAACAGAGCATTTCAAAAGCCTGCTGTCACCCGAGGAATACGAGAAGTTTGAGGAAATGCAGGAGCTGGAGTTACAAGTTGACGCAGACAATGCGGTAGACCTTTTTGAACACGCCTTTTGTCTGGGTGCACTTCTGATGATTGATATTTTCGGCTGTAACGGGATGTGACTGACCGGGCAAAATGGAATCAGGCACAGAGAGAGGATTGCCAAGGGGCAGTCCTCTCTCTGTGCGTTTACCTGTCCGGCTCCACCGGTCCGGCGGCGGTCATCGGGTCTTACCGCGGCCGTACTGACGGTTACCGGTGCGCCAACGTGCGCCAATCCGCGCTCAGCTCTCCTTTTCCATCATGATCTCTAAAATTGTCCGGTCGGTTTGTACCATGCCCGGTGTGCTGACCCGGCCCATGTTGTGGATGGCCTGCTCCGGCGTGGCGCCGCAGATGCCGTCCGTGGCCTGGAGCACCACGTTGTCCATGGCCAGATACGCGCACATCAGCGCGGCGTTGGAGGCCGTGGCCAGCTTCAGAGCACAGCCGATCTTGCCGCCGTCGCAGACCATGCCGGTGAGGTTTCCGCTCATGTTGATAATGCCCCAGCCAATCTGCCGGTCGGTGCCGCCCAGCAGCCAGATCATGGCGGCGCAGGCCGCGGTGGCCGCAGAGACGCCGCAGCCGCAAGTGGCAGACAGCTTTCCCGTGAAGAGCTTGATATAGACGTTCAGCGCGTGGGAAAATGCCAGGGCCTTAACCAGCTGCTCGTCGGAGGCCCCCAGATGGCGGGCCATCTCCGTCACCGGGATGACGGCGGTCAGGCCGTGGTTTCCGCTGCCGGCGCTGCTCATGACGGCGTAGGGGCAGCCGCTCATCCGCCCTTCGGCGCTGCTGGCAACCCGGGTCATCGTCCGGCTGAACAGATTGTCGCCCATACTGCCGGATTCAATCTGGCGCTTCAGGGCGCCGGCGATACCGATGCCGGGGTTATGCTCCAGGCCGAAGTCCGCCAGGCGCTGGTTCATCTCCACGCCCTCCAGCATGAAAGACAGCTCCTCCTGGCCGCACTGCTCTACGACGCCCTTAATCTCCGCCACGGTCATGGTCTTCAGACGCTCGTGGATCTGGTCCTCCGCGGCGGCGGACCAGGGCTTTTCCACCAGGACCTCGTGATTGCGCTTGGTCAGGATGATGTTGGAGTGGGTTCCCCGAATTTCACTGATGCCGATTCCGGCGGTGGTGATGACCTCCGCCCGGGCGTAGAGCTGGGTCTCGTCGTGCTTAATCATCACCACCACATGCCGGTCTTCCACCATCTTGACCGCCTGGGCGGAAACGGCGTCGTTGATATCCTCCAGCAGCTGCAAACTCTTTTCCGGGTTGCGGAGGCAGGCTCCCAGGGCGGCGGCGTATTTCAGGCCCACCCGGGGAAAGCCGGGGATGCCCACGCTCATTCCGTTTTTATAGATGCCTGGATTGACCTCCATCTTTATGGAAACCACATCGCCGCCGATTGCGCGGCAGGCGTCGGCGGCGGCCAGGGCCACGCAGACCGGTTCCGTGCAGCCCAGCGCCGGGACCACCTCCTGGTGCAGCAGGGTCAGCAGCTCTTCCCTTGTAATCATATCCGTACTCCTCCTTAATACATTTGGTTTTGTCGTTTCCTGATGTAAATGTATATAAGCAAATTTTATGCCAACTAAATTTTCGACATTTCCCCCCAAAACCCTTGTAAATGGGTTCTATCTGTGATTAACTGGTTAAAGAAAATGGTTGAAAGGGGTACAACTATGGCCACTAAAAAGAAAATATCCGTCATTGCCCTGGACCCCAGGGCGGGGATATCCTACTGCTCAGACATTGCCAAACTCTTTGGAGAGGTAGCGGACATCTCTGTGTTCTCCATGCTGGACGGCAGCGCCTCCGGTGTTTTGGACCGGGCGGACCTGTTTGTGGCCTCTACCGACGCCTACGGCTCCCCGGAGGAGCTGATGCGCCATATCCCCATCGATAGCCAGACCATGGCGGTGGAGGTATCCTTCCGCTGGAGTGAGCTGCGCAAGCTCAAGGAACTCCCTGCCGGGAGCCGGGTGCTGTTTGTCAACATGACCCAGACCATGGCCCGGGAGGCCATTGCCCAATTGGAGCAGTTCGGCATTACCCACATCCATTGGATTCCGTTCTACCCCGGCGCGCCGGAGGTCCCGGATGTCCGGATCGCCGTGACGCCGGACGAACTCCGTTATGTTCCCCCGGAGATGGAGACGGTCATCAACCTGGGGCAGCGGGTCTGTACCTCCGGTATGATGATCGAGATTGCCCTCCGGCTGGGACTGGAGTCTGTGCTGGAGGGTTCCGCGTTTCAGGAGTATGCCCGGAGTGTGGCCACCAGCAACTATAGCTTTGACCGGATGTTTGCCCGGTCTATCCGCCTGGAGAGCCAGTTCCATATTTTAATGGAGAGCCTGGAGGACGGCGTGGTGGGCGTCAATGAAAAGGGGGAGATTTTCGCCTGCAGCCACCGGGCGGAAGAGATGGCCTGTGTCAGCGCCCCGCTCATCCAGGGGAAGCGGTGTGAAGAGGTCTTTCCGTTCATTCCCTTCGTCCAGTGCCTGCAAAGCCGCCAGACCTTGCCCGCTAAGGCCGTCCGGGTCAACGGGGTCAACCTGAGTGTGGAGGTGGTGCCGGTGATCCGGCAGAACACCTGCATCGGCGCCTTCGCCCTGCTCCAGCGGTTCAACGATGTGGAGGCCCGGCAGAACGAGCTGCGGGGCCAGCTCTTCCATAAGGGTCTTTGCGCAAAGTACAGCTTTGCCGACGTGGTGGGCCGGTCGGAGGCTATCCGCAGGACCAGGGAGACCCTGGGGCGTATGGCGCTTAGTGAGAGTCCCATCCTGCTCATTGGCGAGACCGGTACCGGAAAGGAGCTGTTTGCCCATGCTGTCCATCAGGCGTCTCGCCGGGCGGACGGACCTTTCGTGGCCATCAACGTGGCGGCGTTTCCGGAGAACCTGCTGGAAAGCGAGTTGTTTGGCTATGAGGAGGGGGCTTTTACCGGGGCGAAGAAGGGCGGACGGCCTGGCCTTTTCGAGCTGGCCCACGGCGGGACACTCTTTCTGGACGAGGTGGAGGGAATGAGTCCTGTTCTCCAGATCAAGCTGCTCCGGGCGCTTCAGGAGCGGGAGGTCATGCGGGTGGGGGGCAACCGGATCATCCACGTGGATGTCCGCATTGTCGCCGCCACCAACGAGGCCCTGGAGCAAAAGGTTCGGGACGGGACTTTCCGCCGGGACCTTTATTACCGCCTGAATACCCTCCCCGCCATCATTCCGCCGCTGACGGAGCGGGGAGACGACATCTTCCTCCTCACCGAGCAGTTCCGCCGGGAGCTGGGCGGGTCTTTCCAGCTAACGGAGCCGGTGCGGGACTTCTTTCGCCGCCACCCCTGGCCGGGGAATATCCGGGAGCTGCGGAATGCGGTGGAATATTTTATTTATACGGGGCATGAGCGGATTACAATGGAGGATCTGCCGCCCACGCTGTTTCTCGCCGAAGAGACGCCTTCCCGCGCCGCTTCCCCGGCCGCCCCACGGGAAACGGATGCCTCTGACGCTTTTCGGTTCGTTCTGGGCCAGCTTTATGAGGCGTCCGAGGCCCGGAGTCCTATGGGGCGGGACAAGCTGCTGCAAAGAGCCCGGGAGGCACACATTCCTCTCTCGCAGCATGAGATACGGACCATTCTCTCCAACATGGCGGAGAGGGGGTTGGCCCGGATCAGCCGGGGAAGGGGCGGCAGCCAGCTGACGCCAAAAGGCCGGGCACTTTGGGAAAACGGTTAAAGATAAATTGATTTAACCATTTTTGATTAATTTGACCAATAATGGACGGTGGATTCAGCGGCCGCCATCGACACTTTCAAAAAATCAACGGGATAGGTCTCGGTAATCTGCCAAAACCTGTCCCGTTGATTTTGTCTGTTTTTTCAAAAAACAGTATTTTTCTCTGGAAAACATTGCGGTTATCCGGTTTGGCATATTTTTTGCTTTAATATTTGGGCGAACGTACACAAGTCGTTTCCAAATCTACAGAGAAAGGAATCCGAAGCGATGAAATACGACTTTGACCAGAGCGTGGACCGGTCCGGAAATCTCTCCGCCAAGTACGACGAGCGGGAGAAAAAATTTGGGACCAACGATGTGATCCCACTGTGGATCGCGGACATGGACTTCAAGACTGCTCAACCCATCATCAATGCCCTGAAGGCCAGGGCGGAGGAGGGTATCTGGGGCTACACCGCCCGGCCCGACAGCTATTTCCAGGCTGTCCGGGACTGGCAGAAGCGCCGCAACGGCTGGGCCCCGGACACGTCCCTCATGAGCTTCTGCCTGGGTGTGGTCCAGACCCTCAGTGCCATGGTTCAGCTCTACACCCCCCAGGGGGGAAACGTACTGATCCAGACCCCGGTGTATGGTGAGTTTTACGACATGACCGAGTTCTCTGGGCGGAGAGTGATCGAGAACCAGCTGGTAGAGCGGGACGGAACGTGGACGGTGGACTGGGCGGACTTTGAGGCGAAGCTCCAGGAGGCGGACCTGTTCCTGTTTTGCAGTCCCCACAACCCGGTTGGCATTGTCTGGCCCGAGGAGGATCTCCGCCGGATGATGGAGCTGTGCCTGAAACACCACGTTCTGGTGGTCAGCGATGAGATCCACTCCGACCTCATCTTCCACGGGAAGAGGCACATTCCCGCCGCGGCCCTCTCCCCCGAGATCGCCGCCAACGTGGTCACCGGCATCTCCGGCACCAAGACCTTTAACCTGGCGGGTCTCCAGGCCAGCGCCGTGGTATTCCCCAACCGGCACATGAAGGAGAACTTTGACCGCTTCTGGATGAATATGGATATCCACCGGAACAACGCTTTTTCCGTCACTGCCATGGAGACGGCCTTCCGGGAGGGGGAAGAGTGGCTGGACCAGCTGCTGCCCTATCTTTCGGACAACTTCGACTTCGTGGTGAACTACTGTGAGCGGCATATCCCCAAAATCAAGACCTATGCCCCTGACGCCACCTACCTCATGTGGCTGGACTGCCGGGACCTGGGCCTGAACAACCGGGAACTCCACGACTTCATGATCCAAAAGGCCCGGCTGGGCCTGAACGACGGCTGCGCTTTCGGGAGGAGCCTGAACGGCTACATGCGGCTCAACGCCGCCTGTCCCCGGAGCGTACTGGAGCGGGCCCTTCATCAGCTGGAGGCCGCCGTCAACAGTCTGTAACCCCTTTCTTCAGCGGAGATTCATAAAGAGACACCAAAGAAACAAGAAATGGAGATGTGATCATGGCTACCCAAATTAAAGAACAGTCCCTTTGGCAGCAGTACAAGACCCCCATCCTCCTTCTTGGCGGCATCGCCATTGGTTCGATCATCGGCATTGTCTCCCCCAGCCTGGGTCAGACCCTGAAGCCCATCGGCGATATCTTCCTGAACCTGCTTTTCACCATTGTGGTGCCCTTGGTCTTTGTGTCCATCGCCTGCGCCGTGGGCAGCATGGCCAACATGAGCCGCCTGGGGAAGATTCTGGGCGGTACTGTGGCCGTCTTCCTGGTTACGGGGGCCTTCGCCGCCGCCTGTGTGTTGATCTGGGTGAACATGTTCAGCCCCTCCGCCGGGACGAACATCCAGCTGGCCGCTGCCGAGGTGGGCGAGGCCAAGACCGCCGCGGAGATGATTGTGGGGTCTCTGACCGTCAGTGATTTTCCGGAGCTTTGGAGCAAATCCCACATGCTGCCCCTCATCATTTTCGCCATCATCACCGGCTTCTGCGTGGCCTCCTGCGGTGGGGAGAACAGCCCCGTTGGGAAGCTGCTGACCAACCTCAACAACATTATCATGAAGTTTGTAGGCGTCATCATGACCATCGCCCCCCTGGGCCTGGGTGCCTACTTTGCCAACCTCGTCGGTGAGTTCGGCCCCCAGCTCCTCAGCGACTATGGCCGTTCCATGGTGGTGTACTATCCCCTGTGCCTGCTGTACGTGGTAATCTTCTTCCCCCTGTACGCCCTGTTTGCCGGGGGAAAGACGGGCCTCACCCGCATGCTGAAGCACATCTTCACCCCCGCTGTCACCGCCTTTGCCACCCAAAGTTCCGCCGCGACGCTGCCGGTGAATAAAGAGGCCTGTGACAACATCGGCGTGCCCAAGGATGTCAGCGACCTGGTGCTGCCCATGGGCTGCACCATGCACATGGACGGCTCCGTCCTCAGCTCCATTGTGAAGATTGCGTTCCTCTTTGGCGTGTTTGACCTGCCTTTCTCCGGAGCAGGTACCTACGCTATGGCGATTGCTGTGGCTATCCTCAGTGCTTTCGTCCTTTCCGGCGCACCCGGCGGCGGATTGGTGGGAGAGATGCTGATTGTCAGCATGTTTGGCTTCCCGGCGGAGGCGTTCCCCCTCATTGCCACCCTGGGATTCCTGTTTGACCCCGCCGCCACCTGCCTCAACGCCGCCGGCGACACCATCGCCTCCATGATGGTCACCCGGCTGGTGGAGGGAAAGAACTGGCTCAGTAAAACAGCATCCGTCAGTGAGCGAAGCTGACATTGCGATCATTATTTTGCAAAGGAGATATTGATATGAACGTATTGGAAACCGGTAAGGCCCCTGGAGCGATCGGCCCCTATTCTCAGGGCTATGAGGTGAACGGATTTATCTTCACCTCAGGCCAGATCCCCGTAAATCCCGCTGACGGCACGGTTCCCGCAGGAATCGCGGCCCAAGCGGAGCAGAGTTGCAAAAACGTGGGTGCGATTCTGGAATCCGCCGGCGCCGGCTTTGACCGTGTTCTCAAGACGACCTGTTTCCTGGCGGATATGGGGGACTTTGCCGCGTTCAACGAGGTCTACGCCAGGTATTTCACCTCCAGGCCGGCCCGCTCCTGCGTGGCTGTGAAGGAACTTCCCAAGGGCGTCCTGTGCGAGATCGAGGCAATTGCCGTTAAATAAATCGATCATCAACTATTTAATGAAAAGGAGATATCATCATGAAAGTTACTGTGATTGGAAGCCACCTCTGCCCCGACACCCTGTTTGCGCTGAACCGCCTCAGTGAGGCGAAGGCGGAGATCGACTTTAAGAACCTCTCCGCAAGCCTGGCCGACCTGAAGGCCTATCTGGCCCTGCGGCAGGACAGCCCCGCCTATGCCGACATCCGGGAAAACGGCGGCATTGGAATTCCCTGCTTCGTCCTGGAGAACGGCGCGGCCACTCGCGATTTGGATGCGGTCCTGAAGTGATTTGGCAAAAGCCTCCGCTTTTCGAGTAGCACTTGCCGGAAAGCGGAGGCTTTTGCATTTGAAACCGGATCGCACTGCGTTTTTCCTGATGTTTTTCTGGGTATCGTACCTCGATTTATAGGCCAATGTGACAATATCACGGAAAGCAGAGGATCAATCGGCTATAGTACCTGTAAAAGCAGATAGGAGGCCGTCACATGCATCTGAAAGATAAAGTAAAACACAGGAGGACTTTTCAAATGTCTGTCATCAACATCGATAAGACCAATTTCCAGAGGGAAGTTCTGAATTCCGACAAACCCGTCCTGCTGGACTTCTGGGCTCCCTGGTGCGGTCCCTGCCGCATGGTTGGGCCCCTTGTGGACGAAATTGCCGCCGAGCGCGGCGACATCAAGGTGGGCAAGGTCAATGTGGACCAGCAGCCTGAGCTTGCGATACAGTTTGGCGCTGTGAGCATCCCCATGCTGGCAGTGTTCAAGAACGGCAAGCTGGTGAATCAGGCCATGGGCGCCAGGCCCAAGGACCAGATCCTGTCTATGTTGTAAGGAGACGGCCAATATGAAAGTTGTTATCATCGGCGGCGTAGCGGGAGGCGCTACCGCGGCGGCCCGGATTCGCCGCTTGGACGAGAAGGCGGAGATCGTGGTTTTTGAACGCTCCGGATACATCAGCTATGCCAACTGCGGCCTGCCCTACTATATTGGCGGAACCATCACGGACAAGGAGGCCCTGACGCTCCAGACACCGGAGAGCTTTGACCGCCGTTTCCGGGTGGATATGCGGGTGCACCATGAAGTTACCGCGATCCATCCCGAGGCAAAAACCGTTTCCGTGAAAAACCTGGAAACCGGCAGGTCGTTTGACGAGTCCTATGACAAGCTGATCCTCTCTCCCGGGGCGAAGCCCACGCGGCCCAGGCTCCCGGGCGTAGGATTGGAGAAGGTCTTCACCCTGCGAACGGTGGAGGACACCCTCCGCATCAAGGAGCATGTTGACGCCAACCACCCCAAGTCCGCCGTTTTGGCAGGCGGCGGCTTTATCAGTCTGGAGACCGCCGAGAACCTGCGGGAGCTGGGAATGGACGTGACCATCGTCCAGCGCCCCCGGCAGCTGATGAATCCTTTCGACGCGGACATGGCCGCTTTTATCCACGCGGAGATGCGCCAGGGCGGGGTGAAGCTGGCTCTGGGACACACGGTGGAGGGCCTTGAGGAAAGAGGCGCAGGCATTGATGTGCTGCTGAAAGACGCCGCTCCCCTCCACGCCGACATGGTGGTACTGGCCATCGGCGTCACGCCCGAGAGCGACCTGGCGAAGTCCGCCGGGCTGGTTCTGGGCCTCAAGGGCAGCATTGTGGTGAATGACCGGATGGAGACCTCCGTCCCGGATATCTACGCCGTGGGCGACGCGGTGCAGGTGAAGCACTACGTCACCGGTGAGGACGCGGTCATCTCTCTGGCGGGTCCGGCCAACAAACAGGGCCGGATTGCGGCCGACAACATCTGCGGCGGAGACAGCCGCTATCAGGGCAGCCAGGGCAGCAGTGTCATCAAGGTATTCCGTATGACCGCCGCCGCCACGGGGATCAATGAGACCAACGCCAAAAAGGCCGGCCTGGATGTGGATAAGGTCATTCTCTCCCCCATGAGTCATGCCGGCTACTATCCCGGCGGCAAAATGATGACCATGAAGGTGGTTTTTGAAAAGGGGACCTACCGTCTGCTGGGAGCTCAGATCGTGGGCTATGAGGGGGTAGACAAACGCATCGACGTGCTGGCCACCGCCATCCGCTGCGGGATGAAGGCCACCGATCTGAAGGATCTGGACCTGGCCTACGCGCCCCCCTATTCCTCTGCAAAGGACCCGGTGAATATGGCGGGCTTCATGGTGGAGAACCTGAAAAACGGCGTGGTGAAGCAGTGGTATCTGGAAGATGCCGGGTTCTTGGCCGGAGACGGCGGCGTCACCCGGCTGGACGTGCGCACTAAGGAAGAATTTGCCGCCGGTCATATCGACGGGTTCCTCAACATCCCCGTGGATGAGCTGCGGGATCGGCTTGGGGAGTTGGATAAGGGCAGGCCCGTCTATGTGATGTGCCAGAGCGGCCTGCGCAGTTATATTGCCGCCCGTATCCTCACGGGCCACGGCTTCGAGTGCTATAACTTCGCCGGAGGCTACCGCTTCTATGACGCTGTGAAAAATGACCGTTGCCTTATTGAGCAGGCCACTGCCTGCGGGATGGACCAATAACAAGCAGCGCCCGCCGCCCCGATTCAGAAATGCCTTGGATAATACGGCAACAGCGATTTTCTCCGCGTGGTGGAGGGCAAAGATCCGGGGCAAGTGTGGGCGGTCATGGACGGGCTCATGGATACTCTGCAGGTGATTAACCCCAGGGCCTATGATAGTGTGATGCGGAAGCTGGGTAGACTTTGAAGTTACTAGCGCGTTACTAACAAATGAAATCAATCCCAAACAAGCTAAAACCCTAGAGCTTTTACAGCTCTAGGGTTTTTATGGTGGACGATACAGGACTCGAACCTGTGACCCCCTGCACGTCAAGCAGGTGCTCTAGCCAGCTGAGCTAATCGTCCGCAACGGAACGTATATAGGATACACGAAGACATCCCTTTTGTCAATACTTTTTTCTTGTTTTTTCCCGCGGACTGATTTATATTGTAATGTGTTCAAATCATACGGCATGTCCGAAGGGAGTATCATTCCTGTGAAAATCATTGATGCCCATCTCCACATCTTCCCGGACAGGGAGGATGCTCTGTCGGCCTGCGAGGCTTCCTGTCTGTCCGGGCTGCGTGGGGTGTATGAGCCGCTGGATATTGTCCACGGCGTGGTCATGGGAAACCGCAGCCTGGAGGTGGCGTATCACAACTATCCGCCTGACCGCTTCCACTACTGCGTGGGGCTGGACAGCAGAGTGCTGGACGGCGGCGGAGCGGGCCTGTCCGACCTCGCCGGACAGGTGGAGCGGCACTTGAGGCGGAAGTGCTGCTGTGGGGTTAAGCTCTATCCGGGCTATAACAGGACAGCGCTGTCTGACCCCGTGTATGAGCCGATTTACAGGCTGGCGGGACTTTACCGCAAGCCGGTGGCCGTTCACATGGGGCTCACCGCCTTTGCCCGGGCTCATTTGCAATACTGCCATCCCCTGGCCCTGGATGGGGTGGCCGCAGATCACCCAGACGTTGAGTTTGTCATGTGCCATTTTGGAAACCCCTTTTTGGAGTCCGCTGCGGCGGTACTGGTGAAAAATCCAAATGTCTCCGCCGACCTCTCCGGCCTGCTGGAGAGCCCGCTGGATCTGGACCGCTACTTTCAGGAGCAGAGCGGCTATGTATCCCTCCTGCAAACGTGGCTGGCGGCGTCCAACTGCTGGGACCGCCTTCTTTACGGCTCAGACTGGCCCATTGTGGACCCGGCGGTATACGTTGCCTTTGTAAAGCGGCTGGTTCCACCTGCCCGGTGGGAGGCGGTGTTTTTTCAAAACGCCAACCGGATCTACGGGCTGGACCTTTGATTTTGCCGGGATTGGCATTTTGCCGGATATAGGGCGGCTGGCGGCGGAAATATTTGTCCATTCTATGGGGGTTCATTTCTTTAATAAAATATGACATTTGAACGGAGATGTGGTATACTAACTGCCAATAACAACTGACGCGAGGGTGATTTTGATTTGTTGAGAAAAATTGTAATTGTACATATTCCCAATGAGCACCTGAACAACGCAGCTACCTTTTTTATCAAAAAGGCCAACGAGTTCTCCAGCCACATCACCGTTTCACGGGAGAACAACAGTGTAAACGCCAAGAGCCTGCTGGGCCTGCTCTCCATGCAGCTGGAATACGGCATGGAGCTTGCTCTGGCGGCGGAGGGTGGCGACGCGGAAGAGGCGTTGGCAGCTCTGACCCAGATCTTGGACCCCGCCGGCTGACCGGCAGGGATCTCATCAAAAAACCTCGCCTGCAGCGGCGAGGTTTTTTGACGTTCATATCAGATCATACCTTCATATCTTTTGCCGCTGCCGCAGGCAGTCCGCCCCGCATGTCCCATCCTCTACGGAAAAGAACACCATTCCAAGAGCCTCGCCCCGCCGGCTGTCGTTCTGAATATCCACCTTGGGGTGGCAGGACCGCCAGCGGAGCTGCCGGTCAATATCCTCAAAGATACACTCGCCTAAAATCAGGCAGTCGTGCGCCGGCTTTCGCTGCAGATGCCGGAAACTGTCGATGCCGGAGAGCTCCATATAGTAAAAGCTCCGGTCCCGGGTTATCAAAATGGCCCGCTGGTCCGTAATCCAATACCGCTGCCCCAACAGGCTGTACCGCTCATACACCGGTGAGAGCAGCAGCAGCGCCGCAATTACCAGTATCGCCGCAACTGCCGCCCCGCTCCACTCCCTGCCGCCGGTGTACAGCAGCAGGATGATAGCCGTGGCTATGACCGTTCCGATCCACTTTCCGATGATCTTCCATCTCTCTCCCTGCTCCAAAAGTGGAAACGCGGCCGTTTCGCTTTGCCAGAGGATCTTTTCCCCCTGACGTAAATATGCGCTGAGCGCCTGCTCGACAGATTGATTTTTTCCCATTTCCCATTGTCTCCTTTGCAGTATTCCGGCGGGGCTGCCCGCCGGTTTTTATTATAAAGGAGATGCCCGTTCAGCCGCCGGGAAGGTCTGCCGCTGTTTTGTTAAGTTTTTGTCAAAATTTTTACAGCAATTTAACAGCTTTTCTGCTATAATAGTCATAAATCGAGTAAAATTGCCGGAAAGGAGCTGACGTGGTGCACACAAAAACAAAACTGTCTCCCCAGATATTTTCCTTCTCTCTGCGGGATCTGCTGGTCACGGTGGGTATCCTGCTCTGCGCTGCCGGCGTCTGCATCCTTTTGCGCATGGTGGACACCAGCGATGGCTTCGCCTCCCCAATCTTCGTGCTGGCAGTGCTGTTGATCTCCCGCTTTACCACGGGGTATCTCTTCGGGCTGATTGCCTCTGTCCTGGGCGTCATCTGCGTCAACTTTGTCTTCACCTATCCCTACTGGGCCTTTAATTTGACGATTTCCGGATATCCTCTCACTTTTTTGAGCTTTCTGGCGGTCTCCATGATCACCAGCACGCTGACCACCCAGATCAAACGCCAGGAACAGCTGCGGCTGGAAAACGAGAAGGAGAAGATGCGGGCCAACCTGCTCCGCTCCGTATCCCACGATATTCGCACCCCCCTGACGTCCATCGTAGGCTCCACATCCACGGTGCTGGAGAATCCGGGCCTCTCCCGTGCTGAGCAGGAGACGCTGCTGGAAGACGTTCGCAGCGAGGCCCAGTGGCTTATTCGGGTGGTGGAAAATCTGCTGTCTATCACCCGCATGGGGGACGGGCAGACCCGTATCGCCAAGGATGTGGAGGCGGCTGAGGAGATTCTGGGCGAGGCGGTTCGCAAGTTCCGCAAGCGCTATCCGGATATTGCCGTGCTGGTGGAGCCGCCCCGGGAGCTGCTGCTGGCGCCTATGGACCCCATTTTGATCGAGCAGGTTTTGGCAAACCTGATGGAAAACGCCGCCGTGCACGGCGAGGGCGCCGCTCATATTCGCCTTTCCGTTCGGGAGGAGCGGGGCTTTGCACGCTTTACAGTGACCGACGACGGGTGCGGTATCCCGCCCGCGGTGCTGCCGACGCTGTTTGACGGCACGCTGAAACACAGCGAGTCCCCTAAGGGCGACGGCAAACGCAACATGGGGCTGGGCCTCTCCGTGTGCATGGCCATCGTCCGTGCCCACGGCGGGGATATGGAGGCACGGAATCTGGAGACCGGGGCGGAATTTGCCTTTCGTCTCCCGCTTTTGAAGGAGGAAGCTGTGAAATGAATATCCGTGAAAAAATTCTGGTGATAGAAGATGAGAAAAGCATCTCACACTTCATCTCCGCTATCCTTAACTCCAACGGCTATGAGGCTTTGCAGGCCCGCACCGGGGCGGAGGCGCTGTCCATGATCTCCTCCCACTGCCCGGATCTCATCATTCTGGATCTGGGGCTGCCGGATATGGACGGACTGGAGATCCTTCGCCAGCTGCGGAGCTGGTCCAGTCTGCCGGTGGTGGTAGTGTCCGCCCGCTCTCACGAGCGGGAGAAGGTCACTGCTCTGGACCTGGGGGCGGACGATTATTTGACAAAACCCTTTGGCACAGATGAGCTGCTGGCCAGGGTCCGCACCGCCATCCGCCACACCCGCACAGCCTCCGGAAACGACGAAATCGCCCAGCAGGGTACCTACACCGTGGGGGAGATGACCATTGACTACAACAAGCATCAGGTCCTCATGCGGGGAGAGAATGTGAGGCTGACACTCAGCGAGTTTCGCATTGTGGCCCTTTTGGGTAAACATGCCGGAAAGGTGCTGACTTATGATTTCATCATTAAAGAGCTGTGGGGTCCCCGGGCGGGGGGCAACAATCAGATCCTGCGGGTGAATATGGCCAACATCCGCCGCAAAATTGAAAAAAATCCCGCCGAGCCGGAATACCTTTTTACAGAAGTGGGCGTGGGTTACCGGCTGGCTGAGGGGGAGCTGAACGGACGGTTGCAGATAAGTGAGAAAGGGAATCTATTTTAAGATAAAAAAGGAATTAAATGCATCTTGCATTTCCACAAACCCTTTGGTATAGTTTTCCTATCTGAAAGTAGGAAAGAAGGGGGCGGCAATGTCAACTGAAGTTTCTAAGAGTTCCCGTAAAAAGCCACTTACCAAGGCAGATGTGATTCGGATGACCTCAGAGACCCTTCGGAGTTTTTACAGCCGCGATCCAGGTGCCACGATGACCCATCTGGCAGAGAACTTTATGTGGATCGGCGCTTTTGATTTTCAGTGGTGCGAAGGGCTGGAGGAGTGCCTGCGGATTACCCGCAGCGAATACGCAGAGGCTCCGGTGCTGATTTCAGACGAGGAGTATCACCTGCTGTTCCATGACCGAAACACCTGGGTCATCTATGGGCGGTATAAAACCACCATTGTGCTGGAGGACGACGCCGTCATCCACTTCCATGTGCGGGTCACCGCCATTTGGCGGCGGATCAACGGAGAGCTGAAGCTGGTGCATATTCACGGCTCCAACGCACAGGATATCCCGGCGAATCAGCTGGCGCCATCCCTGCACCAGTTCACGGAGGAGACCAGCTTCTTTGACTACGTCAAGCGTATAGATATGCTGAACGCCAATGCGAACAAGATCACCCTCCGCGATCACGACGGCAAATACCATTTTCTGCTGCCTGACGACATATTGTACATAAAGGCAGACGGCCACTATACCGCAGTCCACACCAAAAAGTGTGCGTTCACCGTGTCCGGCCTGCTGTCGGACCATGAGGAGCATCTGCCGCCCCAATTCCGGCGGATCCAGCGGAGTTATGTGGTAAACACACAGTATATTGACACGATATGCCGTTATACTGCGGTTTTGAAGACCGGGGAGAAGCTGCCTATCGGCAAGTCATGGTACACCGGATTGAAAAATTTTTTGCAGCAGGGTGAAGAAACCGACTGCACCGGCCGATAGAATGGATAGCTGCCTGGGGGCAGACCTTCCCGTTTTCTCTCCCTGATTTGGATAGCAGCCGCTGGAAAAAGGAGGCCGCGTGGTGGAACAGTCTGTTGATCTGCTGAAAAAACTGCCGCCTTTCCTCGCCTGGATGCCGCAGGAGGGGCTGGAGATGTTTCAGAACTGTTTTGATCTGGAGGTGGAAGCTGTCCCTGCCGGAGAGCGGCGAGGCAGCGGGGGGCGGCTGGGTATTCTGCTCTCCGGAGAGCTGGAGCGGCTGTCCGGCCCTCTTGAACCCGGGGCTCTGTGGGGCGCCGCCCGGAGGGAGGACGGAAGCCTTTGCCGGGAGGATGTGTCCGTCACCGCCGTGCGGGACAGCGAGATCGCCTGGCTGGACGGAGCGGTACTGACTGCGGTGTGCTATCGGGCCTGCTGGTTCCACGGGCGGTTTGTGCTGGAGGCCGGGAGGTATTTATAAGGGGGAAAAGCGAAATGGAGAGAAGGGTCAAATATCTGGAGACAGGCTCCCGGAATCCCTACTACAACCTGGCGTTCGAGGAGTACGTTCTCACGCACCGGACGGAGGGGGAGTACCTGCTGCTGTGGCAGAATGACAACACCATCGTTATCGGCCAGAACCAGAATGCGGAGGCAGAGATCAACCGCGCCTTTGTGGAGGCGCACCAGATTCATGTGGTGCGCCGGTCTACCGGCGGCGGCGCGGTCTATCACGACCTGGGGAACCTGAATTACTCCTTTATCACCGATGCCGGGGCGGCGGAGGAGATCACGATGGCCCGGTTTACCCGGCCTATCGTGGAGGCCCTCCGGGGTCTGGGTCTTCAGGCAGAGGCCTCCGGGCGGAATGATATTCTGGTGGAGGACCGCAAGGTCTCCGGCACCGCCCAGCGCCTCGCCAGGGGACGTATCCTCCACCACGGCACGCTGCTTTTTGATGCCAACCCTGCCATGGTGGCCGGGGCGCTGAACGCCGATCCGGAGAAGTTCCGGTCCAAAAGCGCCAAGTCCGTCCGCAGCCGCATCGGCAACATCCGGGATTTCCTGCCGGCGGACATGGACATCGGGGCGTTCTGGGAGTATCTGAGGGAGGCTCTGACGGTTGACGGCATGGTCAGAGGCAGCCTGACGGCAGAGGAGCTCTCCGCCGTG
>CATNDT010000038.1 GCA_950097035.1 uncultured Oscillibacter sp.
CGGGCCGGTTGTTGCCAACCCCCCGGTTTTTGGTTGATTTTGCAGAGAAAATGTGGTATAACTGCATCACAAAGAAGAAAAGACCAATTTTGATGACGGAGGATGGTATATGGAAAACAACATGCGTCCCGCGGATATGCAGCGGATCAATACCCCGGCGCTGGCGGAGACCTTTATCGCGGAGCAGGTGGAAAAGATCCGCGCCCAGGTAGGGGATAAAAAGGTGCTGCTGGCCCTGTCCGGCGGCGTGGACTCCTCGGTGGTAGCCGCGCTGCTGATTCGCGCCATTGGCCGGCAGCTGGTGTGCGTCCATGTAAATCACGGCCTCATGCGGAAGGGCGAGAGCGAGCAGGTCATCGAGGTATTCCAAAACCAGATGGATGCCAATTTGATCTATGTGGACGCTACAGACCGCTTTTTAGATCTGCTGGCCGGTGTGGACGAACCGGAGCGCAAGCGGAAGATCATTGGCGGCGAGTTTATCAAGGTGTTTGACGAAGAGGCCCGCAAGCTGGAGGGAATCACGTTTCTGGCCCAGGGCACCATCTACCCCGACATTCTGGAGAGCGACGGTGTAAAGGCCCACCACAACGTGGGCGGCCTGCCGGAGGAGATGCAGTTTGAACTGGTGGAGCCGGTGCGGCTGCTGTTTAAGGACGAGGTCCGTGTAGTCGGCAAGGCTCTGGGGCTGCCCTATTCCATGGTGGAGCGCCAGCCGTTCCCCGGTCCGGGCCTGGGGGTGCGCTGCCTGGGCGCCATCACCCGGGATCGCCTGGCCGCCCTGCGGGAGTCCGACGCCATTTTGCGGGAGGAGTTTGCCGCGGCGGGTCTGGCGGAGAAGGTCTGGCAGTTCTTTACCGTGGTTCCCGATTTCCGCTCCACCGGCGTGCGGGACGGCAGACGCGCCTTTGACTGGCCGGTAATTATCCGGGCCGTCAACACGGTGGACGCCATGACCGCAACAGTCCCCGAGATTCCCTGGGCGGTCCTGCAGAAGATCACCGGCCGTATCCTGGCTGAAGTGCCCGGCGTCTGCAGAGTGCTGTACGATCTGACGCCGAAGCCTGTTGGGACCATTGAGTGGGAATGAGCTTTTGAAACTCCGAACCCGTTGCGGCTTGTGTGTGGCGTCCTACTTGGGATAGTTGTAACGCCAGCGGTCATAGTCCTCCCGATTTATATTTGTCAGCGGGTGCTTTGACTGTTATAATGAAAGCGATAAGTTAGAAATTTTCCGAGGTATCCCTATGAAAAAAATAGTTGCAGGAATAGGATTTGAACTTACAGGAGCGTTGATGCTGTTATCTTCGTCTTTAATTGCAAGTATGGGTATGGAAAATACAACAGAGTGGCGTACCGAGTTAGGAAGATATTGGCAAACGGTATCTGACATGGGTTTGTTTCCTGTGCTGATTACAGGTGCTATTTTGCTTGCAGCAGGTGTAATACTCTCTTTATGGGGCGTTTTTTCAAAATTAGACAAATAGAGTAACTTTCACTTTATCTGGGAATTTTCTATTTTCTAAAGCAAAATCCATCAGAATATGATACCCAGCAACGATAAGCTCCCGCTTTCCGGCAAAAGCCCGAAAAGCGGGAGCCGTTTATTTCGCGATGCCGGCATACCAGTAGGCGCTGTCTTTCAAAATCCGCTGCTGGCTGGGATAATCCACGTATACCAGGCCAAAACGTTCGCCGTAACCGCTGTGCCACTCAAAATTGTCAGTCAGGGACCAGTGGAAGAATCCCCGGATATCCGCCTTCTCCGCCCCCCGCTGGAGGGACTCCAGATACCGGGCCAGAAAATCGATCCGGTCCGGGTCATGGACCCCGCCGTCCAGGAAAATATGGTCGTTGCAGCTCAGGCCGCATTCGGAGATGTACAGGGGCAGGCTGTACCGCCGGTAGAGATCTTCACAGCCGTATTCCATAATCTCCGGTGTAATGGGCCATTTTAAGGCTGTTCGGGGATAACCGGGAATCCGCGGGAGATAGACCGGCCTGCCGTCGGGACCGGCGGCAATTTCGCGGCCGTTGTAAGAATTGACGCCGATCATGTCGGGCACGGCGTGCATCAGCTCCCACTCTTCTGCCGTTACCTCCGCCATTAGAGCGGCGAGGCGGCGGCCCTCTGGCTCCACATGGCCAAAGCACACCGCGTCCAGTCCACAGGGATGGGTAAACATCCAGTCTCCGTCCGTCATGGAGAACGCGGCCTCCGTGGCCGCCGCCCGATCCTCCGGCGTGTGCGGCCAGCAGAGCCGCCCGGTGGAGGCCAGACCCACCCGGGCGGTGGGGTCCGCCCGGCGGATGGCCCGGGCCGCCAGGCCGTGGGCCAGCATCAAATGCTTCCAGCAGCCGACAAGCCGGGGCAGGTCATATTGTTTCCCCGGTGCGTGCAGGCCCTGAGCATAGCCCATACTCAGGACAATCTGGGGTTCGTTTAGGGTAAAATAGTGATTCACCCGGCCCCGAAAATGCTCCGCCATCATCCCGGCGAAACGGCCGAAGGATTGGGCTGTTTCCAGCAGCAACCAGCCGCCCCGGTCCTCCGCCGCCTGGGGCAGTTCCCAGTGGTAAAGGGTCACCCAAGGAGTGATCCCCCGGACGAGACAGGCATCCACTACCCGGTCGTAATAACGAAGGCCCCCAGGATTCCAATTGCCGTCCCCCAGGGGGTCTACTCTGGCCCAGCTGGTGGAGAAGCGATAGTGCCGGATGCCCAGCCGGACCAGGATATCCAGGTCTTCCTCAAAGCGGTGGTAGGCGTCACAGGCGACGGAGCCGTCGCTGCCGTCGGCGGCGGTTCCCGGGCGGCGGAGAAACGCGTCCCACACGGACTCCCCGCCGCCGTCCAGTCGTGAATGGCCCTCGATCTGATAGGCGCTGGAAGCGGCGCCCCAAACGAAATCTTTTCCAAAGCCCATGTCATCCTCCCATGACCACACGGACGGACACGGCGCTTCCCGCCGGGGCGGGGGGGATTCGGTTCTCCTCCAGCCGCACGCCGTCCACATACAGCTCCTTCACGCCGCGCTGTACGCCCTCCGGGTTTTCCACGGCAATCTGATACTCCGCCCCCCGGAAGCGGCGGTTAACGGTAAAGCCGGTCCAGCCGGAGGGGACGCAGGGGTCCACCCGCAGCCCGTCCAGCTCCGGCCGGATGCCCAGGATGGCCTGGGAAACGGCGGCAAAGCTCCAGGCGGCGGCGCCGGTGAGCCAGCTGTTCTTGGCCTCGCCGAAGGACGCGGCGTCCTTCCCCGCCACCATCTGACTGTACACATAGGGCTCCGTGCGGTGGATTTCACTGACCTCCTCCAGATAGGCCGGGCAGAGCTTCCGGTAGGTTTCAAACGCCCGGTCCCCGTGTCCCAGCACGGTTTCCGCCCAAGTGATCCAGGGGTTATTATGGGAAAAGACGCCCGCGTTTTCCTTGTAGCCCGGCGGGTAGCTGCTGATCTCCCCCAGCTCCAAATGATAGCGGGTGTACGGCGGCTGGTGGAGCACGATGCCGAACCGGGTATCCAGCCGCTCCTCCACGCTCTTCAAGGCCTGGGCCGCCTGCCCGCTGTCCGTTCCGATGCCCGCCATGACACACATGCCCTGGGGCTCAATGTAAATCTGGCCCTCCCGGCACTCCCGGCTGCCCACCGGCGCGCCGGAGGCGTCGTAGGCCCGGCGGAACCAGGCCCCGTCCCAGCCGGCGGAGAGGACGGTCTTTTCCATGGCCTCCACCGCTTTCCGGCACGCTTCCGCCTCTTCCGCCAGCCCCCGGCGGAGGCAGAGCTCCGCGTAGCGCCGTCCGTACAGAACGAACATCCCGGCGATAAACACCGACTCCGCCGCCGGGCCCTCGCTGGGGCCGGCGGTCTGGAAGCTCTCCCCCGGATGGTGGGAAAAGCAGTTGAGATTCAGGCAGTCGTTCCAGTCCGCCCGCCCGATAAGGGGCAGACCGTGAGGACCCAGGTGTTCCGCCGTGAAACGGAAGCTGCGCCGCAGGTGCTCCATCAGGGGCGCGGCGGCGCCTTCGTCGTTGTCAAAGGGAACCTGCTCGTCCAAAATGCTCCAGTCTCCGGTCTCCCGCAGATAGGCGTCCACCCCGGCGATGAGCCACAGGGGATCGTCGTTGAAGCCGCTGCCCACGGCCAGGTTGCCCTTCCTGGTCAACGGCTGGTACTGGTGATAAGCGCTGCCGTCTGGAAACTGGGTGGCAGCGATGTCCAGGATCCGCTCCCGGGCACGCTCCGGGATCATGTGGACAAAGCCCAGCAGGTCCTGGCAGGAATCCCGAAAGCCCATACCCCGGCCCGTCCCGCTCTCAAAGTACGAGGCGGAACGGCTCATGTTGAACGTGACCATACACTGATACTGATTCCAGGTATTGGCCATCAGGTCCACCTTTTCATCCGGGGATTGGACCTGGAAATGAGAGAGCAGTTCCGTCCAATAGCGGCCCAGCTCCCGGAAGGCGGTCTCGCTCTGCTCCCGGGTTTGGTAGCGGTTCATCAGCGCGCGGGCACGCTTTTTGTTGATGACGCCGGGGGCGGAGAACTTCTCCTCCTCCGGATTTTCCACATAGCCCAGTCCCAGGAGCAGAAACTCCTCCGCCCCCGGTTCCAGCTCCACATGGAACTGCATGGCCCCTACCGGGGCCCAGCCCTGGGCCCTGGAGCCGGTGCAGGCCCCCCGCGTCACCGCCTCCGGCGCGGCGGGGGAGCCGTAGGGCCCCATGAACGCGTCCCTGGCGGTGTCGAAGCCCTGGAAGGGCCGGCTGGCCCAAAAGACGGCATAGTGGTCCCGGCGTTCCCGGTACTCCGTTTTGTGGTAAATGGCTCTGTCCTCTATCTCCACCTCGCCGGTGGAGAGGTTGCGCTGGAAATTGGTGCTGTCATCCACTGCGTCCCAGAGGCAGAACTCCACAAAGGGAAACAGCTCCAGGGATCTCCGCTCCCCGGAGCGATTCCGCACCGCCAGTTCCATCAAAAGGCACGGCTCCCCACGGGGAACAAAGAGCCGCTGGACCGCCAGAACGCCGTTTTTCTCTCCCTCGATCTGGGTATAGCCCAGGCCGTGGCGGCAGCAGTAGGCGTCCAGTTCGGTCTGCGCCGGCTGCCAGCCTGGGTTCCAGACAAGGTCCCCGTCCCTGATGTAGACATGGAACCCCTCCTGGTCGGGGGGACAGTTGTTGTAGCGGTAGCGGGTCATCCGGCGCAGGCGCGCGTCCCTGTAAAAACAATAGCCTCCCGCGGTGTTGGACAGCAGGGCGAAGAAGTCCTCGCTGCCCAAGTAGTTGATCCAGGGGAGGGGAGGACGGGGCGTGGTGATGACATACTCCCGCCGTGGAGCGTCAAAGTGTCCAAATTGCATAGACGTTTCCTCCTGCATGGTAATAGGCCGGCTGTTCGCCGCCCATATCGAAAACGATTAAGTTGTTGTTTTGTCCAATTAACTATCTACAGAATATCGGATTTTTTTGTAAAATGCAAGAGCGGATTTCTAATTTTTCACAATTTTTGACAGAGAACCGCCTCCGCTGCGGGCTTAAGCCAGATCCAAAGGAATCCCTTCCTGATTTAAGTAAATTTTCGCGGGCGCAATGCCTAATTTTTCGTAAGACTATTTGATGTAAATTACAAAATCTGGTTATTTTGCCGGAAAAGTCGAAAAAAGGACTTGCATTTTTTGGAAAAATCGGGTATGTTAAATTTACGAAAACGATTAAGGAACTCGAACGAAAAGGGAGGTGGTCAAGCGAACATGGTCTCTATGAAGGACATCGCCCAACGCTGCGGCGTATCTGTCGCCTCTGTCAGCAAGGCGCTCAACGGACAGCAGGATATCGGCCAGGAGACCCGGGAGCGCATTCTCCGAACCGCCGACGAGATGGGCTACCTGACCAATTCCGCTGCGCGGGCCCTGAAAACCAACCGGACCTATCACATCGGCGTGCTGTTTGTGGACGAGCGCCGGAGCGGCCTGGCCCACGAGTATTTTTCCGCCGTCCTTAACAGCCTGAAAGAAGAGGCGGAGGCCAGAGGCTACGATATCACCTTCATCAACCGCCACGCCGGAAACAAGCCTACCACCTATCTCCAGCACTGCCGCTACCGCAGCCTGGACGGCGTAATCATCGCCTGCGTGGATTTCAGCGATCCCCAGGTTTTGGAGCTGGTGAACTCCTCTTTACCGGTGGTGACCATCGACCACGTGTTCAACAACCGCATGGCGGTGGTCTCCGACAACGTCAGCGGCGCGGAGACTCTGGTCCGCCATGTTTATGAGCTGGGACACAGGAGGATCGCCTTTATCCACGGTGAGCGCACCGCCGTCACGGAAAACCGCCTGATCGGTTTTTACCGCGCCTGCGAGGAGCTGGGCGTGTGCGTGCCCGAAGAGTATGTAGCCGAGGGCGTCTACCACGACCCGGACTGCTGCGGCAGATTGACCCGGGCCCTGCTGGAGCTGCCGGAGCCGCCCACCTGCATTCTGCTGCCGGACGATTTCTCCGCCATCGGCGGACTCAACGCCATTCAGGAAATGGGCCTGCGGGTGCCGGAGGATGTCTCCGTCACCGGATACGACGGCATCCACCTGGCCAGCGTCATCCATCCCCGGCTGACCACCTATTACCAGGATACGGATGTCCTGGGGAGGACGGCGGCGGCCAAGCTGATCGAGCTGATCGAAAAGCCCCGGACAGCCCTGCCGGACCGGTTCCTCATCCCCGGCGCCCTGCGGGAGGGACGCTCTGTCCTGCGGCTGGGCTGAACTCTTTGCCAAAGAAGCCATGGCTTCTTTTCTCTGCAGCTTCGCCGCAGAGAATCCCCTCTGGTGATCCCCGCGCCGGAAGCGCGGTTCATGATCGCATGGTTCCCACGGAAGTGTCTCACATTTTATGAAGGAGGATTATCAAGATGAAAAAGATGCTCACTCTGCTGCTTGTCCTTGCCATGACGTTGTCTCTTGCCGCCTGCAGCGGCTCGTCCGGAGATTCCGCCCCGTCCGGAGATTCCGCCCCCGCCCAGGAGGGCAAGGTGTTCAATATCTACGCCTGGAACGAAGAATACAAGGGCTTCTTCGAGAAATACTATCAGGTCCCCGAGGGGATCACGGTGAACTGGATTATCACCCCCAGCGCCGACGGCGCTTACCAGGATAAGCTGGACGCCGCCCTGATGGGCCAGGCCGGAGCCGCCGCCGACGACAAGGTGGATATGTTCCTGGCCGAGGCCGACTACATCCTCAAATACACCAACAGCGGCGCCACCCAGGATATTACCGCGCTGGGCGTCACCGATTTCTCCAACGCCTATCCCTATACCGTCCAGGCTGCCTCAGACTCCAGCGGCGTGGTGAAGGGCGTATCCTTCCAGTGCTGCCCCGCCGCCATGATCTACCGCCGCTCCATTGCCAAGGACGTGCTGGGTACCGATGATCCCGCCCAGGTCCAGGCCGCCGTCTCCGACTGGGACAAGTTCAACGCCGTGGCCGAGCAGGCCGCCGCCAAGGGCTACCTCATGACCGCATCCGAGTCCGCCACCTACCGGGTGTTCTCCAACAACGTCTCCGCTCCCTGGGTGGACGGAAACAACAATCTCCAGATCGACGAAAATATCCAGGCCTGGATGAAACAGGCCAAGGACTTCTCCGACAAGGGCTACACCCAGGACTGCGACATCTGGTCCGACGAGTGCACCGCCCAGATGTTCGCCTCCGGCAAAGCCATGTGCTACTTCGGCCCCGCGTGGTATTTCAACTTCTCCATGGGCAACGCCCAGGACGCTGAGAAGGGCTGCTCCGGCGACTGGGCCATCTGCCAGGGTCCCCAGGCCCACTTCTGGGGCGGCACCTGGCTGCTGGCCGCCTCCGGCTCCGATAACCCCACCATGCTGGCCGACGTGATGAACACCTTCATCAACGACGAGGAAGTCTGCTCCCTGCTGGTGGAGAAAGAGGCCCAGTTCTCCAACAACAAAGCCGTCAACGCCAAATTCGCGGAAAATCCTGAATTCGGAAACGCCTTCCTGGGCGGCCAGAACGACACCGCCATGTTCGTGGAAATGGCCGGAAATATTAAGTTTGAAAATCAGACGGTCTATGACCAGCTCCTCAACGAGGGACTCCAGGCCAACTGGCGCGAATACTGCAAGGGTACCGTTTCTGAGGAAGAGGCCATGAGCAACTTCTATAAATACGTCAACGAGAAATATCCCAGCATCGTCACCCCGTAAAACCGGATCAGCGCCGCCCCCTGACGCGGCAAACCGTCGGCTGGGGCGGGGTGAAAGCCCTGCCCCAGCCCGCTGATTTTTAACAGAAGGAGGAATCGCCATGGGAAAGCAGCCGCTCCGCCGCAAGGGCGTCAGCTACGCCAAATGGGGTTATATCTTTATCGCGCCGTTTTTCCTCGCCTACGCCGTCTTCCACCTGGCCCCCCAGGTGCTGACCGTCTACAACAGCTTTTTTGAAAATTACCGGGAAGGCCTGACCCAGGTGGGGCCGAATTTCGTGGGGCTGAAAAATTACGTCACCCTCTTCACCCCCGATTCCAGCGGCAGCGTGGACATCTTGAAGTACGCGGGCAACACCGTGGCCCTGTGGCTGGGGGGCGCCGTTCCGCAGATCGTCATCGCTCTGCTGCTGGCCATCTTCTTCACCAGCTACCGGCTGCGGATCAAGGGCCAGGCGTTTTTCAAGGCCGTGATCTACCTGCCCAACCTCATCATGGCCTCCGCCTTCTCCATGCTGTTCTATACCCTGTTTTCCAACGTGGGCCCGGTGAACCAGCTTTTGATACAGCTGGGCTGGTCAGATCACGTCATCGACTTTTTCGCCATGAAATTCACCGTGCGGAGTTTGATCTGCCTGATGAATTTTCTGATGTGGTTCGGCAACACCACCATTTTGCTGATGGCGGGCATTATGGGTATCGACCAGAGCCTCTTTGAGGCGTCCACCATCGACGGGGCCAGCTCTCTTCAGACCTTCTTCCGGGTGACGCTGCCCCTGCTGACACCTATTTTGGTCTATACCATCATCACGGCCCTCATCGGCGGCCTCCAGATGTTCGACGTTCCCCAGGTGCTCACCAACGGCCTGGGCACGCCAAACCGCTCGTCCACAACCCTCATCATGTACCTGAACAACTACCTTGGCACCAGCAAGAACTACGGCATGGCCGGAGCCATCTCAGTGGTGGTTTTCATCCTCACTGGTCTGCTCAGCGTTCTGGTGTTCAAGTCCCTGACCCGGCAGCGGGAGCAGTAAGGAGGCGGAAGCGATGAAACAAGCAAATTCCTCTGAGAGCCGGAAGGCCCGCGCCATGCTGCTGGCCACACGGGCTGTGGTCTACATCATTCTGGTTTTTCTTAGCGTCCTTTGTCTGTTTTCCTTTTACCTGCTGATCGTCAACGCCAGCCGGAGCAACGCGGACCTCCAGGGCGGCTTCCGCTTTTGGCCCCAGGGGAATTTTCTGACCAATCTGAAAAACGCCTGGAACGACGCCTCTATCAACATTCCTCGGGGAATGCTGAACAGCTTTATCGTGGCCACCTGCACCTCTGTACTAACCACTTATTTCTCCGCCCTGACGGCCTACGGGCTTCACGCCTACGACTTCAAGCTGAAACGGGCGGCCTTCACCTTTATCATGGCGGTGATGGTCATTCCCAAGCAGGTCTCCGCCGCGGGCTTCGTGCAGCTGTGCTATAAATTCCACCTGACCAACAGCTACCTGCCCCTGATCCTCCCGGGCATTGCGGCCCCCATTGTGTTCTTCTACATGAAGCAGTACATGGAGAGCACCCTGCCCATGGAGATCATTGACGCCGCCCGGGTAGACGGCTCCGGGGAGTTTTACACCTTCAACCGCATCATTCTGCCCATGCTCAAGCCCGCCCTGGCGGTGCAGATGATTTTTTCCTTTGTGGAGTCCTGGAACAACTACTTCCTGCCCGCCCTTCTGCTGGACAAGGCGGAACTGAAAACCGTGCCCATCATGATCGCCCAGCTCCGGGCGGCGGACTACTCCAAGTTCGATCTGGGCAAGGTGTACATGTTTATTCTGCTGGCAATCCTGCCGGTTCTGGCGGTGTATATATTCCTCTCCAAGTCCATTATCAAGGGGGTCACCGCCGGCTCTGTCAAGGGCTGACATCTTTCCGAAGCCGATAAGCCTGTGAAAACCCGGACAGAATGGAGAAGGTGTGCGGACTGAAGCGGCGACCCGAAGGCGGCACGAGGAAGAGAACGCCGAAGATAAGGGCGCCGGATACGCTTCGGCATATGCTCTCTATCCGTCTATATCAGGGCGCCTTCCCTGAAGTTGTCTACTCCGGTTCAGCAAACCATCAAGCGCGTATTTCATCAATCCGTGTTCAGTACAGTACAGATACAGACTTCCGCCGCCCTGCATATTGGGAAATCGGAAATTGGGGCCCTGCTCAGGGTATAGCCTGTTGAGCCAAACGCGATCATCATTTACACAGGCTGCGAAAAGAAGATAATGCTCCCGCCGCATTTCGTGCCGCACAGTGGCATAATATTCGGCGTCAACTTCTTCTATCTGCAGTGTGTGTTCAGGGGCGGTCGTGTCCGGCGTCAGCGGCTGCAGCTTCCGCCCGCAGCAGGCAACAGAAGCGGCCCCTGTGCTGGTGAGGATATTTCTGCAGACAGGGCAGACGTAAAACTGTATCCGATCCATTTTCCCCACGTCAGGGCGGTTGGGGTTCAGTTCCCCCTGAAGTAATTTGAGAACATCTGCTCCCAGCACATTCGCCAGTGCTTCCCAAAGGGAAACGTCGGGGCATCCCAGGCCGCACTCCCATTTTGAAATCGTCTTATTGCTGATATTCAGCTGATCTGCAACCTGTTTTTGTGTCAGCCCCTTTTCCGTACGAAGCCGGAAAATGAGTTTTCCCACTTTCACGCAATCCATTTGCGGGCCTCCTTCCCATTACAAATACCGCGCGATGATCCGAATCAGCCGCACAGGTAACTGTTTGAGGTCGCTCAGCGCTCAATTTCAGCGCACCGTCCTCCCGGGCCGTCCATAAGTGGGCCGCGATCTGCATGGCCTGATTCTCTTTCAGGGCGGAAGCGCCCAGCGTCAGCCGTTTGATATCAGAGCGATGGGCATTGCGGCCATCTAAACCGGTCATACCCGTTTGCGGTCACAACAACTCTTTCGTTCATTTCCAAACCCTCCTTGCTTTCGGATCTTCAAGCAGGCACAGCTCACAGAGCGTTTCCAGTTCTTCCGTGTGATCCTCCTTCGGATCATCGTATTCCAGGCGCTTTACCACCCGGAGTTCAAAGGCGTCCTCGCCGTATTGCTTCCAGAGTTCCTGCAACCTCTTATTGGGACAGCTCCCGGCAGAGAGCTGAAAGCGAATCCGGTTAAATTTTGCGGCAATGTCTGTGGCGGCCGTCAAAAACGTCTCGTCCGTTGCGCCGCACCGAAAGGCGATTACACCCATTTCCGGGCGGCGGTCATGATACGCCGCTAAAAGCTCCTTTTTTCTTTTGATGTCCATATTGTTCACCTCTGACCTTATTCTACCGCATAAAGTCCGTGAAAGCAATCTACGCTCCGCAGACCTCTTAACAGACATAAGATGGATGGTTTCTCTTTGAAGAATACCTGCGAAGGAGTAAGCCGCCCTGCTGAACCTGTCATTCAGCAGGGCGGCCTTTGCCTGTCCCTCTCTTAGTCGTGTACTTTCAACCCGTGGAGCATTTTAATAAAGCCGGGGTCATCGTGGCTGACGATCCGGCTATGCCCCATATCCAGCCCGGCAATCTCATCCATATCCTCCCGGGAGAGCCGGAAGTCCCAAATATTAAAATTTTGTTCCATCCGCTCCCTGTGAACAGACTTGGGGATGACGACCACTCCCCGCTGAACATTCCAACGCAGGGCCACCTGGGCGGCCGACTTGCCGTATCGATTTCCAATTTTGCTCAGAACCGGGTGCGTAAAGATATTAAAGTTGCCCTCGGCAAAAGGCCCCCATGCTTCGGGGACCACACCGTACTCTTTCATCAGTGCCAAGGCGTTTTCCTGCTGGAAAAAAGGGTGAAGCTCCACCTGATTGACAGCGGGTGCAATCTCTACGGTTTCGCAAAAATCGGTCAGCCGGGCAGGATAAAAATTGCACACACCGATGGCCCGGAGCCTCCCCTCCCCGTAGGCCGCCTCCATGGCCCTGTAGGCGCCCACATAGTCGCCAAGAGGCTGATGAATGAGATATAGATCCAGATAATTCAGGCCCAGGTTATCCAAAGAGCGTTGGATGGCTGCTTTAGCGCCCTCATAGCTGGCATCCTGCACCCATAGCTTGGTGGTGATAAATAGATCCTCACGGGGAACACCGCATTTTTTCACAGCGGCGCCTACCGCCTGCTCATTCATATAGGCGGCAGCGGTGTCGATCAGGCGATAACCAGTGCTGATAGCGTCCAGTACGGCCTGCTCACACCGGGCGGGATCGGGCACCTGAAACACGCCAAAACCCTCCAGAGGCATTTTTACGCCGTTATTTAGAGAGATAAAGTCCATTTGAGAGGGCCTCCTTAAATTTTATTGAGGCTATAATAGCAAAAGTTTGAACAGAAGTACAATATCAGTTTTGAAATGTGCTATAATTAAAACAAATACTAGAGGGGGGAGTTTAATGGTGGAGCTTTATCTGTTAGAACAGCTCATGGCCTTTGCGCAGCGGGGCACCCTGTCCGGAGCCGCGGAGGAACTGCATATCTCTCAGCCCGCTTTAAGCCAATCTATGAAAAAGCTGGAGGAAAATTTGGGGATATCTCTGTTTAAGAGAACAAAGAACAAACTAACTCTGAATGAAAACGGCATACTGGCAGCTCAGTTAGGGAAAAAACTGTTGGAGCAGAGCAGGGAAATGGAGGAGCAGCTGCGACTTTTTGACCGAAGCCGCCGCACGCTTTCTCTGGGTGTCTGCGCCCCGGCGCCCCTCTGGGATCTGTCGCCTCTGCTGGCCCGGCTCTATCCTCAAATGGCCGTCTTCACAGAGATGCAGACCACAGACGAGGACCTGATAACCGGCTTGCATAAAGGCTTTTACCAGATTATTGTCACCCACAATCCCCCGGGGGCCGGCCTGTGTGGGCAGCCGTTCAGAAAAGAGAAGCTGTTTCTCTCTGTCCCTCTGGCACACCCGTTGGCGGCCCGAAAGGAACTTGCTCCAGCGGACATTGATGGGCAGAATCTTCTCCTCTATACTGATATCGGCTTCTGGCGCGACTTCTGCCGGGAAAAATTGCCAAATGCCCACTTTCTTATGATCAGTGAATGGGAGGCATTCGGAGAGGTAGCCGGGATAAGTGAATTTCCCTTTTTTACTACCGACGCCCACATGAACCGGGACGGCGTGCCTGAAAATCGCGCAGTAATTCCCATTATAGATGAGCAGGCGGAAGTAACCTACTACTGTGTGTGCAAGGCGGAGAACAGAGATCAGTATCGCCAAATATTCAATGCGTTGGAGCGTATCGATTGAGGTCGCCGGGGGCATTCCAGCCTCTGGCGACCGTTCAGTTGCCGCTGCTGCCAAAGCAGCAGCGGCAAATCCGCCGATTGTGGCGTGAGGCGCCCTCTTGTGAAAACTCTCCAAAAAGCCGCCCCTCTTTTCGTGATTGAAAATGATGAAATACGCTTGACCATGCACGATTCATTTGATATCATTCAAATACAAAAGCAAATAATCGTATTTAATCAAATAAGATTGCAAGGGGAGTTGTAAAATGCGTATTATCGATTTGCTTCGGACGGACGGCATCCGGCTGCATGCCGCTCCGGCCGACAAGGCCGCAGCCATCGACCTGCTGGTGGATCTGCAAAACCGGGCCGGAAACCTCAGCGACACCGCGCAGTACAAAACCGATATCCTGGCCCGGGAGGCCATGAGCTCCACCGCTATTGGCAGCGGCATTGCCGTGCCCCACGCCAAGAGCACCGCTGTGAAGCGGGCCGGTCTTGCCGCCATTACCGTTTTGGAGGGCGTGGACTATGAGGCGCCGGACGGACTGCCCTCCAGACTGTTCTTTATGATCGCCGCGCCCAAGGAGGGTGGAGACCTCCACCTGGAGATGCTCTCCCGGCTGATGGTGATGCTGATGGACGAGGAATTCTGCCGCAAGCTGCTGGACGCCGGAGACGCGGAGACGTTCCTGAACCTGATCGACACCCAGGAGCGGGCCAAATACCCGGACGAGTCTGCAGCGAAGGCGTCCGGAGTCAAAGACGGTCTCCGGGTGCTGGCCATCACCGCCTGCCCCACCGGCATCGCCCACACCTATATGGCGGCGGAGGCCCTGGAGAAAAAGGGCCGGGAGCTGGGAATCGGCGTAAAGGCCGAGACCCAGGGCTCCGGCGGCGCCAAAAACATCCTCACCCGGGAGGAGATCGCCGGCTGCGACGGCATCATCATCGCCGCCGACAAAGACGTGGACCTGGCCCGGTTTGACGGCAAGCCCCTTTTGCGAGTCCCGGTGTCCGACGGCATCAACAGGCCGGAGGCGCTGATCCAAAAGGTCCTAAACGGCCAGGCCCTGGTATATCACCACCAGGGCGGCGCCGCAGAGGACGCTGCCGCCGGCGAGAGCGCGGGCCGCCAGGTCTACAAGCAGCTGATGAACGGCGTATCCCACATGCTGCCCTTTGTCATTGGCGGCGGCATCCTGATGGCCCTGTCCTTCCTGCTGGACAGCGGCGCGGCAGGCACCTCCGCCTTTGGCTCCTCCTGGGTGCTCCCCGCCTTTTTCAACAGGGTGGGCAGCATCGCCTTTGGATTTATGGTACCCATCCTGGCGGCCTTTATCGCCCAGAGCATCGCCGACCGGCCCGGCCTGATGGTGGGCTTTGTGGGCGGCTCTCTGGCGGCCACCGGCGCAACCTTCGCCTATTTTGCGGACCCCACGGCGGAGATCGTTTCCGCCGGCTTTCTGGGCGGCCTGCTGGCCGGCTTTGTGGGCGGTTACTTCATGAAGTATCTCCGCAAGCTCTGCGACAGGATGCCGGATTCTCTGGAGGGGCTGAAGCCCATCCTGATCTACCCCGTTCTGGGTCTGCTGTTTATCGGTGTGTTCATGTGCGCCATCAACCCCTTTGTGGGTATGCTCAACAACGCCCTGACCAACGGCCTCAACTCCATGGGCGGCTCTTCTGCGATTTTGTTGGGGGCCCTGGTGGCCGGAATGCAGGCCACCGACATGGGCGGCCCCATTAACAAGGCCGCGTACGTCTTCGGCACCGCCTCCATCGCCATGGCGGAGGGCGGCTTCTCTCCGGTGATGGCTTCGGTAATGGCGGGCGGCATGGTTCCGCCCCTGGCCATCGCCCTGTCCACCATCTTCTTCAAGGACCGCTATACAGTTGACGAGCGCAAGTCCGGTCCTGTAAACTTTATTATGGGTCTGTCCTTCATCACTGAGGGCGCGATTCCCTACGCGGCATCCGATCCCCTGCGGGTCATTCCCTCCTGCATGGCGGGCTCCGCCGTGGCAGGCGCCCTGTCCATGGCCTTTGGCTGCGCCTCTCCCGCGCCCCACGGCGGCCTGTTTGTCTTTCCGGTCATGCAGAACCCCCTGGGCTATGCCGCCGCGCTGGCAATTGGCGCAGTGGTGGGGATGCTGATGCTGGGCCTGCTGAAGAAAAAGAAGGCCTGACTGTCATCCGGCAGGAGGCAGGTAAAAAAAAGAAATGAGGTATGGATATGAGCGACAACCGACAGCTGCGCTGGGCGGTGCTGGGCACCGGGGTCATCGCCAATGAAATGGCCGCCGCCCTTCAGAGGATGGGCCGCAGGCTGGACGCCGTGGGAAACCGCACCCCGGAAAAGGCGGCTGCCTTTGGGAAAAAGTACGGTGTGCGCAAGGTCTATGAGGATTACCGCCAGATGTTCACCGACCCGGAAATCGACGCCATCTATATCACCACACCCCACAACACCCACATGGCCTTTCTGGAAGCGGCGCTGTCCCACGGCAAGCATGTGCTGTGTGAGAAGTCCATTACGCTCAACAGCGAGGAGCTGGGGCGGGCGGCCCGGCTGGCCCGGGAAAACCATGTGGTCCTGGGCGAGGCCATGACCATCTACCACATGCCCATTTACCGCCTGCTGCGGGAGCGCCTTGCCTCCGGGGCGCTGGGCCGGGTAAACCTCGTCCAGCTGAACTTTGGCAGCTTTAAGGACTACGACATGGGCAACCGCTTCTTCAGCCGCAGTCTGGCCGGAGGCGCCATGCTGGACATCGGCGTGTACGCCCTGTCCCTCGCCCGGCTGTTTTTGGAGTCCACCCCGGATCAGATGCAGTCCTTTGTGCGGATGGCCCCCACCGGCGTGGACGAGAGCGCCGTTCTCATTATGGCAAACCGCGAGGGGCAGATGGTCTCTGCCACCCTCTCTCTTCACTCCAGGCAGCCGAAGCGGGCGGTGATCTCCTGCGAAAAGGGCTATATCGAGATCATGGAGTATCCCCGGGCCGACGAAGCTCTCATTGTGGATGCGGAGACCGGTGCGGCCCAGCGGATACAGGCCGGCCGAAAAGAGGACGCCCTGCGGTATGAGATCGCGGATATGGAGGCCGCCGCCGCCGGCGAGGGGGATATGCTGCTCTCCCACACCGCCGAGGTGATGGAATTGATGACGTGCCTGAGGCGGACCTGGGGCGTAACCTATCCGGAAGAAGAGACGTGATTGAAGACGCTTGAATTTGATCCATAATGATGGTATGATAGTAGCCAACAGGATTTTCGGAGGTGTCTGACCATGTTGGCAGAGCAGAGAATGGAGCAGATTCTGCTGGAGCTGGAGAAGGAGCAGGCGGTGAGCGTAGCGCACCTGTGCAAGGTGACCGGCGTGTCCGAGGCCACCATTCGCCGGGACCTGACGGAGCTGGCCCAACGTGGAAAGCTGAACAAGGTCCACGGCGGGGCCCTGCTGGTGCGGGAGGCGTTTCACGGGGAGGAGCTGGATATGGAGGTCAAGCGCCAGCTCCACACGCCGGAAAAGCGGCGGATCGCCCGGTATGCCGCCGGGCTGATTCAAAACAGCGACGTTGTCTTTCTTGACGCGGGCTCTACCGTTATGCACATGGTGGAGTATATTCAGGCGCCCCGGGCCACCTTTGTCACCAACAGCGTGGAGTGCGCCCAGCGCCTGCCCCGGCGGGGGCTGAAAACCTATCTGCTGGGCGGGCTGCTGAAGCCGGGCACACTGTCCATCGTGGGCGGAGGCGCTCTGGAGGATTTAAAGCGGTACAACTTTACCAGGGCCTTTTTGGGCGTCAACGGAATTGCCGTTAGCCAGGGCTTTACCACGCCGGACCCGGAGGAGGCCATGGTCAAGGCCCTGGCGGCGGAGCGTGCTCAGGAGACCTATGTGCTGGCGGATTCCAGCAAATTCGGCACGGTCACGGCGGCGGCCATGTTCCCCCTGCCGTCAGCCGCGATTATTACCGACCGCCTGCGGGACCAGAGATATGCGGAACATACAGCGGTCAAGGAGGTTTAATCCATGGTTTATACAGTGACGTTTAACCCGGCGCTGGACTATGTGGTCCGTATGGACCGCTTCCGGGCCGGGGAGGTCAATCGGACCCGGAGCGACGAGATCCAGTTTGGCGGCAAGGGCATCAATGTGTCCACAGTGCTGCGGAATCTTGGCGTGGACAATGTGGCGCTGGGTTTTTTGGCGGGGTTCACCGGCCAGGCCCTGGAGCAGGGTCTGCAGAGAGCCGGTATCCACACGGATTTCATCTGGCTGGAGAAGGGGCTCACCCGCATCAACGTAAAGATCAAGGCGGAGCAGGAGACGGAGATCAACGGCGTTGGTCCCGCCATCCCCGCGGTGGCGCTGGACGCGCTCTTTGCCAAGCTGGATCTCTTGCGGGAAGGAGATGTGCTGGTGCTGGCGGGCTCTATCCCGGCCACGCTCCCCGATGATGTCTACCAGCGCATTCTGGCCCGGCTGAAGGGTCGAGGGGTCCTCGCTGTGGTGGATGCCACCCGGGATCTGCTGTGCGCGGTGCTGCCCTACCGCCCCTTCCTCATCAAGCCCAACAGCATTGAGCTGGGGGAGATTTTTGGAAAAGAGCTCTCCGGCGACGGGGAGATCCAGGACTGCGCCCGCCGCCTGCAGGAGCGGGGGGCGCGGAATGTGCTGGTGTCCATGGCCGGGTCGGGGTCTTTGCTGCTGGACGAGACGGGAGTCTGCCGCCGCCTGGGTGTACCCGGCGGTACGGTGCGGAACTCCGTGGGCGCGGGGGATTCCATGGTGGCCGGCTTTCTGGCGGGCTGGCTAAAGGAGCGGAACTACGCTGCGGCCCACCGTCTGGGCGCGGCCGCCGGCTCCGCCACAGCCTTTTCAGACGGATTGGCCACAGAGGAAGAGGCACTGGCACTGCTGCATACGTTTTAGGAAATAAACGCTGCGGAGATTTGTGGTTGACACAAATCTCCGCAGCGTTTTCGGCGGGTCCGGACAGGGGCTGTGCCGCCTTGTCAGACGGGGTCGTTTTTTCCCCTGTTCTTCTCAAAAAAATCGTCGATTTTTTTCTTGAGCTCCGCCGGTTTTAAGTATTTCAGCAGGTACCCCGCCGGCTTTAGGGCCAACAGCGTCTTCACAAGCTCCGGGTCACTTCTGCCGGTGAGGAAAACAACCGGGATATCCGCAAAGGACTTCTCATAGCGGAGCATCTCCAGCGTCTGCTTTCCGTCGCAGACCGGCATTTCATAGTCCAGAAGGATCAGGTCCGGCCGGTTCAGCGTAATGGCCCGAATGGCGGAAACGCCGGACTCCGCCAGCGACACCGCATAGTCCCCGCTCAGCAGGTCCTGCATGGCGCGCCGGATCGTCATGGAGTCGTCCACCACAAGGATTCTGGGCTTAGTATCCGCCCGGCGCTCCTCTTCCTGCCGCATCAGGTATTTTTCCACCTCGGCGGCGGCGTTCTCCGCCTCGATGGGTGTTGCAATGCCATTTTCCAGCATATGGGGCGCAATGGCGCAATAGGCGAAGTATCCCGCGCCGCCTGTGTTGAACAGCAGGCTGACCTGAGGCTGCTCCTTCTCAAATATCTGCCGGAACTGCTCATAGGACAAAAGGTTTTCCTCTTTCAGCGTATAGTCCTTTGCCGCTGGAAGGTGCTCTATGATCCGCCCCACAAACTGCCGCGCTGTATATCTGGCAGCATTAATCAGCATCGTGTCCAGTTTGTTGGTCTGGATTCCCATGATCTTTCCCACAGTGTTAATCAGCAGCTTCTCCTCCAAAATCAGGAGAATCTCCTGCCTCTTTTCGTCCTTTTCCGTGCCATAGACCAGGCGGTAGTACACACCTCTGCCAAACCGCTCGCCGCCGTAGGCGTCGCTAATCGCCTGGGACTCCAGGTGGAACATGTCGAACATCAGCTGAACAATCACCTTTTTAACGGCGTCCAGCTCCTCCTCCGGCAGGAGGTTGTTCCCCCGGCTGGTCCCCCCCCCCCCCCCGATGGCCTGGTCCTCCGTCAGGGTATGCCCAATCAGCCACCCGGCGCAGACCCCAAGAAAATGGTCGACCGCGTCCTGGGCATATCCGGTCCGCTCCAGCTCCTGCTCCAGCGCCGGAAGCGTGTTCTGCCGGAATCCCTGGTGGATCTGCCTGTGTTGCGCAAGCCCCTCGTAGCCGATGGACGCCATGTACTGCTCCTCGTCTGCAAAGTGCTTGATGGCGTGGCCCCTGAAGTACTTGATGCCCTCCTGGCACGCCCACTGACTGTTCTTCTCCGCTTCTTTAAGGGCAAAGAGCTTGTTGATAATCTTAAATAGCCGCTGGTGCTCTTTGTCAATAATATCTACCCCGATATTGAACGTCTCCTGCCATATCATCTGATTATCCATATAACCTACCCCTCTTCCCCTATAAGCCGGGCATGCAGGACCCCGGCTGCAAGGAACAAGTGCTCTTGCGGGATTATACCACAGTTTACACCGTGCGTCTACTCAAAAGAAGGGAAAAAACGCAAAATTCCCGGCGGCGCAGAGGGAGCGGGCCGCCGGCTGCGACTATCTACGGGCATATGTAAAAACACGGAAACAGCGCATACTATAGTATCACTTGCCGTTGGGCCGAAACGGCGGAAAAAGGGGCGGAGGCAAACGGAGCAGAGACTTATTTCCGTATTGGTGGAGTTCGGCGCACCCACGCTGATGGGGCTGAAGCCGGCCAGCCTGTTCCGCTACCGGGCGGAAATACCGACGCAGGCGGATCGGAACATCCTTCAGCTGGGCCGGGAGCTGGCGCCCTTTGGCCTTACGCTGCGGGTTTTACACGTCTGTTCCCGCACAGACGCCAGAGTGCTGTATGTCTATCGGGCGGTCTGGCTCCGGCAGATCCTGGCGGAACCGGCGATCGGGGCGTTTTTGGAGCAGCGGGGCTATTCGCCGCCCCACAGCTGCGGTGCACTGCTGGAGCAGCTGTGCCGCCGTCTTCGCCGGGAGGATGCGTTTCCCCACGAAATTGGCGTATTCCTGGGATATCCCCTGGAGGATGTGGTGGGGTTCATCGAAAACCACGGTCGGAACTACACCTGCTGCGGCTGCTGGAAGGCCTACGGCGACCCTGTGGCTGCCACGGCCCGCTTTGACGCCTACCACCGGTGCACGGCGCTGTGCAAAAGCCGCTATCAAAACGGGGCAGATCTTTCACAGCTGATCTCTGCCCGCTCTATCTGTGAGGGGTGCTGAAAGGGCAGG
>CATNDT010000039.1 GCA_950097035.1 uncultured Oscillibacter sp.
TGTGGACGGTGAAGCCGTTCGCGCCTGTGTCACCCGTCTGGACAGGCTGGAGGGTAAGCACGTTCTCACCATTGAGGGAATGCAGGGGCCGGACGGGGCGCTTCACCCCATCCAGCAGGCGTATTTGGATATCGGCGCTGTGCAGTGCGGCTTTTGTACCCCGGGCATGGTGATGGCCACCAAGGCGCTGCTGGATAAAAATCCGGACCCCACCGTGGAGGAGATCGCCTCGGCGCTGAAAAACAACTACTGCCGCTGCACCGGCTATGTAAAGATCATCCAGGCCGTGCAGCTGGCGGCGGCACGGCTGCGGGGGGAAGACCCCGCCGTGCAGGCGTATCAGACCATGGAGAACATCCGGATCGAGACCTATGACAGCCCGAATGACGTCACGGCGGCGGGACTGACCGGACGCCATGTGGGCAAGCCCTCCATCGACGCCGACGGCACTGCCAAGGTGTCCGGCACCCTTGCCTACACCTGTGACCGGGACGATAGGGATACCTGGTACGGCGCTTTTACCTGGTCCGAATACCCCCGCGCCAGAATCCTGTCTATCAACTGTGCCAGGGCGGAATCGGCGGAGGGCGTATTGCGGGTTTTGACCTGCAGGGATGTGCCGGGAGAGAACCGGTTTGCCTGCTTTAACCCCGAGCAGCCGGTGCTGTGTGGGAAGGAGGTGAATTTTCTGGGGGATATGGTGGCCCTTGTGGTGGCGGACACCGAGGACCACGCCCGGCAGGCGGCCCGGTTGGTAGAGGTGGAATATGAGCCTCTGCCCGGCGTCTTTGAAATTCAGGACAGCTATGCCATGGGCGGGGAACAGATCGTTCGTACCATCGACTTTTGCTCCGGCGATATTGAGAGGGAAAAGCTCCGGCCGGGCCTGGAAAGCGTTGCTGCGGACTATTACTTTGAGCGGCAGGAGCACGCCTGTCTGGAGCCGGAGTGCGCCCTGGGATGCTACGATGCGGAGACCGACGGCGTGTGGCTCACCAGCTGTACCCAGTCCCCCTTTGAGATCCAGCGTATGCTGCTGCCCATCCTGAACCTCCCGGTGGAGCGGGTGCGGGTGACGGCGGCGCCTCTGGGCGGCGGTTTTGGCAGTAAGTGTGACGCCACCATTGAAGCCGCGGCGGCAGTGGCGGCCTGGGTCACAAAGAAAAAAGTGCAGATTGCCCTCAAACGCAGGGAGTCTCTGCTGCTGTCTACAAAGCGGCATCGGTATGAAAACCGCTATCGGCTTGCCTTTGACAGGGAGGGACGCTTTCGCTATATCGACTGCCTGCTTACCTCAGATGCCGGTCCTTACAAGGGACTAAGTCCCGGGGTGCTGGAGCAGGGATGCATCTTCGCTCTGGGGCCCTATCGGATCGACGCGGCCCGTATCCACGCTTACACGGTGCGGACCAACACGGCGCAGGGCGGCGCCTTTCGGGGCTATGGCATCAACCAGAGCGCCAACTGCATTGAAACCATGATCGACCAGGCGGCGGAGAAGCTGGGGATGGATCCCTTTGAGATCCGCCTTCGCAACGCCCTGCGGCCAAACGACAGGACCATGACCGGCGAGATCGTGCGGGAGAGCGTGGGTATCCTGCGGACCATTGAGATCTGCCGGGATAAGGCCAGGTCTGTTATTGCCCGCTACCGTAAGTTATATGAAGATGCGGAGCCCCATCTGGCTTTGGGCGTGGGCGTTGCCAGCGGCTTTAAGAATGTGGGTGTGGGCAAGGGCAATCCGGACGACGGCGGCTGTATTCTGACGAAGAAGGAGGACGGGACCTATGACATTGCTCTCTCAGGTATCGATATGGGACAGGGCTTCCGAACCGCCATGGTGCAGATCGCCGCGGAGACACTGGACGAGGACGAGGAGATCTTCACCATCATCAGCGGCGATACGGCGGACACACTGCCCCACCGCCAGGCGGTGAGCGAGCGGCAGACCCTGGACACCGGCCGGGCGGTGTATGAGGCGGCGAAAAAAATGCGGGATGGGCTGGCTGCGGACCCCTGGCGTCCGGGTCAGGTGCGGCGGACTTCCCACAGGCATGTTTCACCCAGAACTTACGGCCTTACCGGCCAGGCAGAGGCCGCCCAAAACGGCGACCCTTACCGGAATTACCGGGGATATGCCTTTCTTACCCAGTGCGTGATTCTGGAGGTCAACAAGCGCACGGGCGCTGTGCGGGTGCTGCATGTGATCTCCGCCAACGACACCGGGCGGGTCATCAATCCCCAGATCGTGGCCGGACAGATCGAGGGCAGCTTTTCCATGGGCATGGGCTATGCCCTGTCTGAGGGCTACAGCGTCACCAATGGCTATCCGGACCGGAAGAACTTTGGCCAGCTGGGCTTGCCACGGGCGGCGGATACCCCTATGTTTGACATCATATTGATCGAGGACCCCCACACCGAAGGACCCTATGGTGCAAAGGGAGTTTCAGAGGTTGCCACCGTTCCCGCCGCTCCCGCCATTATGAACGCCCTGCACGATGCGCTGGGTGTGCGCTTTACCAAAACGCCTATCACGCCGGAGGTGATCCTGAAGGCGATCGGGGAGGTGTGAGAGCGGAGACCGCCAACATAAAATCATGCATGCTATGTAAAAATTTCCGGCAAAAGCAGAGGATATTCTCCTGCTTTCGAGTCAAACTAGGCTTGCGATACCCAATAAACCCAACAGGTATTCAAGCGAGTATGATGAATGAAAAGGAGAAACTGATTATGTCTAGCAAGAACAACAACAAGATCAACGTTCCCGAGGCCCGTGCCGCTATGGATAAGTTCAAGATGGAGGCTGCCGCCGAGGTGGGCGTCAACCTGAAGGAAGGCTACAATGGCGACCTGACCAGCCGTGAGGCCGGTTCTGTGGGTGGCCAGATGGTCAAGAAGATGACGACCGTGCGAACTGCGAGGTTTGAGCGGGCGGACCGGACGGCGGCGGGACACAGGGTGACGGTTACATACCGGTGGCAGGTGCGGGTATAGCAGGGGAAGAGCTGGCAGGGCATCCGGGCTGTGATTGAGAGGGTCAACGCCAACGCGGCGGCGTAGGGGGAGATACTCCGGTTTTCCGGCAGTATGACACATGTGTAATACAGGGAACGGGATCTCCGCAAAGAGGGAGATCCCGTTCCTGTCTATTCCACCTGAGTAACAGGGGAAGAGGGGGCTAATTTGTCCTTGAAGTGGATTCTTCGGTCTGGGCTGAGGACGCTCCTGTATGGTGTGGGTCAATAAAAAACATTTTAACAGAGGAGGCAATATGGAGCACAATATACACAGAGAGAAGACTTCCGATTGTGACAACCATATAGCGCACGCCGTCATTGCCCTTGCTTCCGGAGGCATAGGCCATCAGCAGAAAGGACAGGAATCCAATGACAAGGCCCCATGTGATTTTAACAGTATGAGGAGCTTCGTCCCCGATCCGCCTGCCCCGAATACACAGAGCGGAAATCACGGTGATACTGTTGTCCGCGCTGGTGGCGAAGGAGATCAGCATGATGAATAGCGTGATCGGGATCAGAATACCGCCGCATGGTATATTCTGCAGAAGTGCCCAAATTCCCGCATATGTTCCGCCCTGGCGAATGACTGCGGCCAGATCCACAATACCGTTGAGCTGCCAATTCATGGCACAGCCTCCGAAAATACCGAACCACAAGAGTGCAAACAGGCTGGGCATAAGCCAGTTGACAAACAGCGATTCCCGGATGGTATGTCCGTACGAGAGCTGTGCGAGGAAAACACCGGTAACAGGGGCAAAGGCCATCCAGAAGGCCCAGTTGTATACGGTCCATTCCTGAATAAGAGCTGCTCCTCCCTCTATTCCGGTGTCAAAAGCCCACGAGGGGAGATGCTGGAGCCAATAGCCAATGGAGGAGGTGACCGTATCCAAGGAGAAGATCACCGAACCGCTTAAAAGCAGGATGACAGCCAGCAGGAACATATAGAACCAGAAATTCAGCCGGCTGAAAAATCGAATGCCCCGCTCTACGCCGCTCAGGGAGGAACACAGGTATAAAACTGTGGTCAACAGCATGATGAAGAACATCAGGGTGGGAGTTGGTGCGATGCTGTATACATTTTTGAAGCAGGTTGTGGCCAGGCCGATAAAGGTTCCCAGGGTTCCGACAATGGCCAGCGCCAATGCCAGCACGGCAATTGCGTCGATGGCGGCGGCAATTCCGGGCCTTGAGGCCCGCGGGCCAATGAGAGGTTCCAGGGTGCTGGAGAGGGAGACGGATTTCCCTTTATTGAAGCAGACATAGGCAATGCTGACAGCGAAGATGCCGTAGAAGGCATAGGGGAAAAACGTCCACTCATGCAGGGACCGTCCCATGGCGAACAAGACGGCTTCCGTAGAACCGGGGACGATTTGGTAGCCCTCCAGCTCTCCCCAGATGCTCTCCAGGAACACCACGGGCTGGGCAATGCTGGAGGAGACGATGCTTGCCCCGATGCCGCCTGTCAGGGACATGGCAAACCAGGTCCAGAAGCCGTGCCTGGGTTTTGCATGTTCCCCTCCAATGCGGATGCTGCCGGCCTTGGACATCATGAGCACACAGCAGAGGATGAACAGCGTGACAACGATCAGCTGATAAAGCCAGCTTAAATGCACGTATGCCCAATTGAATGCGGCCTTGAACCAGGAGACCAGCAGTTCATTGTTTGCCAAGCCGATGATTCCGGAGGCCAGCACCGCGGTGAACGCAGGGAAGAAGACAGCCTTCCGGAGTTTGGGTTTGTTCATTTCAATAATACCTTCCCTCCTTGCAGTCCAGAAGTTTTCTGGAGATTATCCTGCATAAAAATCATGGACATGGGCGAGCAGTTCGGCGTTATCCCTTTTGCCGGGATCCGCCGCCCGCAGTTCCCGAAGAACCTCGCCGATACGCGTTCCGGCGGCCACAGCCTTCCGGGGATAGCATTCCTCCGTCCCCCAGGTCTGCACGCCATTGACAAACGTCATTTCCACACAGGCTCTGACAGCGCGCTGAACCGTCATGGCCAGAGGATCGCTGTCAGGATCTGCATAGGGGTAACAGACCTTTTCCATGTTCAGACATACGAAGTCGGCGTTGTGTCCCTCTGCGATGACACCTTCAGAGAGCTTGCCGGCGGCAACCTGTGCGCCTTTGGAGGTGGCCATTTTCAGGGGATACAAGTAATCCACCACGGCATCTACGCCATTGCGGCGGTTGTTGAGCCAGGCGATTCGGATCTCCCGGAGATAATCCTGATCGTCGTCCAGCGTACAGCCATCCATGCCGATGCCGCAGGTCAGATCCAGCTCCGCCGCACGGTGCATCTGGAACGTTCCGCTGCGCAGGCGCAGATTGGAGGATGCGAGATTTACCGGAATGGCGCCGGATCTGGCAATCAGCTGCAGATCCTCCTCGTCCAGCCAGACTGCGTGTCCAAAAGAGACCCAGGGGCCCAGGAAACCGATCTCGTCGTAATGCCTGATGAAGCTTTTGCCCCAGGTTCTTCTGGCATATTCGGCCTGATACTGCGTCTCCAGCAGGTGCAGGTGAATATGCATATGATGCGCCATTGCATATTCCTTCATACGCAGCAGAGATTCATCACTGCACCATTGCCCGCCGTTGGGATGAAGCTGAAGCTCCACCCAACCGGCATCTATCTCTTCCCGCAGAGCCTCGCGGGTTTCCTCAATCAGTGTCAGGTATTCGTCCATGGTCATTAGCCGGTCCCGAATGCCTGCGGCAAACGTACTGCGAAGAGGCTCCGGCAGTCCGGCGATAAATTTGTCGCGGTTGTAATAGATGCGTTTGTTCTGATCAATGAACAGCGGACAGAGGATGCTGCGCAGGCCTGCGTCCTTATAGCCCCGCGCCGCCTGGACCAGCTCCTCCTTCATGTGAAAGAAGTCGTTGGGATTGTGGCTGTGCAGTACCGTCCCCACGCCGCTGGAGGCTAGGCAGATGCCGTCGTAATAGCATGCGTCATAGTGGGGAATTGCAGCCAGTTTGTTCAGGTCCTGGAGCCAGATCTCCAGGGCGTTGTCGGGAACGCTCATGGAACTGGGGGTAACGCCCCTTCCGTGATCGTGAGCGTCCACAAAGGCAGGCAGCATCAGCCAGCTGTTGTTTTCCCGGAGCTCGGCACCGGGGCACAGCGCCTGGAGGGTTTCTTTGGTACCGATCTTCCGGACCACGCCGTTTTGCACCAGGACCGCCTGATGTTCGGCAGCCTGTCCGGATACACCGTCCCATAAGTATTTGGGCGATACAATCATGTCTTTCATGTGAATGTTCCTTCCTTTCCGCTTTCGTGACAGCCGGAGAGAAATTATGCGAGAGCCCTGCTTGCTCCGGAGTACGCAATGCGGCGGACCGGTATGCGGTTCCGCCGCATGCGCACCCCGGTTTGAAGGATCAGATATATGCCGCTCCGGCCCGCTGTTATGACTTGCCGGGACGCTTGTAGTTGAGATACAGGGAGGCCTCCGTGCCGCCGTCTACAACAATGGCCTGTCCGGTGATGGCGCGGGCTTCGTCGCTGGCCAAGAACAGGGCGGTGTCGGCGATGTCCTTGGCCTGAATTTCAAATGGCGCGGGCTGATAAGTATCCAGGAAGCGCTGGCGGGCTTCTCCCTCAAAACCGGTGTTCAGCGGGGTGTTGACAAAGCCGGGGCAGATGGCGTTGCAGCGGATGTTGCTGCGGGCGAAGTCAATCGCCACGGAACGGGTGATGGCCAGAGCGCCGGCCTTTGCGGCCGCATAGCCCAGTTTGTTGGGGGTGGGACGGATTCCATAGGTGCCGACCAGATTTAAAATCACGCCGCCTCCGTGTTTCTCCATGTGGGGAATGGCATACTTGCAGCCCAGGAACACGCTGTCCATATCCAGTGAGACCACCTTGCGAAAGGCCTCGTAAGATGTGGTGACGGCGGTGCCTGTGGGGCTGATTCCAGCGACGGTGAAGAATACGTCGATCTGACCGAAGGTGTCTACAACATCCTGAAAGAAGCGCTCCATTGCCTGCTCGTTGGTGATGTCCACAGTCCATGCCTTTGCGCGGCCGCCTGCGGCAAGGATGCCGTCAGCGGTAGCGGCTGCGGTCTCCGGATTGATGTCCACAACACAGACGGTGGCTCCCTCGGCGGCGAACAGCTCACAGGAGAGCTTGCCCATGCCAGAGCCGCCGCCGGTGATGGCTACTACTTTGTCCTCAAATCTTTTCACGATAAAACTCCTCCTTTTGATGTCAGCAAAACACAGATATGAGATCCTGGGTGGTTCAGGAAAATGCGGGGAAAATCGTCATGGCGATCAGAACACCCACAATGCCGCGAATCACAGCGGGTACCAGACCGACCTTCAGGATGGTCTTCTGGGTGTATCCGCCGGCCTGCATGGCCATAGGTACGACAGGGTTGGGCATCGGGGTAATCAGAGAAGACATGGACGCCAGAGAACAGAGAATAACAGGTCCTCTGGGGTCACAGCCAATAGAGCTGCAGGTGATGATCAGAATGGGGATCAGTACGGTAGTGGTGGCCCTGTTATACAGGAAAGAGGTCATCAGGAAGGATACGATATAGAACACGGCGCCAATGATATAACCGTTTGTCACGCCGGACAGGACTCTGGCAGCCGCATCACCCAGCAGCTGGGCGGCGCCGGTTTGCCCCAGACCCTCACCCATGATGGTTACGCCTGCGTAAAGAAGAACCATGCTCATATTCATTTTGATCAGAGCTTCCTGCTCGCTCAAAACGCCGGAGAGCACCACTACGGTGGCGCCGGCCATGGTAACGGCCCAGGAGGGCAGACCCAGCATCAGTCCGATGACAACCAGGACAAACACGCCGTAGCCCAGAACCTCCCGCACAGGGGACAGAGGCTCCTGGTTGGCAATGCCGGGACCTGAAATTGCGATGGTGGGAATCTCGGGCTCGTCGGGCATCATCCTGGGAAGCACAAAGATGGCGAGGAGAAGCGTAACAATGGCAGTGGGCAGAAAGACGCAGGTCTCGCTCCACATGTTCAGCAGTCCTCCGGTCCAGCCGTAGGACTCCAGATAACCGTTCTGGGTTACATACCATGCGGCGTAAGGACCAATGGGCTCCACCACGAAGGAGGTGGAAACCACGGTGACGGCAATGGGATACACCATCTTGGCAGGACTGACCTTCAGCCGTTCACACATATTGATGACCAGAGGGTATACCATGGCGAACATGGCGGGCAGACTGGGCACGAACTGCCCCAGCAGGAAGATGACCATGATATAGGAGGCCAGAACCTTGGTAAAGGATCCATCTGTGACCCTGTACAGCAATTTGGTGATATTGCCGACCATCTGGGTGCGGGACAGGCCCGCTGCCACAATGAACATTCCCGCCATGGTCAAAACGTTGTTGTTGCCGAATCCGGCAAACACAGCGGAAGCGTCAACGCATCCGGTGACAAAGAGAGCGACAATCACGCCCATGCTGGTAAAGGCCATGGGGATTTTCCTGTTGAAAAACAGGATGATCATCACGACAAAGATAATAAGACAGATTACCATGCTACTCATCTCAAGTTTCCTCCCTCAAAAGGTTGTGATGCATGATCAGGGGTGTGGGGATTCGCTGCCTCTGTGCCGGCATACAGAAGCGGCCTGCATGTGCGCGGAAAAGGCATCCGGATTCTGTTAAAAAAAAGACATGCCTCTTGACGAATATTAAAACACAAGGTATTCTTTTCGTAAAGCGCGATTATTTGAAGTGAGCTTTGCGAAAATGTCAATACTAAAAGGGGAGGACACAGCCATGAGTACGGAAAGCTGGGATATTTTGCTGAAAGCGATTGATGCCGGAAGTCTGTCCGCCGCGGCAAGTCAGACGAATTATACCACATCTGGCATCAGCCGGATTATTGCGAATCTGGAACAGGAGATTGGGTTTCCCCTGCTGGTACGGAACCATCGGGGGATCTCCCCCACAAAAGAGTGCACAGCGCTTCTGCCGAATATTCGCAATTTGAGCTATGCTCTGGAACTGCTGCAGCAACAGATTGGGCAGATCAATGGCTTGGAAACCGGAGACTTGACAATCGGCACGGCATACAGCTCCAGCTATCCGATTCTGACCAAGCGTGTGGTAAAATTTGTGCAGTGCTACCCCAACATCAAGGTCAATATCCTCTGGGGCTTCAGCCTGGAACTTTATCAGGCCGTATTGGAGAGGCGTATGGATGTATGCATTGTGAGCAAGCAGGACAAAAAGGATTTTCTGTGGTATCCTCTGCAAAAGGACTATATGATGGCCCTGGTGTCTTCTTCGCATCCATTGGCCCAAAAGGAAGCCTTTCCAATAGAGGCCTTCGCGACAGAGAATTATATCAATATTTACCCGGGGCAGGAGACTGACGCAGAGATTCTGCTGTCGCGCTGCGGCATTTGCCCAAACACCAGATTTACCACGTCAGACCGGTATGCCGCCCATGGCATGGTCAGTGCAGGACTGGGGGTTGCGCTGCTGAATGAAACACAGATATTGACAAAGGAAAAAGGAATTCGCATTCTGCCGTTGGATCCGCCGCAGTCGGTAGAAATTGGCATGGTGTGTCTGCCAACGCCTACACTTGCCACGAAGCGGTTTATTGAGTTTATGCAGGAGTCTGTGTAGCGCAGGTAAAAGGAGAGAGACACATTGTATGTCTCTCTCCTTTTGACATCTCGTCTGGATACCAGATTGCCTGTTATTTCTGTTATTCTGCCTGCTTCGCGGTATACCGCTGCCTGGGGCTTCTGGGTTTATCCGGCAGGGACAGGGCGATCAGCCCCTGTTCCACCAGGGGCATAATGTGGGTTTTGATGGCGTAGGGGACGGACTTGATATCCAGAAATTCTGCGATCTCCTGCCGGGTACGAGGGATGGCGCAAAAATGCAGTAGATTTTCGCTGGTTGTGCCATAGTCATATACGGTGTCCGGATCCTCCGTTTGCTTCGTTTGGCTGCCCTTCCGGAAACAGACCACAAAGGTCCCCCGTTCATCCCGAAACTCTGGCTCCGGCATTCCGGCCTGTGCCAATTCCCGCCGCATGGTGGGGATCCCGGAGTAGCGATTCTCCGTCTCGCCCAGGGCTTCCATGGCAACGGCCAATACAGGGTTGCGGGTGTCCGGCTGGACCTTTCCCAGCTGGTCGATCCGGAGGCGTCCATACAGTCCACCGGGGCTCCGCAACTCAAAACGATCCTCGAACAGCAGGAGCTGAATGGGCATTCCCTCCGTGTGAATGCTGTAGTCCCGGTGGATCAGGGCGTTCAGGATGGCCTCCCGGACGGCGGTCAGGGGATACTCCTCCCGGTCAGCCCGTTTTCCGGTCTCCGAATCAATGATCGTCTTGATCCGGATGTTCTTCCGGACAAAGGCCAGGGCTTCCTCCAGAATCTGGGTCAGCGTTCCCTCAACACGGCGGTTGTCCAGGAAGCGTTCGCCCTCCGGGCCAAGCTGCCCGACCTCTGTCCCCGGCACGGAAACCGCTGTGAGGCACAGCTGGGGGAAATGTCCCTGGGGGAACAGGCTGAACAGCAGAACGGCCGCCAATGTGGGGACGCCCTCCCGGGACGACAGGCCTGTCAGCTCGCAGATCTCCCCCGGTCTCAGCCTGGACAGATGGGGGCGCCCGGCCTTGAGCTTTCCAAGATACTGTTCCAGGCTGCCTTGGTCCAAGGTCCCCCAACCGGCCTTTTCGATAGGGCGGATGTCATCCTGGTATTTGCGGCGGAAGGCCTCGTAGCTGTAGATCTCGTACTCCGTCATAGGCTGATCCGCATCGCCCACCCGAACATAGGAACCCTTCAGCCGTCCCTTTCCGGCGTAGAAGCAGGGGCGGTCCGCCACATCCATTCCGGGAATCTCCGCCGACACAAAGGCCTTTCCGTCCTTCAGAAGAGTTGTGAATACCGGGCGGACAACCGGGGTCATCTGGCTGCACTGCTCCGTCACATGCTTCATGAGATCCTGGGCACTGTAGACGCCCACAGGAGTAAAACCCCGCTGTTCATCTATGCCGAACAGGAGCGTTCCGCCTTCATCCTGGTTGGAGAAACTGGACAGGGTATCATAGAGGCGGGCGGGACAGCCCTGGGCGGCGGCTTTCAGCTCCAGTGTCTGGGTTTCGGCTTTCAGGACTTGTGTATATGCAATCAGGTTTTCTAAATCAAATGGCGTCATGACGGATCCCTCAATTTCTGAAACGGGAGTTGAGTTCTTGAGAAAATTTTGAGTTGTGATTTTAATTTCAATAAAAAATTTGAGTTGTTGATTTGCTTTTCACATTATAAGTCAAAACGTTGAGAGAAACAAGTGAAATTTGTCGATCTTGGTAAAATTCTATATGATCCCATAGGCGGGCGATTATACAGGTGCGCTGCTATGTGCGGATTTTTGTGAATCTTCAGAATCGCCGTCCTTCTGCCATTCGCTTTTCTCCGTGCTCGGTTCCTGCCTCACGGTGTCATAGCCGCCCAGCTCATGGGTGGTGCCGATCCGGCGCAGGAAGCAAAAGTTGCGGTAGGGAGTTAGGGGATATTCCCTCAATGCTCCTTGGCAACTGGACACGCATTCGTCAAGTACATCAGTTCCGATGTGCGAAAGCATGAGGCACAGCAGTTTTTGGATTTCTTTTATCAGGCTTTGCGCACTTCATTTCGGTAGAAGCCGTCACCCTTGGACACAGTAATCAGTTCTCCTTGGCTTTCCATAGCTTGGATACGCTTGGCAATCCACCAGTCACCGATACCCAGTTGACACCGCCCCAATACCTCACCGATAAGCCGGGCCACCCGGAAAGTTCCATCAGGGATATGGGCACGAATAAACGGGTCGTAGAAGTCCTCCCCCACACTGTGCAGGCGACCGTTGACAACCGCACGCAGGGGTGCATTTTCCTCCCGAAACTGCGACCACTCCATGGCGACAGCTCTGCGGACATTTTTAGGGATTTCCCGTTCAAGAGATAGATACGCCGCCCGGTCTCCCGGAGACAGTTCCCCCCAGTTCAAACAGGACTGCACCGTGTCATCTCCCAGTGGCATCCACCGGGGCATCTCCAAAGCGGTCACGGGACAATCGCAGTCCCGCAGTTGCCAAAGCACATCATAAAACCCGCACAGGGAGTAAGGCGCGTTGCTGTACCAGATACGCACAGCTTCGCCATGTTTTCCGCCCTCCAAAAGCCGCTCCCTGTCCCGCTGGCGTTGTTCCCAAAGCATGTTCCGCCGGGCATAATCGTCCGGGTCGCAATCTGGGAGTGGGAAGTCGCCCCCCAGCCATGCGGTGAACAAATCAAACCGGGCTTTCTCCTCATCAGGGCCGCTTATAGGGCCGATATCCAGTCCGACAGACGGGCATAGCACATCTCCAGGGTTGCCGCCCACAGGCTGCGCCCGGCGGTTCTCCTTCTCCCTCTGTGCCCTGAATTGGGCCATAGCCCGGTCTTTTTCCTCCTGAGTGGGTTCCTTCTCTCCGTCAGCGCAAATAAATCCAATTACCCCCGGACTGGACGGCCCGTAATGCGTGGCCATCTTCAGTGTCCCGCATTCACTGTCGGAAAAAACGATCTGTAACATAGTAAGACTCCATTTCAAATCAAAAGTTGTCAATCTTTATCATTTTTTCTGTAAGCTTTAATAACTTCAATTATGGCAGGCTCAAATTCAAGTAAGGGTTTATCTGACGTGTCTGTTCCCTCAGGGTTCTCTATGCCAGTTACTTCATAATATTCATCGCTGTACTGTATTTTACTGTCATCAAAATCTTTTTGAATCGCCTTGACATATTCAAACGGGTTTTCCATTGGTAACAAGCCCAATTCACGCTGGAGCAGTTGTACCGCTGCTTTCTGCTCGTGTGTCAAAATTTTTTCTTCATCTGCCATGTGTTTTTCAAATCCGCGCTTATCCATCCAAACGATTTGCTCCACCGGATTAGCGGTGCCGCAAGCTAAAATCAAACGGATAAAATCCTCAAAATTTGCCGCCAACGGATATACATTCTGGTCTGCACAACTTTCCGGATTACAGGCAAATACCATCTCTCCATACTCCGGTAAAAAACAGTACAAAATGCACCCTTCAAAGCCTATCGGCTCCGCATTGACAGGATAGCAAAAATACGGGGTTGTAATATCTCCATGCTTCAAGCATAAAAGTTCCTTGTCTATGGACAATGCCATATACTTTTCATAAGCAGTTTTCATTGGTATGCCTCCACAACTTTACATTTGTCAGGTAATTTTATTATCGCCACTATATCAACATCTCTCAGAAATTTCAACATACTTTTAGCGGGAAGGGAGCGATATCTCTCCTTTTCCGATGAACGGCCTATTCAGGCCGTCAGGCAGACCAGCGCAAGGCTGGTCTGCCTCGCCCCCTCTCCGCCTGCATCGGGGAGGAAACGGGTATCAACGCCGCCAACGAGGTGCGTCCCGCCTTCAAACGGCTGGGGAAGCTGGCGGAACAGACCGGCTGGTCAGCGGCGTTAACTGCCGGCCGGAGAGTGTGTACGATGACTTCCTGCGGACCAAGCTGCTGTACCGCAAAGTGGGCGGCACGATGATCTGCCACATGGTACAATCCTTCCCGGCAGGCGAGGAAGTTGATCCCGTAACCGCTCACGCCGCCGCCCGGGGAGAGAGCTGGAAGTTCCGGCTGATGAATACCGTCGACGCATGTATGCGGTTTGTGCACAGCCGGGAGGCGTTCATTGCGCTGATACGCGGTGAGGGCTATGATGTTCGCTGGACGGACAGCTGCAAAATTATTGCCTACACGACTTCTGGCGGGATGAAGCGCCGGGACGACCGGCTCCATGCCAAGAAATATTTGAAGGAGAGGATGGAGATTGAATTCAGAATCCCACAGGCGCGGGAAGAAAGAAGAGGCCTATTGACAGGCGTATAAAATATGTAAAATACGGAAACCATTCCAGGGAGAGGGAGGGGCAGTCATGTCTGAACGGAAGTCCAGCGAGCAGCGCAGGAAAGAGGCGGCGGCGAGGATCTGGCTGTTCTATTATAACCGGGTGCTGTTTGAGAAGGGGATCATCACAGAGCGCGAGCGCAATCAGATGACCCTGAGGATCGACAGTTGGAAGATGACCTGACACAAACAGGGGGACTGCGGATTGTTCGCAGTCCCCCTTGCCTTATTTCATATACTGTGATATGCTGAAAACAGAAGATGATAAAACGAATCACAAAGGAGATGCGCTATGGACATCCACAGCATTCGACAGGCCCTGCGCACCAGGTCCATCTATGACACCCCTCTCCGGGTGACCTTCTATGCCCGGGTATCCTCCGAGAGCGATGAGCAGCTCAACTCCCTGGGCAACCAGGTGAGCTACTACGAGGAGTTTATCCGGAAGAACTCCGCCTGGGAGTATATACCGGGCTATGTGGACGAGGGGCTGTCCGCCGCTACCACCAGGAAGCGGGAGGACTTCCACCGCATGGTGGAGGACGGCAAGGCGGGGATGTTTGATCTCATCATTACCAAGGAGATCACCCGCTTTGCCAGAAACACCCTGGACTCCATCCTCTACACCCGGGAGCTGCTGGGCGCCGGGGTGGGGGTATTCTTCCAGAACGATAACATCAACACCTTCGATGAGGACAGCGAACTCCGCCTGACCATCATGTCCGGCATCGCCCAGGACGAGCTGCGCAAGCTGTCCAGCCGGGTAAAATTCGGCCATGCCCAGGCGATCAAGAAGAGTGTTGTCCTGGGCAACAGCCGGATTTTCGGCTATGTCAAAAACGGCGGACGGCTGGTGATCGACGAGGCCGAGGCCCCTATGGTGCGGGAGCTCTTTGAGCTCTATGCCGGCGGGGAGTACAGCATGAAGCAGATCGAGACGGTGTTCTGGGAGAAGGGCTACCGCAACCATAATGGCAAAAAAATCGCCCACACCACCATGTCAGGCATAATCTCCAACCCCAAGTATAAAGGATACTATGTGGGCAACAAGGTCAAGGTCATCGACTTGTTCACCAAGAAACAGAAGTTCCTGCCCCCGGAGGAGTGGGTGATGTTCAAGGACGAGAGCGGCGAGATCGTCCCGGCCATCGTCTCCGAGGAGCTGTGGGACCGGGCCAACGCCGTGCTGAAGAAGCGCAGTGAGGATGTGAAGGGCCGCCAAGGGATCTGCAACCACGCTAACCTCCTCACCGGAAAGCTCTGCTGCACCCACTGCGGCGCGGCTTACTACCGCAGGGAGTCCGTGGATCGGCGGGGGAATCGAAACAGCAAGTGGGTCTGCTCCGGAAAGATCAAGAACGGCGCGGACTCCTGCCCCTCCTTTGCCGTCTATGAGGAGGAGCTGAAGCCCCTGCTGTTTGAGGTGTTCCGGGAGACAGAGGCCGACGCCCGGGCCCTGGTGGAGGAGTACATCGAAATGTACAAGGCCCTGGGGGACGGGGAGGGCACGGCAAAGCAGATCGACACTCTGCGCCAACAGATCCGGCTGGCCCAGAAGAAGAAAAGCAAGCTCCTGGGCTACAACGCCGCGGGCCAGCTCTCCGACCGGGATTTCCTGGCAATGAACAGGGACTGCGACCGGGAAATCGGCGAGGCGGAGCGGCAGATCTACGACCTGGAGCAGCGGCAACTGTCCCGGGAGGACTTCCGCAGGCAGATCGACGCCGTCCGCCGGGTGCTCCGGGAGGCGGAGCGGGACGCCGCCCAGGGACTGATCGGCAAGGAGTTTGTGGATAAGTATATCGACAGGATCTTTGCAACCCCGGAGGAGGACGGTTCCCTGCGCCTGCAGATCAAGATTTTTACCGGAGAATCCACGGAGAAGTACCTGAAAAACCTGCGCTCCGGCGCCTCGCGTCATGGAACAGAGGGGCCGTCTGACGCGGGTTTTGCGGGTCACACGTTCAAGAAGATGATTGAATCCTACGAGAAGTCTCTGTAACTTCCCGCTGGAATCCGGGGGGAGGTCGCCGATTTCCGGCGGTCTCCCTTGTATAAAAACACAGCCGGACGTGGTATGCGTCCGGCTGTGTTTTTATACAATTTCCTCCGTCTCCGCCGCCAGCTCGTCTTTGGCCTGCTGAAGGATTTTCCGCTCCGCCTTGGTGGTGAGCTGGCTTTCGTCGAACCGGGCGAAGAGGTCCGGACGGCGGCGCATGGTGCGCTTGTAGCTCTCCTTTTTCCGCCAGGCGTCCACTTTGCCGTGATCGCCGGAGAGCAGGATTTCCGGCACCGCCCGGCCGTGCCACACGGCTGGGCGGGAGTACTGGGGGTACTCCAGCAGCCCGTTCCAGTGGGACTCCTCCTCAAAGCACTCCGGGTCCGGCAGGACGCCGGGCACCATGCGGCACACTGCGTCCGCCACCGCCATGGCCGGGATCTCGCCGCCGGTGAGGACAAAGTCCCCCATGGAAATCTCCTCGTCCACGCACTCGTCCAAAAACCGCTGGTCCACCCCCTCGTAGTGGCCGCAGATCAAAATCAGGTGGTCGTATTGGCTTTGGAACTCCCGGGCCACCGCCTGGCAGAAGGTCCGTCCGCAGGGGGAGAGGAAGATGGTGCGGCCGGGGCCGTGGGTCTCCACCACGTGGGTCCAGCAGCGGTACAGGGGGTCCGCCTGCATCACCGCCCCCCGGCCTCCGCCATAGGGGTAGTCATCCACCTGCATCTGGCGGTTGGTGGTGTATTCCCTGATCTGGTGGGATTGGATGGCGATATATCCCCGCTCCTGGGCCCGGCCCAGAATGCTGACGTTCAGCATGGCGTCCACCGAGGCAGGGAAGAGGGTGCAGATGTCGATTCTCATTGGTCCGTCATCCCCTCCCACACGTGAATTTCCATGCGGTTGTCCTCCATCTGAACGGAGTGGATGAACGCACCCTTTACGGCGGGCACCAGGAATTCCCGCCGCCCGCGGACCGTGTAGACCTTGTGGGCCGGATAGGGGTCTACCCGGACCAGCTCTCCCAGACACTCGCCGGTATCCGCATTGTAGACGTCCAGACCAAGCAGCTCGTCATCAAAGTACTCGCCGGCGGGCAGGCAGGCGTCGGCACGGCGGATATACAGCGCCTTGTCCTTCAGCGCCAGGGCGGCGGTCATGTCATCCACACCGGGAAATTTCATCAGCACCAGGCTCTTGTGGACGTGGCTGGCAGTGGGAGAGACGGGCTGCCCGTCCAGCAAAAAGGTGTTGAACTGAGTGAGAAAAGCCGGGTCGCTGTCCCGGGGCTGGACCCGGACCTCGCCCCGGATACCGTGGGCGTTGACGATGCGGCCCACCTGGATGGTTTCCAATTTCATGGGGCGCGCTCCTTTCCATTGTGCACTGTAACGGCTATTATACCGCCTTTTACGCGCTGTTGCAAGGGGCGGAACGTCCTTTTGTCCGCGCGTGCTCCCGGCAGAGAGGGGAGATCCTTATTGCGTGGGGGGAGGGAAGGAATGCCTGTTGCAAAATGCAGTAAAAAGTTGAAAATATTAGTAAAATTTTAAATTTATTCAGAAAAACAGAAGAAAATAATTGCTTATTTTTCGGAAACTGTGCTATGGTCATTTCACAGGCCGGTGGCGGGAGCTGTTGAAAGGAGGCGAAGGTATGGAACGGGCATATGCCTCGGAGGAGGAATTGCGGCAGGTTTGCGACGGGTATTTTTCGGCCTGCGATGAGGCGGAACTGTTTTACGGAGAGGCGGGACTGGCCCTGCATCTGGGTGTGAAGCTGAACACGCTGCGGGACTGGTACGACGGGAAGCGCCGGCCGGATTTGCAGGAGGAGGTCCAGCGGGCGTATCTCCGCATCCAGTCTCAGCTGGAGAGCTCCCCGGCGTATGTGGGAAAGGGCATGGTGACCAAGTCCATTTTTTTGCTGCGGCAGCCCCGGCTGGGCGGGTATCAGGACAAGGCGGAGACCCGGCAGGACGTCGCGGTACATGTGAGAATGGGCGGCAGCATGGATGAGAGTGACTTTCAGTAGGAGGACGGTATGGAGATTTTTATGTTGAGTACAGTGGGGATGGCCGCCGCGGCACTGGCTGGTGTCTGTGCCGCGGAATCTCTGGTGCTGCGGGAGGCCCTGCGGCTGCTGGGTGGGAGGCCGGTGAGACGAGGCGGCGCGGTCCGGCGCCGCCGGAGAGCAAAGGGGAGGCGGCCTGGCCGGGAGACCGGGCTTCACGGTTGTTCCGGGCCGGAGCAGTCCGGACAGGAGAGAGAGGCGGGGCAGAGCGCGGCCATTCAGGATGGATTTGACAATTTGATGCGCTATACCGTGGAGACCGCCCGGGGAAGGGGAGACGGGCCGTGCGGATAACGGAGCTTCCGCCTGCGGAAGGGATGAGGTTGAACCGAATGGAAAGGCAAGGGATGCGGAGTAAATGAGGACGACTGTGAGAGATGTTTTCAACATCGCCATCTGCCTGATGGACGCCCAGCACGAGGGTACCGGCGCCACGGACACGGCGGATACCAAAGAGTACCGGCTGCGGACGCCGCCGCTGCTGAACAGTATTCTGGACCGGGCCTACCCAGCCAGCGACGGGTACCCCGGCAGTGCGGGCGGGCACAGGCCCGTGTGCCCGAAGGTGACGGCCATGGAGGATGAGATTGACCTGGATGGGCGGATTTGCACCGGGGTGCTGCCCTATGGCCTGGCGGCGCTGCTGCTGACGGAGGAGAACCCCACGCTGAGTAATTTTTTCTGGCAGACATTTTTAGAGCAGCTGGAGGAGGCCAGACAGAGCGTGCCCGGGGACGAAGGCAGTGTGGAGGATACCTACGGCGTGCTGTCGGATACGCTGGAGTTTGGGCGGTTTGGGCGGTGGTAGGATCGGATTTCCGGGAGGATTATGGGCTATCGAAAAACTTCAAATACCGGCGGGGCGAGGGTGTTGGACCTGGGGGACCTGAACCCCAAGCAGAAGCAGTTTTGCCAGGCGCGGGCCCGGTATGTGGCTTACGGCGGGGCCCGGGGCGGGGGGAAGACTCACGTTTCCAGAGTGAAGGCCGTGGGCGGGGCGCTGGTTTGGCCCGGCATCCGGATCCTCTTTATCCGTCGGGAGTATCCGGAGCTGGAGCAGACAGTGATCCTGCCCATGCGGAGGATGGTGCCGCCGGCCCTGGCCAGCTACAGGGGATCTATGCGTATGCTCTTTTTCTCCAACGGCTCTACGGTGAAATTCGGCCACTACGGCACAGGGGATGACGTGGAGTACCAGGGTCAGGAGTACGACTGGATTTTTATGGATGAGGCCACCCAGTTTACGGAAGAGCAGTTCCGCACCCTGGGGGCGTGCCTGCGAGGCGGCACAAAGATCCCGCGGCGAATGTATCTCACCTGCAATCCCGGCGGGGTGGGGCATCTTTGGGTAAAGAGGCTGTTTGTGACCAGAGACTACCGCCCCGGGGAGCGGGAGGAGGACTATCTGTTCATCCCCGCCACGGTGGAGGACAACCCCCAGCTATTGGAGGCATCTCCGGAGTATGTGCAGATGCTGGACCTGCTGCCCGAGGATGTGCGGCGGGCCTGGCGGTACGGCGACTGGGACGCCATGAGCGGCGTATTTTTCCCGGAGGTGCGGGCGGAGAGCCACTGTATTCCGGATTTTTGGAGAGTTCCGGCGGCGTGGCGGAAATACCGCGCCATGGATTACGGGTTGGATATGCTGGCATGCCTCTGGATTGCCGTGGACTGTGAGGGCCGGAGCTATGTGTACCGGGAGATACAGCAGGCGGGGCTGATCGTATCCCGGGCGGCGGAGCTGATCCGGTCGCTGACGCCGCCGGAGGAGCGGATTGAGGCGACCCTGGCCCCGCCGGATCTTTGGAGCCGGCAGAAGGACACGGGCCGCAGCATGGCGGAGCTGTTTGGGGAAAACGGCGTGCCCCTTCTGCGGGCCTCCAATGACAGGGTGCAGGGGTGGATGGCGCTGAAGGAGGCGCTGAAGCCTATGAGGGGGCCGGAGGACCGGCCGGGGCTGTTGATCTGTGAGGGCTGCCGGGGGCTGTTTGAAAACCTGCGTGCTATCCAGCACGACCCCAAAAACCCGTCGGACTGTGCCGGTCAGCCCCACAGTATTACCCACATTTGCGACGCTGCAAGGTATTATGCGGTGACGAGAACGCTGCGGGCGGAGCAGCCGGTGGAACCGGATCTGCCGGAGCCGGGCAAGGAACGGGCAGCGGATTATGGAGAGATTATGTGCGGCGGCGATGTGGATGAGGGGTATTTGGCCTATTGAGAGACCGGTGGGGGAACAGCCTGCCGGGAGACGGGCTGTTTCCGGAAATTTTCAGACCGGGGAAAGGGGAGCTGAGCATATGCAAAAACCGATGACGGAGGATCTGGATATCATCCGGAAGAGCGGGCTGACAATTACGCTGCTGGAGGGGGACCTGAACATCATCCAGGCGCTGGACGACGAGCCAAACGACGTGGGGGGTCTGACGGCCCAGGAGCTGAAGGCGAAGTTTGACGAGGGGCCCAATAAAATCAAGAAGTACCTCAACGAGACGCTGGCGCCGGAGCTGCTGGCGGAGGCGGCGGTGGAGGCGCAGCGAGCGGAGAACGAGGC
>CATNDT010000040.1 GCA_950097035.1 uncultured Oscillibacter sp.
GCGCGAGGGTTCGCGCTCCCCGGGGGACGCCCGCAATGCGGGCGTCTTGGGATATCTTTGTTGTGCAGTGATGTAGGACAAAAATAAAATCTTTAAGCACCTTCCCATGTTATTGCTGTAATATCACCCGGTTTTACCGTAGTACCATCCGTAATTCTTACGGTTATTTTAATACCATTTCCTTTCGGCGTTCCTGTTACTATCGTGGTAGCTGGCTTGCTAGACACACCATAAGTGAATCCATCTGTGGGTTTGGTCTCTAATATCTGCCCTTGATGCGTTTCATCATTAATTTGGTAATACAAATCAACAGTATCACCCGTAGTAAACTTTTTATAGTTTAACATATAATAAGTTGACGCAAGACTCATTGCGGTACGTTCATTAGCCTGGTCTACACGAATACGTGCGTCTTCAAGTGTAGTCCCAATCATCGGAATCGACACTGCAATCAAAATCGCGATAATCGCAACCACGATCAGCATCTCAATCAGGGTGAAGCCGCCCTGGTTTTTGAGCTTCGCCTTCAGTTTGTTCGTCATTGAATTCTCTCCATTTCTGGAGCAGGGTCCGGCATCGCGGGTCCTGTCTCCTGTTTTTTCAGGGGGACAGTTCCCAATCGTCTACCCACGGGTAGACGATAAAGCATATGCTTTATGGCCTTCCGTGGGGGAGATTCAATTCTCACTTTGATACGACTAGGGACTCTCCCCCAACCTTGTTCGCCAACCCAGGTCCGGTTGAGGGAATGTGTAATTTACGCGCGGGAGTCAATGCTGATCAGGGACCTACCCAATCTGTAGTTACTACACCATCTTCAGTGATTGTCACCTGGAGTGTCGCACCTGCTGTAATCTTACCGCACTTACATTGAGCTTCTACCGCCCCAGCTCCAGACGTGCCTTTTGTACCTTCTTTAAGCGAACCCTGACGGTCATCAGTCACTATATAATCATAGGTCTTTTCAGCAGTAAAGCTGGCAGAGTCTTCCAGATACAAGATGTTGCCCAATGCAATAGCACTGCGTTCATTCGCATCGTCAACCGCATCTCTGGCTTTTTCCAAAGAAGTATTCACCAGCGGTATGGAAACCGCAATCAAAATGGCGATAATGGCCACCACAATCAGCATCTCTACGAGGGTAAAGCCCTCGTGTTTCCGGAATTTCTCCCTCAACCCTTTCATTGTCAGGAAAAATCCTCCTTTCCTTTCCAGACTTGGATTCTATATTCAGAGCCCGGGTTGGCGAAGGCTCGGAATAACAAAACTGCCTGACCGCTCTATACTGAACACGGGGCATACACGCCCCATGGAACCACGCTCTCGTTTAAATCGCGCCGTACATGCTGAACATGGGCAGATACACCGCCATGAGGATGAACACCACAAAAACCGCCAGCACCACAATGATGGCCGGCTCCAGCAGGCTCAGCGCCCGCTTCACCCGCACATCCACCTCGTTGTCGTAATACGCCGCCAGCACCTGAAGGGTGGCCTCCATAGATCCTGTGGCCTCGCCCACGGCGGTCATCTGCACCAGCATGCCGGGCAGCTCCCGGGTGCAGCTCATGCACTCCCCCAGGCTGCGGCCCCCCTCCACGCCGGGCAGTGTGCCGGCGATCTCGCCGGACATGCAGCGGTTGGTCACGGTGCGGCCCGAGACCTCAATGGCCTGCAGAATGGGCATGCCGGCGGTGAGCAGCGTGCTCATGGTGTGGGCAAACTGGCTGGCCCCGGACATGCGGACGATGCCGCCCAGAAGGGGTATTTTCAGCTGCATGCGGGCCAGCGCCTGGCCGCCCTTTTCCGTGAGCCCGTAAAGCCGGACGACCAGCACCGCCAGGGCCGCCAGGCCAATGAGCACCAGCCCCCAGCGCCGGAAAAATCCGGACATGGCAATCAGGGCCCGTGTGATCCAGGGCAGGTCGATATCCAGCGTCTCAAACATGCTGACAAAGGTGGGCACGGCGTAGCCCATGATGATGGAGATCACCACCGCCGCCACCGCGATGACAAAGGAGGGGTAGGTGAGGGCGCTGGCTACGCTCTCCCGCGTCTTGTTCATGCGCTCAAAATAGTCTGCCATGCGCTGGAAGGAGGAGAGCAGGTCGCCGGACTCCTCCCCGGCCCGCACAGTCTCCTGAAAGGTGGCCGGCAGCTTTCCCGCCCCCCGCTGGGCAAAGCTGTAGCTCAGACTCCAGCCGTTGGACACGTCCTCGGCCGCCTGCCGCAAAATGCGGGTCAGGGCCTTGTCCGTGCACTGGCCGGCCGCCAGCTCCACGGTCTGCACCAGCGGCAGCCCCGCCTTCAGGATAATGGCAAACTGGCGGCAGGTCAGGGCCAGGCTTTTGGGGCTTATCTTTTGAAAGCGGGCCAGGGGATCTGCGGCCGCCGCCCGGGGCACCTCCTTTAAGGAGAGCACCACCCCGCAGCTTTGGCGAATCTGGGCCACGGCGTCGGTCTGGCTCATGGCCTCCACCACGCCGGTCACCTTTTCGCCGCTGGCATAAGCTCCTTCGTACTTATATGTAGGCATAGATACCTCCTCCCTGTCTGCCGGGCATTATGCCAGAGGGAGCCTGCCTCCCCTTGGGGGCAGCGGTCCCGCACTTTTGGCGGCCGGGTCCCGCAGGGCGGACTCGTAGGTCTCCCGGCTGATAACCCCGGCGCTGAACAGCGACTGCAGCGCCCGGTCCATCAGGATGTTGCCCATGCTGCCGGTGGTCTGGATGGAATTGACGATCTGGGGCGTCTTCCCCTCCCGGATCAGGTTGCGTATGGCCCCGTCGGTCTTCATCACCTCGCAGGCCAGCACCCGGCCGCCGCCCACCCTGGGCAGCAGCTGCTGGCTGAGCACCGCCTTAAGGGACATGGACAGCTGCAGCCGGATCTGCTGCTGCCGCTCCGCAGGAAAAACGTCCACAATGCGGTCGACAGAGTCGGCGGCGGAGTTGGTGTGCACCGTACCGAACACCAGGTGCCCCGTCTCCGCGGCGGTGAGGGCGGTTTCAATGGTCTCCAGATCCCGCATCTCCCCCACCAGAATCACATCCGGGTCCTCCCGCAGGGCGGCCCGCAAGCCGGAGGCAAAGCTGGCTGTGTCCCGGCCAATCTCCCGCTGGTTGATGACGCACCGGTCCGGGGTGTAGACATATTCAACGGGATCTTCCAGGGTGAGGATGTGCTTGCGGGCGGTGTGGTTGATGCGGTTGAGCAGCGCCGCCAGGGTGGTGGACTTGCCGGAGCCTGTCTCTCCGGTGATGAGCACCAGCCCCTGGCCGTAGGCGGTAAATTCCTCCGCCGCATCTGGCAGGCCCAGCTCTGAGATATCCGGGATGTGGTTGTTTAAAAGCCGGATGGCTACGGACCAGGTTCCCTGCTGGCGAAAGAGGTTCACGCGGCAGCGCACTCCGGCCACGGTCATGGCCAGGTCGGCCTCTCCCACCACCTCCGCCTTTCTGAAATCTCCCCCGGCCAGCTCCAGGGCAATGGCGGCGCAGTCCTCCGCCGTGAGGGGAGCGCCGCCCATCTCCTGCACGGCTCCGTCCACACGGTAGCGGGGCACGAGCCCGCAGACCAGGTGCACGTCGGACGCCCGGTCCTGCAGGGCTTTTTCCACAAATGCTTCTGTTTTCATAAAATCGCTCCTTTATCCACCGCCCAGCACCCGGTGGATCTCCTCTGTGGAGGTCACGCCGTTAAGCACCAGGCGGCGGCAGTTGTCCATAATCGGGTGGAAGGAGGCGGCCTCCATGGCGGTCTCCAGTTCCTTTAAAGACCGGGCGTAGATGGCCCGGCGGATGTCGGGGGTAACGGCCAAAATCTCAAAGACGCCCACACGGCCCCGGTAGCCGGTGCCAAAGCAATCGCCGCAGCCCGCCCCCCGGTAAAAGAGATAGTCTCCTGGGGGCATGCCCATGGCGGCGGTCTCCTCCGGTGTGGGGCTGTAGGGCTGGCGGCAGTGGGGGCACACCCGCCGCACCAGCCGCTGGGATATGATCCCCTTCACCGCCCCGGCAATGAGATAGGGCTCCACGCCGATGTCCAGCAGCCGGTCGATGGAGGAGGCGGCGCTGTTGGTGTGCACCGTAGAGAGCACCAGATGGCCCGTCATGGCGGCCCGCATGGCGATCTCCGCCGTCTCGCCATCCCGAATCTCGCCCACGGCGATGATATCCGGGTCCTGCCGCAGCACGGCGCGAAGGGCCCCTGCAAAGGTCAGCCCGGTCTTCTCGTTGACCTGCACCTGGCACACTCCGCCGATATGGTACTCCACCGGGTCCTCCAGAGAGACCAGGTTCACCTCCTCACTTTTCAGCCGGTCGATCATGGCATAGAGGGTGGAGGTCTTGCCGGAACCGGTGGGGCCCACCATCAAAATCACGCCCTCCACCGTGTGGTCCACCAGGTCGCAAAACCGCTTTCGGTTCTCTCCCTCCAGGCCGATACCCTCCAGCGTGGAGAGCTCCGGCGCCTTGCGCAGAAGCCGGATCACCACCTTCTCCCCGTGGATGGTGGGCAGGGTGGAAATCCGCAGATCCAGACTCTCCTGCCGGACAGTGACGTTGGCCCGGCCATCCTGGGGGATGTTTTTTTGAGCAATGTCCATACGGGCCATGATCTTCAGCCGGGAGATGACGGAGCTCTGGAGCTCTCTCGGCACCGGAATAATCTCCCGCAGGGCCCCGTCGATGCGCATGCGGATGACCATATTGTCCTCGCCGGGCTCCATATGGATGTCGCTGGCCCGCTCGGTACAGGCCCGGTCAATGATGGAGTTCACCAGGCGGATGGCCGGCGCGGCATCCGCCTCGTCCCCGTCCAACGCCGTTGCCTGGGACAGGGCTGCGGCCGGCGCCGCGCCGTATTGGCCGCCCAGCAGATCCCGCTGCATCTCCTCAATGGCCTGCATGGCCCCCTGGTTGCTGTACAGGTTCTGCACTGCCCGCTCGGCGGCGGCGGTTGTGGCAATCAGGGGAACAACCCGCCGCCGGGTAACGGCCCGCACCTCCTCAATGGCCACAAAGTTCAGCGGGTCCGCCATGGCCAAACGGATCTCTGTGCGGGTGGCCCCGATGGGCACCACCGTATACTTTTTGGCAATGCTCTTAGGCAGAACCTGGGCCATCTCAGAGGGGATGGCATATGTATTCAGATCTACAAACTCCACGCCCAGCTGGCTCATCAGCGTGTCGATCAGCTGCTTTTCCGTGATAAAGCCGTGGTTTTGCAGCACGGCGCCCAGCCGCTCTCCGCTGCCGGACTGCAGCGCCAGAGCCTCGTCCAGCTGCCTCTGGGTGATGGTCCCGCTTTTCAGCAGCAGATCGCCCAGCTTTGTATATTTCATGGTGTGCCCCCTCCTTCTCCCGGCACCGCCGGTGCGGCCGTTTCCGCTTTTGGCGGATTCAGACAGCGGACAGTGACGCCCGCCGCCGGCGTTTCGGCGAAGATGCCTCCGCCAGTCTCCTGCACTTTGAGCCTGATGGTAAAGGTCCAGCTGTCTTTGTCATAGAAGATCCACGGCGCAGATACGCTCCCATCCGGGGCGACGATCTCATAGGCGCCCCGGCGATAGGCCCCCGGCGGCAGAAGGCGCCCGCCGTTGTTTGTAACCAGCTGGCCCTCGCCGCTGCAGACAAAGCTGGTGCCCGCGCCGAAAGATCCGCTGGTAAACACAGCGGTCTGGCCCGCCTGCACCGCGTCCCGGGCATAGCGCAGCTCGTCGGTCAGGGCGTCCACCGCGGTGGAGAGCAGCAGTTGCGTTTCAGACGCCGCCGTAATATTCCGATAGCTCTTCACCGCCATCTGCAGCCCGGTGTTCAAAAGCAGTCCCAACAGGATCAGGATCGCCACCGCGCACAGCATCTCCACCAGGGTGAGGCCTTCCGTTTCCCTCCACTTTCGCTTCATGGCGGCGCCCCCTCCGGGGCGAGGGCGTAGGAGTACATGCCCCCGCCGCCGTACAGGTCCACGGAAAAGGTCTTTTTGGGGCTGGCGCCGCCGGTACCCGCCGCCCCGCCCTCAATTTCAAGGCCGGTCCGGGCCGCCGGCGTCTCTTCCTGAGTCTCCGCCGCCGAGAGCATGGCATAGTGCACCTCGTCCGCCTCAGCGGCGGTCTTATCCATCCGGACAGAGGCCATAATACCGCCAAACAGCAGCGCCACAGACAGCGCTGAAATCAGAATCGAGGCAAGAACCTCTACCAGAGTCTCGCCACGGCTGTCGTGAAGTTTACGGTCCAACTGCCGCCGCCTCCTTTTTCTCGATCCACTGCAATATCCAGGTCATCTCATCTGTTTCGTTGGGCACACCCTCCGCAGGGCTGCCCGCAAGGACAAACAGATCTTTCGGCTCGTCCCGGGGCTCCATCTCCGCCTGCATGGCGTATACGGCCCCGCTGTCCCCGTCCGTCAGCCGGGCCGTGAGATAGAGAACCGCGTCGCTTCGGAACTCCACGGTAATCTCCACCGGCTGCTCCGCCAGCCAGGGATACTGTGCCCCGCCGCCCTGCACGGTGAGGGTGAGGCGGTAGGTCCCTGTCCGGGGATCCGTCCGCGGCGCGTAGACATACACGTCGCCGGAGACCTCGCCGCCCGGCGGCAGCTTAAAATATCTGGAAAACAGCGCGTCCAAATGGGGGGTAAGGGGCAGCAGCACCTCGTTCGCCGTTTCCTCGCCGTTGAGTCCACAGAGGAAGCCCCCCTCCTCCTGGGTGTAGGTGTGGATGGTATACGCCTCCTGAATCACATTCCCATCTTCATCCGTCACCTCCGGCACCTCCACCGCCCCATAGGTGTAGCGCCCGGCGTACCGGGCCTCGCCCAGCTGGCCGCAGACCAGCCGCAGGGCCGAGGAGAGGGTGAGGTATTTCTGCTGCTCCTCCCGGTTGCTGCGCAACTTGCCCGCGTTGGACACCGCCGCCATAAGGACGGAGGACGCCACCATCATGCACACCAGCAAAAACAGCAGCGCCAGCAGAATGGACGCCCCGCGCCTGCTCTTCAATTTCTCCCGCAGGCGCTCCACGGGGCATCCCTCCTTTCCTCTTCCGCGCCCGCGGCGGTCTAGTCCGCCGCAGGCGCGCTCTTATTCTCGTCCGCGTTTGTCTTTGTGCCGTCCCCATCCTCTTCATCCTTTGGGATGCGGGCCGTCAGTGTCAGGCTGTGGGTCCGCCCATCCATGGTGAGGGTAATCTTCAGGGTGATCTCCTCCATATCCGCCCGCAGCTGGTCCAGGGTGATCCGGTTTTTGTCCGTTTGGACCACCGCGTCCGGCTCATTCTCCGCCGCGGCGCTCTCGATGCGGACCGTCTCGCCGAAGGTGAGTGTATACAGGCCGCTCTCCGGGTCCAGCACCAGGTCCGGCACGGCGGCCACGGTGACCTGCACGGCGCCGGTGCGCGTGTATTCGCCGCCTGCGTCTTTGTAGATATAGCTGATATTCACCATGGTCCCTCCGCTGTCGGGCGTCTCACCGCCGGTGAAGCGGACGGCGGCAGGGGCGTCCGCCCCCACAGGCTGCGCGGTAATCCGGTCGCCGTCGCAGCTCACACCGGTAATCTCCAGCGCGCCCGCCAGGGGGGCGTCCGCTCCCGGGTCCTCACTCCAGGGCTCCATCTCCACCGTCACCGTGTCGCCGGTAAACAGCGTGAGGACCTTGGGCCGCAGTGTCAGCTCCGCCGTCACATGGACAGTGATCGAAAGCGAGTAGACCGTACCCGTGCCCGGCGCCCTGTAGTGAACCGCCACGGTCGTGTTGCCCACGCCCCTGGGAATCACGGTCAGCACGCCCGACGTGCCGCCCACCTCTGCCGCCGCGATATCCTCCCTGCCGGTTTCCACGGTCCAGGTGCCGCCGGCGGGAATGCCGGCGCTAAGCTGCAGCGTCTCTTTGTAGGCAGAGGCGGCAAACATATCCACCACGATGGGCGCGCCGCCGCTGCTTCTCTCAATGCCGTTGGTGGGCCAGCGGCCATAGTGGACGCAATAGGTTTCCCGGTCCCTGGTCAAAATGGTGGGGAACGGATAGTCCATGCCCTGCAGCTCCGCCGCGGCGCCCGGGTAGCTGTATTTGCCCGAGACAGAGAAGCCGTCGTCCGTGCGGGTGGTAACGGGGCGGAAGGGGCCGCTCAGCCGCGCCTCCGCATCGGTGACAGAGAGGTCATCCGGCGCGTTCAGCCACTGATAGATGGTCCTGCTGCTCCCGTTCACGGTGATCGTCTCGCCGCCGGTCAGCCCGTCATAGCGCACAGCCCTGACACCGGCGGCATTCAGGTCGGTTTTGATGCCGGTGATCACGCCGCTGTTTTTCAGCGACTCGTCGGTGAGGTAAAAGCTGTTTTGAATCTCACACACGCCGTGGTTGGCCTTATTGTCCCAGTTTTGTCCGGCCTCGGCCGCCGTGTTGATCTCCCCGGTGCCGCCCAGAGCGTAAAGCGCCTGGATCTTGCCGGAGCCGTCGGCGTCCTTTTTCGGCAGGATGACTGAGCTGTAGCAGTTGACGATGCTGTTGTTTGTGGTGTTGCTGGTGTTGCCCCTGCTGTCGCTGCCCACCGTGCCGATCAGTGTGCCGCCGCTGGGTCTTAATGGCTTGAAGTAACTGCCGCCCACGATCCCGCCGGCGTAGATATTGCCGGCAAGATTTTTGCCGCCGTTCTCCAGCGCCTCGATCCGGATCTCTCCGCCGGCATAGCTGTTGCGGATGGTCTTCTGGGAGGCGCCGGCAAGGCCCCCCATGCGGATATTGTCCAGACTCCTGATGCTGCCGGGAAGCGTGATGGTGGTCACTGCGGTGCAGTTTTTCAGGTCCATATTGGAGATGCCCACAAGGCCGCCGATCTCCGCGCCGCCCCAGCTGCCGCTGGCAGAATACATCCGTACGTCGGCCCTGATCCGATAGCCCGCCACGGCGCAGTTTTCAATGGCGCTGTCGCCATCTGAGGCCGCCAAAGCCGCCAGGCCGCCCATGGCGTACCACCGGCTCTCGGTGGTATTGTCCGTAGAACTTGCGATCTCGCCCTTCCCGTCTGAGGAATAGAGGATGATGTTTTTCAGCGTGCCGTTGTACACAACGCCAAACAGCCCCGCGCAGGAGGACTTCTGCCCCCGGATGTTCACATTTTCGATGACATAGTCGTCCCCGTCATAGACGCCGCCGAACCAGCCGGACAGAGCGCCCTCGTTCGTTCCGGTTTTGTCGTAATACTCGGCAATGGGGGTATAGCTCCGCCCCTCTCCGCCCAGAATGTCGTGGCTCTGCTTCCAGTGGTATTTTCCCGTTGTATCGGAAGAGGAGAGATAGGGAAACTCCCCGATATTTCCGTCGACCACCGTGTCCATATCCCGGTTTTCGCTGTTCCAGTTGATAAACTCCAGCTGGGCAATGGAGCGGACGCCGTATGCGTTGCCTGCGCTGCCCGGCGGGGCGGCGTCGGCCCTGACCGCACCGCCGCTGGTCTGCCAGCCCGCGGGCGGCGTCACGGCCATCGCGTCCGCAAAGTGGGGATTGACCGTTACAGAGACCTCCACGCTCTCCGCACCGCCCTGTTTCAGTGTCAGCACGCCGTTGGGTCCGGCGGGCCCCCGGCCGGTGGGATACAGGCCGGGATCACCGCCATTGGTCTCCGGCACAAAGCTGTGGTAGGAGTGAAACGCAAATCCCGGCATCAAAAGGGCCAGGGCGCCGTCTACATCGCTGTCCGATGCGGTGGTCTGAACAAATGCGGTTCCCGGACTGTCATCCGTGGGATCTTCCTTATAACTGATCCCCTCTACACCGAGAATCACGCCCCGGTCCTGCCGGCTGTAATAGCCATAGCCGTAAGCCGTAACCACACCGCCGTCATCGTGAATGGACAGGAGGGTGTTCAGCCGGGAGACGGTCTTTTTGACCGGGTCCATGGCGAGGATGCTGGTATAATAGCCGGTGTCGCCGCCGTCTTCACTCTCCAGCCGCTCCCAGTAGTAAACGCCCATCTCTCCCAGATCCAGCGGCGTTGGATAGCCGCCATAGTGGACCGGTCTGCCGCCGCTGTCCTGCAGGGCTGTGGGATAGGGGAAGCCGCTCTCCGCTTCAATCAGAACCATGCCGCCCACACAGGATGGCTTCTGGGTCAGCTCCTCGTATTTTTTAGGCTCCGCCCCTGCGGACCCCGCGGGATAATTGGCGGTAAACGCCTTGCCGCGGTATGTGAAATTGCCCTCGTTGAGGTAATAGCAGCCGCTCTGCCCGCCCGCGCCAACCCGATGGCAAAAGCCATGGGTCTCCGTCCCCACACCGGCGGAGATCAGATCCGCCGCCGCATAGGAGTCGCGGATACTCCCTCCGTTCTCTCCTGCAAAGCCGCAGACGTGAGCGGCGGAGGTCTTATCCGTCTCGGCGCTTACGCGCCCCACCGCGTAGGATGCGGAAATTTCACGGTTTGCGCCGTTTGTGCCAACCAGTCCGCCCACATAGACGCGGCTGTAAGCAGAGCCGTTGGTGAGCAGTGACGCCGCCTCCGCCGCGCCGGCCCGGATAATCCCGTCGTTCCATCCGGCAAGACCGCCCAGATAAAGGGTGGCGTCGTAGGCATATCCCGTTGCGTCAGCCGCCTTCACGGCGCTGTTGCGCACGGCGCCGGCATTGCGGCTCACCATACCGCCAAGGTACGCGCTGCCATACTCGGAGACGCTGAAAGACAGCTGCGGCTCCTCCGCAATGCAGGATTGGACCGTGCCGCCGTTCCACCCCGCCAGGCCCCCTGCGTAAACGGAGGCGGCGCTGGCCGTACCGCTGAAGGCGGGCTGCCTCACCGCGCAGTCCTGCGCCGTGCCGGTGCTGCTGCCCACAAGGCCGCCCAGGTACGCGCCGCCGCTGTTCGACACGTCAAAGCGCAGCTGGGGCGCTTCCGCCGTGCACGCCTGCAGCGTGCCGCCGTTCCACCCCGCCAGGCCTCCGGCATAGAGAACCGCGCCGCCGGCCGTACCGTTGAAACCGGCCTGCTTCACCACGCAGTTTTGCACCGTGCCGGCATTGCCGCCCACAAGGCCGCCCAGATACACCGTCCCGTCACCGCTGTTCAGAGAGACGGTGCGGTCCTGCGTGGGGCTTATGTGATACACAATGTTCCGCAGCGTGCCCTGGGAATAGCCAAACAGCCCCGCATAGGGGTCTTCGCCGTCCCGGGGCAGCCGGAAAGCAACGCCCTGCACGCTGTGGCCGCCACCGTCATAAACCCCTTTGAAGGAGCCCTGGCTGCTGCCGATGGGCGTCTGGACCAAAAAGCCGTCCGTCTGCCGGAGACCGTGGCCCGTATAAGTGGTGTAATCCAGATCCAGCCTCTGCTGAAAGACAATCCCGCCCTGGTAATACTCCGGGTATTTGCCAAGACTGTAGAGGTGCCGGGGCGTGCGGACGGTAAGTATGTTGTTGCTCTTTTCCATGATTTCCGCCGCATACCGGGCAATGGAGTCCGCGTCCCACTGGACGGGAGGCTTCCCCTCCTCCTGGGGAATCGGAATCACCTTGTCGGCAAAATGGGGATTGTAGAAATACTCCCCGCCGGCGTCCGCGCCGGACTTTCCCAGTTCCAGCGTAAACTTGAGATATTGCAGAATATCCCTGCCGGCAGAGATACCGGTGACAAGCTCTTCGGGCAGCGGGATGAGGTAGTATTCGGCCTCGTTCCCCTCCTGATCCTCCCAGGTCGTGACGATCAGACCGCTCACCGGCACGGTCTCCGGCGCCTCCTCCCGCATGGCGGCGCCGTCAAACCAGGTATATTGAACGGTGACCGCGGCCGTTCCCGGCTCCAGGTCGGATTGCAAAAACGCCAGGGCATACCCGTCCGACAGGATCCTTTCACTGTCGGACAGCCGGCCGATCAGATATCTGGCGTTGCCGCCGGAAAAGCCATAGCCGTTTGGATACTGCTCATAATAGACGAGGCTGGGTTCTTTGAACTCCGCGCCCCAGTCCCCGTAATGGGGCAGGTCCTTCAAACCGGGAAAGCTGTACACCACCAAGTTCAGATGCTCCCGCAGGTTATAGGGATTGCTGCTCCGGACGTCCTTCCACGCAAACGCCCCGCCCAGCTCCGCCGCAAAGGTCTTCTCCGTCAGCCCGGCATAGCTTCTGCCAACGCCCAGGGCGTCCGCACAGCTGCCGGCGGTGCCTGTTCCCCAGAAATATGTATTGTTGAACTCGTCGTTGTTGGCTGTTTCCTGGGTCTCGGTCAGCTCATAGATCCGCCGGGAAGCATCCCCGCCGGGATAGCGCATGGCAGCGTAGACGTCCTTTGTCCAGATTTTCGCCTGACCGCCGCCCAGACAAAGACCCGCGGCCTTCTGCGTACGGTCCATGTCAATATATCCGGCGGTATAGCAGCTGTTCATCCACACGCCGCCGGCCAGATCGCCGATCAGTCCGGCGGCGCTGTTTCCGGACAGATAGCAGTCCGCGTAGGTGTGGGACAGCGTGTCCACATTCCCCAGCGCCCTGCCGATCAATCCCCCGGCCGCAGCCTTTCCGCTCACCAGCGTTGCCGACAGGCAGTTTTTCACCTCTGTATTGCCGCCGCCCTGCAGCTCACCCACAAGGCCGCCGGCCACTCCGCCGGTGATCTGATAGAGGTACCCGGCGCCCTCCGCGTCGCTGCCCAGAAGGTCCGTCAGGCTCGTCTCTCCGTCCTCCGGCTCCTCCCAGTAGACCCGGCAATTGGCCAGCCTGCTCCCACGCCCGGCAATACCGGCCAGCGCTCCGGCGGCGCCCGGCCCGGCGTCTACCGACGCGTTGACCAGGTAAACGCCGGTAAATTCCATGCCATCCTCCGCAAGGGCAAACAGCCCGGCGGCGACTCTGCCGTCCACGCTCCTGCCGCCTGTGACGCGCAGGCCCCGGATCTCATACTCCGCCCCGTTATAGGACCTGAGAGCCCGGTTGACGATGGGGGTAAATCTATAGTCCGGATATATCTCATTTTCGGAATCCAGGATATGGGCGGTCTGTACCGCGGCTGTTTTTCCAGCCACACCGGAAAAGGCCGTGTCCAGGTTTTGCAGATGGCGCAGATATCCGATCCGCGCCGTGGCTCCGCCGCTGCCCTCGGCAAAAAGACTGTTATTCTCATCCTGATCCGTGTCCTGACTGGACTTTCTCCCCGGAGCAGACAGCGTAATCGAGGCGGTGGCCCTGATATCCCCACCAGGTGCGGCAGAGAAAAGCCCGGAAAACTGTTTTCCCGCCTCCAGCGCGTCCAGCAGCCAGGTATACACCTCTTCGCGGCCCTCCGGCGTTTCCCGCTCCTCTTTGGACAGCAGGCGGCTGGTGTAGTCCATCAGCTGCAGCGGCATCTCGCCGCCGTATTCCAGCTCCACGCTGTATGCCGCCGTCAGCCCTTCCACCTCCAGTGCGTCCCGGTAAATCAGGAATGTGGCCTCCACCGTAAGCCGCTCCTCATTGCGAATCATCACAGTGACGTCCGGCCTTGGCAGCTGCCGGATGATCTGCCCATCCGCCATACCGCCGCCGTAATAGCCCAGCATCACCGGGGCCCGCATCCGGTCCACCCGGCTCTTTCCGGCCCACTCCGCGTAAAATTTTTGAAAGTCCCCGCCTATCATCTCCTCCAGAGAGCTCTCGGCATAAAACACATCTGTTACGCAGCCACTGACGGGTTCGTATATGATGTAAAAATCCCCGTTCCGCAGCGCCGGGTCCACGGTCCCGGCAGGCAGCAGCCGTTTCAAATCGTCTGTACAGGCGGCATAATAGGCGGTGACGGCTCCGCTCTCCTCCGTCCCCCCGGCGGACAGTGTAACAGCCCTGGCATCCTTTTTCACCAGAGCACTCAGCTGCTGGCCGTTGGAGAGCAGTACGGCCCGGTTCTCCGCCGCCATATAGATCTCCCGGGCGGCGTTGTCCAGCTCGGCGAGCTTCAGATAATCCCGGTAATGGGCCACCGCCACAGAAGAAAGTCCAATCAATATCACAATAATTGCCGCAACGGCCAGTGTCTCCACCAGCGTAAAGCCGCTGTTCCATCTGGACTGTACCCGTTTCTTCATCTGTCTACCTCTAAGATCAATCAATGTCTCAAAAAAATTATTACATATCCGATTCGGATATACAAAACATTTTATCATATCCGAATCGGATATACAATAACTTTACAAATTTTTTTACTATGCGTACTGCGTTTAGAAAAGAGTTGTGCTTATGGAACTTGATTATCAGGCAATCGGCATGCGCATCCGCCGCCTGCGAAAAGCGAGGGGACTGACACAGCAAACGCTGGCAGAGATATCCAATCAGGAACCGTCCAACATCTCTCATATCGAGCGGGGCGCTACAAAGCTCAGTCTGCCCACGCTGGTGAATATCGCAAATGCCTTGGACGTTACAACAGACGAGCTGCTGTGCGACAGTCTCCATGCGTCGGCCACTGTGTTTGAAAGCGAGGCCGCCCGCATCCTGGCGGACTGCTCCCACAGAGAGCGGAAGATCATCACGGAGACCATGCGGACCCTGCGGGAAAACCTGAAAAATACAGCGCAGGACCAATAGGGCGGCGGCTCACTCCGACTGCACCTTCGGCCAGCAGCACACCCCCACCTCCAGGGCCACCCGCTCCCGCAGGTGAAAATCGGCATGCCGGCAAAACCAGCATTCCCCCGTCCGGCCCAGCTGCACCGACCGCGACACAAAGGCCGGGCAGCGCTGCCCCGGCAGCACGCTGCGGCCCGTTCTGGGCTTGTAAAACACCTTCGCTCAGGCCGGTTCACCTGTCCGCACCCAAATCTCCATACTGTATCGCCTCCACTTACAGGTATATCTGTTTCCGGGAGAACCCGGAAACAGCGGAGGGGACGTCCCCTCCAAAACCTGGCGCGTCAAAGCCGCTTGACAGGACTGCAGCCAGTATGCTATCGTCATTCTAGCAGAACGGGTTTCAATTTTGACGTTTTGCGGAAATTCCGCATGAATATGCGTATAATCCGCACAGGAGGAACATTTTCATGATCAGGTTGGCCCTATGCGACGATGAGTCGGTGCAGCGCGCCACTGTGGGCGCACTGCTGCAAAGCTATGCGGCACAGCGGCCAGATCTGGCGGTTAAGCTCACTGTCTTTGCCTCCGGCAGAGAACTGCTGGCCGCCGTGGAGGAGAGCGGCAGCTTTGACTTATATGTGCTGGATATCGTGATGCCTGAGCTGTCCGGCATTGATGTGGGCATGCAGCTGCGGCAGCTTGGCAGCGACGCGCCCATTATCTATCTCACTATTTCGCCGGAATACGCGGTGGATTCCTACGCGGCCCGCGCCTTTCACTACCTGATCAAGCCGGTGGACCCGGTACAGCTGTATCAGGTGCTGGATCAGGCCGTGGCGGCGCAGGAGAAGCGGCGCTCCGCCTGCATCACCGTGCGCACCCGGGGCAGTGTGCAGCTGGTGCGGATGGACGAGATCATATACGCAGAGCTGACGGGCCGGGCAGTGCGCTATCACCTTTTCAACAGGCCCCCGCTGGATGGCATGACGCTCCGCATCCCCTTTCAGAAGGAGATCGCCCCCCTTTTGGCCGACGCCCGGTTCTTTCTCTGCGGCGCCAGTTTTGTGGCCAATCTCTTCTATGTCACCGCAGTGGAAAAATCCTTTCTCCGTCTGGATGGCGGCGCAAAGGTCCCCCTTGCCCGGGGGCTTACCGCCCAGGCACGGCGGCGGTGGAGCGACTACTGGCTGGGCGCACCAAGGGAGGTGACACCATGACGATTTTGCGGGATATTTCCTTTTTGTGGTCCATGCTTCATGTTCTGCTCCTGTTTTTACTGCTTTTTAAAACCCGCCGCTCCTGGCGGACCACCTTTATCGTAACCTTTGCCGGGGCGGGGACGCTGCTTTGCGTCAACGTGCTGCTCATGTTCTGGCTGGGCCACAGCATCATTATGACCCTGGCTTTTTTTACCTGCACGCTCCCCACTCTGCTGCTGTTTTTTTTGCTCTCCGAGTATCGGGACGGCCGTTTTTTCTTCCTCTTCTGCCTGACGGATACCGTATGCTTCTGGCTGCTGCAGATCACAAACTTTTTAGACCGTCTCACCGGAGACACCTATGTGGTTCTGCTCATCAGCCGTCTGGTGGTATTTCCGGCGGTGGAGTTTTTATTCTGGCGGTATCTGCGCCGCCCGTTTATGGAGCTGCAAAGCAAGCTCAGCAGAGGCTGGTGGCTGTTTGCCGCCGTGGGCGGCGTGTACTATCTGCTGATTATGGCCACCGCCGTGCCGGTGGATGCTCCCATGCCGGACATGGCCGGACTGCTTCGTATCTGTCTGGTGCTGGTGCTGATGCCGCTGACATATCTCACCATCTTCCACTCTTTGTGGCGGCAGATGAAAATGTACGAGAACAGCCGGCAGATGGAGCTGCAGCGCCGGAATTACGAGGCGGTGTGCCAAAAGATGGAGCTGGGGCGAATCTACCGCCACGACATGCGCCACCACCTCGCCGTGCTGGAGGGGATGCTGCTGCAGGGCGACGCGGACAGCGGACTGCAATACGTCCACACTTTAAGCAACGGACTTCAGGAGCTGACCTGCCCGGCCCAATGCGCCAACGCCGCCGTGAACGCCGTGCTGACGGCCTATATCGTTCAGGCCTCTAACGCCGGCTGCGCCGTAGAGACCGCGCTGGACCTCCCCGAGTCGCTGCCCTTTGAGGAGCCGGATCTCTGCATCGTCCTTGCCAATGCCCTGGAAAACGCCATTCACGCCTGTCAGTCCCTTCCGGAGGACGCTCGCCGGATTCGTCTGGAACTGGCGCTGACGGATAACCAGCGGCTGATCGTTGTGGTGCAAAATTCCTCCCTTCCGGTAGCCTTTGGTGCCAATGGCCTGCCTGTGGCCGCTCCCCGGGAGGGGCACGGCCTGGGCCTGCCCAGCATCCAGAGCGTGGTGAACCGGCACGGCGGGCTGCTCCGCTGCCATTGGGAGGACGGTATCTTTACCCTGCGGGCTGTGCTGATTCCACCGGCATCTGACGCCCGCCCCAAATGGTGGGGCCGCTTTTCCGCCGGGCATCTCCCGCAGTGAACCTTAAATCGCGCCTCTATCCCGCCCTTTTGAACCGTGTCCTCCCCCCTCGGCGGGCAAAGCGATTGGAGCGGCCCCACGCTGTGGGCCGCTCTGCTTTTTCGCAGTGCCGTTTTATGAACAAGTTTGGAAGTATATACAAAGAAATAGGATTGAAATTAGTGGAAAAAGCAATTATAATAGAGGTAACTCTCTAATTTTTATCAAAGGTGGTCTCAACATATGCCCTATAAAACTGAAAGCGATCTGCACAGGATGCTCCGCCACCAGGAGCTGATCGACTCCTCACTGTCCTTTGTCAGCGGCTTTGAGGACTTCATCCGGGAAAACGACATCTTCCCCCCCAGCCAAGCTGGCGACGGCGTGATGCGGGGCCTGCGGTATCCCAACGGCACCGGCGTAGTGGCCGGTGTGACCACCATCGGCGACGTGGACGGCTATGACCTGAAGGACGATGTGAAGATCCCCAGGCGCGGGAGGCTCTTCTACCGCGGCATCAACGTAAACGACATTATCAACCGCTGTATCGCCGAGGACCGCTTTGGCTTTGAGGAGACCGTGTATCTGCTGCTGTTCGGCCATTTGCCCGCCGAGGCGCAGCTGAAAGAGTTTCAATATCTGCTGGCCGAGTGGAGCCGCCTGCCCGGCTACTTTACGGAGGATATGATCCTCCGCTCGCCGAACCGAAACATTATGAACAAGCTGCAAAGCTGCATTGTGGCTCTCCACTCCCACGACGGCGAGGCTGAGAACATGACCCTTGAAAACGAGCTGTTCAAGTCCTTCCGCATGGTGGCCCGCACACCCACTATTGTGGCTCACTCCTACGCGGCCAAGCGCCACTACTTTGATAAGGACAGCCTTTACCTCCACCGCCCCCAGACGGATATGAGCGTGGCGGAAAACTTCCTTTACTCTCTCCGCAAAGACAACCACTTTGAAGACGACGAGGCCAAGCTGCTGGATCTTTGTATGATCCTCCATGCCGAGCACGGCGGCGGCAACAACTCCACCTTTGCCTGCCGGGTGCTCACCTCCTCCGGCACAGACTTCTACTCCTCCATCGCCGCGGCGGTGGGCGCGCTGAAGGGCTTTCGCCACGGCGGCGCCAACATCAAGGTGGTGGAGATGATGGAATACCTGAAAAGCGCCGTCGGAGACTGGACAGACGACAGTCAGGTCAAAGACCAGCTGGTCCGTATCCTCCGCCGTGAGCTGGGGGATGGCACAGGGCTGATTTACGGCATGGGCCACGCGGTATATACCATCTCAGATCCCCGGGCCGAAATCTTAAAGCGCTTTTCCCGCCATCTGGCGGAGAGAAAGGGCCGGGCCAGGGAGCTGGATCTCATTGAGTCTGTAGAGCGTTTAGCGCCCGAGGTGTTTGCCGCCGAGCGGAACTCAGACAAGCCTATCTGCGCCAATGTGGATCTCTACTCCGGTTTTGTCTACCAGCTCCTGGGCATCCCCACAGACCTGTACACCGCCATTTTCGCCAGCGCCCGGATGCCCGGCTGGTGCGCCCACCGCATTGAAGAGTGCTGCGGCGGAGATCCTCGCATCATCCGTCCCGCCTATAAAACCGTCTCCCGACGGGCCCCCTATATCCCGCTGGCGGATCGACTTTGAATCACTGGATGGCAGGAGGTATAAAATCCATGATCACACTGCACGAAGGCGGCGTATTCCTTGCGGAAAACGCCCCGCATACCGCCGCCCCCATCTCTCCCCGGGAGGGGCGGCAGCGCACCCTGGCCTGGCAGATTCTCCAGGCCCACAGCGCCTCAGGCAACCCGGAGCACCTGCAGATTCGCTTTGACGCCATGGTCAGCCACGATATCACCTATGTGGGCATCATTCAGCAGGCCAGGGCCTCCGGCATGCGCGAATTCCCCGTGCCCTATGCTCTGACAAACTGCCACAACAGTCTCTGCGCCGTGGGCGGCACCATCAATGAGGACGACCACGTCTTCGGCCTCTCCGCCGCGAAAAAATACGGCGGCATTTACGTGCCTGCCAATCAAAGCGTCATCCACTCCTACGCACGGGAACAGCTGGCAGGCTGCGGCAAAATGCTTCTGGGCTCCGATTCCCACACCCGCTACGGGGCCCTGGGCGCCATGGCCGTGGGCGAGGGCGGACCGGAGCTTGCCAAGCAGCTGCTGAAAAACACCTGGGATATCCCCTATCCCAAGGTAGCGCTGGTGTATCTCACCGGCACGCCCCGCCAAGGCGTGGGCCCCCACGACGTGGCCATCGCCCTGGTGAAGGCCACCTTTGAAAGCGGCTTTGTGAACAACTGCGTGCTGGAATTTGCCGGCCCCGGTGTGGCCGCCCTCCCTATCGACTTTCGCAACGGCATCGACGTGATGACTACCGAGACCACCTGCCTCTCCTCCATCTGGACAACAGACGGCGAAACCCAGGGCTTTTACCGCGCCCACGGACGGGAGGCGGAATACCGGGCGCTGTGCCCCGGCGAGTTCGCCTGGTACGACAAGTACATTGAGGTGGACCTGGACCGGGTGGAGCCCATGATCGCCCTGCCCTTCCACCCCTCTAACGCCTGGACCATCCGGGCGTTTCTGGCAGACGCCCCCGCCCTGCTGGCACAGGTGGAGAGCGACGCTAAAAAACGCTTTCCCAAGGCGGATATTCACCTTGCTTGCAAGGTCCGCGACGGCGGCGTGTGGGCAGACCAGGGCGTCATCGCCGGCTGCGCCGGCGGACTTTTCGACAACATCACCGAGGCGGCAGACATCCTCCGGGGCGGCAGCTGCGGCAACGGCTGCTTCACCCTGGACGTGTACCCCACCAGCGTTCCCGTCAGCCTGGAGCTGACAAAGACAGGCGCCACGGCGGACCTGCTGCAAAGCGGCGCGGTAATCAAGCCCAGCTTCTGCGGCCCCTGCTTTGGCGCGGGGGATGTACCCGCCCACAACGGCCTCAGCCTGCGGCACACCACCCGGAACTTCCCCAATCGGGAGGGGTCCAAGCCCGGCGAGGGCCAGTTCGCCGCCGTGTGCCTGATGGACGCCCGCTCCATTGCAGCTACCGCCGCAAACGGCGGCAAAATCACCCCCGCCACTGAAATCGACTATACCCCGGTCCGCCATCCCTATCACTTTGACCGGGGCGTTTACGACCGGCGGGTCTACAACGGCTTTGGCAGCCCGCAGCCGGAAACAGAGCTGATTCTTGGGCCCAACATCACCGACTGGCCGAAAATGCAGCCCCTGGCAGAAAACCTGCTGGTGGAGCTGGCCGCCGTACTGCGGGACGACGTGACCACCACAGACGAGCTCATCCCCTCCGGCGAGACCTCCTCCTACCGCTCCAATCCCCTGCGGCTGGCGGAG
>CATNDT010000041.1:0-7640 GCA_950097035.1 uncultured Oscillibacter sp.
GCCGCCCCCGGAAGAGCGGCCCCATCAGCCCGGCCCGGGAAGACCCCCGCCGTCCCCCGGCGGCTCCGGACGGTCCAACGACGGGCTGACCGGCTTTTTACAGCACATTCTGGACCAGCTGCATCTGGACCATGTGGATACCGGAGATCTGCTGCTGCTGGCACTGCTCTTCTTTCTCTTTCGGGAGGATGCGGATGAGGAGCTGCTGGTGGCTCTTGGCCTGCTGCTGATCCTGTAACCTTATAAAAGTCACGCACAAAGTGGAACGAGTGGCACTTTGTGCGTGGCTTTTCATGGTTTTTGAAATTCACTTACAGTTCCAAAAGTACCGTCCCGTCCGGCAGGATAAAGTCCGCCGCCGCGGGCCCGTTCTGGTCAAGTGCCAGGGCGGCCATCCGATACACCGTCTCCCCGCCCAACAACCGCTCAGAGGCAACCAAAAGCCCCGTATCCGCGCCCACCCAATAGCGCAGAACATATCCCCGGCTGTCCGCCGCCGTCTCCACATAGACGCAGTTAACGCCGGAGATCTCCCGATAGTCCGCCAGAACAATCAGTCCGGGCGGCAGCGCTAAAATATCCTCATAGGTGGGAATGGTCTGCTCATTGTCGGCAGAGATATTCCCCGCCGGAAGTGTACGGGCCTCCTCCCCGTCATACCAGATATGGGTGACCTCTCCGTCTGTGAGCGTGTGGCGCGTCCGGCCGCTGGACAACGTCCGGTCCGTTCTGGTCCAGCCGCCGCTGACAGACACCGCCGTTTCATAAATGCCGCTGCCGCCGGCCCAAAACTGTTCTACCGTCACTGTGCGGCGGTATTCCTCAGGCCGGGAGAGGGTTGCAATAGCGGTTTGTACCGTCTCCGGCGTAATCTCCACCACTGTCAGCACCTGCCCTGTCTTATCTCCAGCGGTCTGACCCGGGAGCGGACTGCTATCCGGCAGCGTGATATGGGGGGTGCGGCCCAGCGTACCGCCCAGCATCAAAACAACGGCCAGCACGGTGACCGCTAAAAACGCCATGGTGATCCGGTTCAGCCACTGTTTGTCCATGGGCCCTCCTTATGCAACGGAAACTAGGCAGTATAATCCTCCGGGCGCTCCGCCTGCAGCCCCCAGCGCCACTCAATGGCGTCCGCAATGCGGCGGCAGGCGTGGCCATCCCCATAGGGATTCACTGCATGGGCCATCTTTTCATAGGCGGCCCTGTCCCGAATCAGCCGCTCCGCCATCGTAACGATGTCGTCCTGCACCACACCGGCCAGCTTCACCGTGCCGGCGGCAACAGCTTCGGGCCGCTCCGTCTCCCGGCGCAACACCAGAACGGGTTTGCCCAGAGCGGGAGCCTCTTCCTGCAGTCCGCCGGAATCTGTCAGCACCAGATAACAGCGGGCCATCAGATTGTGCATCTCATCGGCAGACAGCGGCTCAATCAGGTGAACCCGAGGCGCCCCTCGAAGGTAACTGTCCACCGCCTCCCGAACCACCGGGCTCAGGTGAACGGGATACACCAGCTCCACATCCGGGTTCTCCTCCGCGATTTGCCGCAGAGCCAGCATAATATGCCTCATGGGCTCGCCGTAGTTCTCCCGCCGGTGACAGGTGACCAGAAGCACCTTTTTCTCCCCGTAGGGCAGGCGGTTCAGCTCCCCTGTTGTAAAGCGGTAGTCCTCCCGCACGGTGGTTTTCAGTGCGTCAATCACCGTGTTGCCGGTGACAAACAGGTTTTCCGTGTGTCCCTCCCGGCGAAGATTCTCCCGATTCCCGGCGGTGGGGCAAAAGTACATATCTGCAATGCCCGAAACCAGAAGGCGGTTCATCTCCTCCGGAAAGGGGGAGTATTTATCGTAGGTACGCAGACCCGCCTCCACATGGCCCACAGGGATCTGATGGTAAAAGGCCGAGAGCGCGCCGGCGAACGTGGTGGAGGTATCTCCGTGAACCAGCACCATATCCGGCTTTAAGGCATCCAGCGCCTCGTCCATCCCCAGAAGACACTTGCTGGTGATGGTGGAGAGCGTCTGCCTGGGGGTCATGATGTCCAAATCCCAATCGGGCTTCAGATCAAATACCTCCAGCACGGAATCCAGCATCTGGCGATGCTGGGCAGTCACACAGCAGAGACTTTCAATGCCGGGCCGCCCTGCCAGCTCCCGCACCAGGGGGCACATTTTAATAGCCTCCGGCCGGGTACCGAACACGCTCATAATACGCACTTTTTTCATTCTATATCCCCTCGTCCTGTTCCTCTTCTTCATGGGAAGTGTGGCCCGTCAGCTCTTCCAGCTCCTCTTGAAGCTCCTCCCGGACCTCCCGCGGAAACACCACCCGGGCGGCCACTACCCCGACAATGCACAGCGCGGCAAAAAACAGCATCGCTTTTTGCTCTCCTCCGGTGGTCAACACCACGGCAGACAGGCCCAGGATCGCAGAAATCACATACAGTGTAGCCACTGCCTGCTTCTGGCTCAGCCCCATGTCAATGAGGCGGTGGTGTATATGCCCCCGGTCAGCGTGCATGGGGCTCTGTCCATGGGCAATACGGCGAATAAAAGCAAAGGTGGTGTCAAAAATCGGCAAGCCCAGGATCAAAAATGGCACGGCAAAGGAAATCACCGCATAAAACTTGAAAAGGCCCTGAATGGACATGGTGGCCAGGATATACCCCAGAAAAGTCGCTCCGGTATCTCCCATAAACATCTTGGCAGGGTTGAGATTATAGGGGATGAACCCCACGCAGGCCCCCACCAGCGCCGCCATAACGATGGCTACCTGAATCTCAGAGGCTATCAGGGCAATGACCAGCACGGTGGTGGCGGAGATGGCGGATACCCCGTCCGCCAGACCGTCCAAACCGTCGATCAGGTTGACGGCGTTGGTAATCGCCACGATCCATAGCACCGTAAAGGGAACGGACAGCCAGCCCAACACCCAGTACAGGTTGTCCGAAAAAATGTTGGGGTTGGAGAAGGCCTGAATGACCACACCGTTTAACGCGGGAATCAGGGCCGCAAGGATCTGAATCACAAATTTCAGCATGGCGGGCAGGGCCATAATATCGTCCACCACCCCCAGCACTACAATAATCACCGCCCCCAGCAGAATGCTCCGCATCTCCGGTGTGATCTCCACAAACAGCAGAATACTCACCATAAAGCCAAAGAAGATGGCAAGCCCCCCCAGCCTTGGAACGGGCTTTTTGTGCATCCGCCGGTCGTCTTTGGGCACATCGATCGCCCCAACCTTATAGGCAAAAGACTTGACCACCGGCGTCATCAAAAAACTGACCACCAGCGCCACTAAAAGCGCCAGCGCCACATAGGCCACCAGCTGCGTTTGAACCGTCATACCGCCTCTCCCCTACCGGGCAATAAAGCCGATCTTGCGGTGAACCTTGGCGAGAGTCCGCTGGGCAATCCCCTGGGCCTTCCGGGCCCCCTCGCGGTATACGCTCTCCAAATACGCCTTGTCCTGTAAAAGGCGGGCAGTCTCCTCCCGGACAGGCCGCAGCAGCTCGATGACCGCCTCACCCACAGCGGGCTTGAACACACCGTAGCCCTGGCCGGAAAATTCAGCCTCCGCCTCCTCCAGCGTCTTGCCGGTGGCGGCACAGTAAACGGTCAAAAGATTGGAGACGCCCGGCTTATGCTCCCGGTCAAATTTTACCGCCGTCTCACTGTCCGTCACAGCCCGCTTGAATTTGCGCTGGATGACCTCCGGCGGGTCCATCAGATAGACACAGCCCTCCGGGTCTGACTTGCTCATCTTATTTTCGGGATTGCCCAGGCTCATGATTCTGGCACCCATTTGGGGAATAAATGGCACCGGCAGGGTAAACGTATCGCTGTATACGCCGTTGAACCGCTGGGCAATATCCCGGCACAGCTCCACATGCTGCTTTTGGTCCGCTCCCACGGGCACCAGATCCGCCTGATACAGCAGGATGTCCGCCGCCATCAGCACCGGATAGGTAAAAAGGCCCGCAGTGATATTGTCGGCGTGCTGCTGGGACTTCTGCTTAAACTGCGTCATACGGGAGAGCTCGCCAAACTGCGTGTAGCAGCCCAGGATCCATCCCAGCTCCGCGTGCTGGGGGACGTGGCTCTGGATAAAAAGGATATTTTTCTGCGGGTCCAGTCCGCAGGCGATATACTGGGCCAGCTGCTCCAGAGCCCGGCGGCGGAGATCCGCAGGATTCTGCCGCACGGTGATAGCGTGCATATCTACAATGCAGTAAATGCTCTCATACTCGTCCTGCATGGCTACCCAGTTTTTGATGGCACCCATATAAGAGCCCAGTGTCAGATCTCCGCTGGGCTGAATGCCACTGAAAATCCTCTTTTTCTGTACCTGATTTTCCATAGTTTGCTCCTCAATATTTGATGCCGCCGGACAGGATCTTCGCCGGGGCAAACTGCTCTAATGTAATATTATACCACAGTCCGGCAATTTAGGCAATCACTTCCGGCCGGACCATCTGTTTTTTTCCCATTCTTTCTCCGCATATCGCATAACTTTCGTCCTTTGCGAACCCGTCCTTGACATTTTCTTCCGAAACAGCGATAATGCTATTTGTGAAATTGTGCTCACATCCGACTTGGAGGTATTGTTATGACACTTGATATGGATTTTTTCCAGGATATGGAGGCCCGAATCCCCAGGGGGACCGTCCGCACCCGGTTTGCCCCCTCCCCCACCGGTTACATGCATGTGGGAAATCTGCGCACCGCACTGTACACCTGGCTCATTGCCCGCCACCACCGCGGCGTCTTCATCCTCCGCATTGAGGACACCGACCAGGGCCGTCTGGTGGAGGGCGCCACCGACGTGATTTACCGCACTATGGCGGAATGCGGCCTCACCCATGACGAGGGCCCGGATGTGGGAGGCCCCGTTGGCCCCTATATCCAGTCTCAGCGGCGGGACCTCTATGGCAAATACGCCCATCTTCTGGTGGAAAAGGGCGCGGCCTATTACTGCTTCTGTGAAAAGACGGAGTCTGAGGAGGACACCGGCGACTGGGACCGGGCGGAAGACCCCTGCCGCAGCCTTAGCGAAGCGGAGATCCAGGCCAATCTGGAGGCCGGAAAGCCCTATGTCATCCGCCAGCGCATTCCCCGGGAGGGCAGTACCACCTTTCACGACGTGTCCTTTGGCGACATCACCGTGGAGAACAGGACGCTGGACGACCAGGTACTGCTGAAGCGGGACGGCCTGCCCACTTATAACTTTGCCAACGTGGTAGACGACCACCTCATGGGCATCACCCATGTGGTGCGCGGCAGCGAATATTTAAGCTCCGCCCCTAAATATAATCTCCTGTACGAGGCCTTCGGCTGGGAGATCCCCACCTATGTCCACTGCTCCCCTGTCATGCGCGATCAGCACAACAAAATGTCCAAGCGTCACGGCGACCCATCTTATGAGGACCTGGTGGCGCAGGGCTATCTCACCTCTGCCGTGCTGAACTATGTGGCACTGCTGGGCTGGGCCCCCAAGGGTGAGCGCGCCGAACAGGAGATCTTCTCGCTGGAGGAGCTGGTGGACGCCTTTGATATCGCCGGCATCTCCAAACCCCCCGCCATTTTTGACATCGCCAAGCTGGACTACTTCAACGCCACCTATCTCCGCGCCCTCTCCCCCCAGGCATTTGCCAAAGCCGCAGAGCCCTATATCCGGCAGAGTGTAAAGAATCCCGCCATCGACACGGCGGCCATTGCATCTCTGCTTCAGGCCCGGTGCGAAAAATTGACGGATATCCCGGAAAAAGTGGATTTTTTTGACGCTGTGCCGGCCTATGATACCACCCTCTTCACTAACAAGAAGTCCAAAACCGACAGGGAGATCTCCAAAGCCATGCTGGAGGCCGCCATCCCCGCCCTGGAAGCAATTTCCGACTGGACAGCAGCGGCCATACACGACACTTTAGTCCATCTTGCGGAAACCCTGAGCATCAAGAACGCCACGCTGATGTGGCCTGTCCGTATCGCCGTGGCCGGCAAAGCGGTGACCCCCGGCGGTGCGGTAGAGCTGTGCCACATCCTGGGCAAGGAGGAGTCCCTGCGCCGCCTGCGGGCGGGGCTCGGCCTGCTGTGCACATGATAAACGCCCTGCGTTACCAGCTGGGCGGCCTGCGAAATGCCTGGGACAACGGGCTTGAAGAGGAGGTCAGGCGTTCCGCTTTCGCCTTTATCATTCTCTGGCTGCTGTTCTTTGCCGCCTGCGTCTTTATGCCGGACCTGCGGGAAACACTGGTGAAGCTGATGTTTTCCACGCTGGACAACCTGCATGTCACAGACGAAAACGGCAGGATCTCCGCCACGGCGCTTCTTTTCAACAACGTGGAGGCCACCGCCCTTATCATGATCTACGGCCTGATCCCCTTTATTCGTCTGCCCGCCCTGTCTCTGGGTGTCAATGCCATGATGCTGGGTGTTATGGCATCGCTGTATATTGCAGACGGCATGTCTCCTCTAATCTACATGGCCGCCCTGCTCCCCCACGGGATTTTTGAGCTGCCGGCACTGGCGCTGGCCTTTGGCATGGGCCTCTATATCTGCGGCCAGATGACCCGCCGCTGCCGGGGAGACACCGCCGCCCACAGCGTGTGGAACTGCCTGGTGCTTATCTCCCGCATGCTCCTCCTCGTACTGGTCCCTCTGCTGATCGTCTCCGCCCTTGTAGAGGCCTATGTCACCCCCCTGTTCCTCTCGCTGTTTTGATCCCTTAAATTTTTATAAAGGACTGGTTTTATCACATGAGCAAACTCACCATTCCCGCCGGCTACAAAACGCCGCTGACCAACAACGAGCTTCAGCGCGCCATCGAGCTGATTCACGAGGACTTTCAGCACAATCTCACCGTTCGGCTGAATCTGCACCGGGTCTCCGCCCCCCTGTTTGTGGACGGACGAACCGGACTGAACGACGACCTGAACGGTGTGGAACGCCCCGTATCCTTTGACATTCCGGATGTTGGAGCCGAAGGTCAGGTGGTTCACTCCTTGGCCAAGTGGAAGCGTCTGGCCCTGAAGCGGTATGACTTTAAGGCCGGTACCGGGCTGTACACCGATATGAATGCCATTCGCCGGGATGAGGAGTTGGACAACCTTCACTCCGTCTATGTGGATCAGTGGGACTGGGAAAAGCACATCTCCGCCACAGACCGCAATCTCCAGTACCTGAAAGACACCGTGCGGGATATTGCAGGCTGCATCTGTGACACCGCCACTGCTTTGCGCAACACCTTTCCCGCCCTCACCTTCCGGCCTGACCGGGATGTGTACTTCATCACTACCCAGGAGCTGGAGGACCGCTATCCTGATCTCACCCCCTCGGAGCGGGAGAGAGCGGTCTGCCAGGAGCACCACACCGTTTTTTTGATGCAGATCGGCAAAACGCTGGCCTCCGGCGCCAAGCACGACGGCCGCGCCCCTGACTATGACGATTGGGAGCTCAATGGCGACATCCTCATGTGGAATCCGGTTTTAGAGCGTGCCTTCGAGGTCTCCTCCATGGGAATCCGGGTGGACGCCGCTGCGCTGGACCGTCAGCTCACCGCCGCCGGCTGCGACCACCGCCGCCAGCTTCCCTTCCACCAGATGCTGCTAAACGGCCAGCTGCCCCTGTCCATCGGCGGCGG
>CATNDT010000041.1:7672-20198 GCA_950097035.1 uncultured Oscillibacter sp.
GGCGCCTGCCATATCGGCGAGGTCCAGGCCAGTCTGTGGGACCGGGAAACCCTGGAGGGCTGCGAACAGGCGGGCATCACCCTGCTCTAAGTGCTGATCGCAGGCGCCTGTACACAAAAAAGCGTACCGATGTGAAGTTCACACCGGTACGCTTTTTTTGCATCAATATTATTATCCCAGGATATCCTCTGCCAGTTGGCCGGCCAGGGCCTCCAGCGCCTCACGCTGAGCCGCCTTTACGGCAGATTTCAGCGTAATGCCCTCCCCCAGCAAGGTCATCCCCTTCATAGAGTCGACAATCTCCCGCATCAGCTTTCCTGCCTGGGGGCCCCAGCTGCCGTTTTCCACCACGGCCACCGTTCGGTTTTGCAAATTATGGGCCTTCAGATCCAGCAGAAAATTCTCCATAGGGGTAAAGATGCCGTTGTTATACGTAGCCGCCGCCAACACAATGTGACTGCACCGGAATGCTTCCCCCACAAGCTCCGACACATCCGTATTGGAGACATTATACAGCGCAATATTCCGCACGCCCTTTTCCGCCAGGCGGCAGGCCAGAATGTCCATGGCATTCTCCGTGTGGCCATAGACGGAGCCGCAGACGATCAGCACCGCCCGCTCTTCAGGGGCGTAGGTGCTCCAGCGCTGATACTTCTCCACAAACCAGCCAATGTCCTTCCGCCACACGGGGCCGTGAAGAGGGCAGAGATAGCGGATCTCCAGCGCCGCCGCCTTTTTCAGCAGACTCTGCACCTGCATCCCATATTTACCCACAATGTTGGTATAGTACCGCCGGGCGTCGGCCAGCCAATCCCGTTCAAATTCCACCTCATCGGCAAACAGATTGCCGTTCAGCGCGCCGAAAGTGCCAAATGCGTCGGCAGAAAAGAGGACCTTGTCCGCCGTGTCATAGGTCACCATGGCCTCCGGCCAGTGGACCATGGGCGCCATGGCAAAGGTGAGGGTGTGCTTTCCAAGGGGCAGCGTGTCCCCCTCCTTTACCGTCAGGGCCCGCTCTCCCAGCTCACAGTCAAAAAACTGGCCGATCATAGTCATGGTCTTGGCGTTGCCCACCACTGCCACACCGGGATACCGGTGCAGCAGCTCCATCAAAGCGGCGCAGTGGTCCGGCTCCATGTGGTTCACCACCACATAGTCCAGCATACGCTCTCCCAGAACGTACGCCAGGTTTTCAAAAAACTGGCCGCTGATGGCCTCGTCCACCGTATCCAGCAAAACGGTCTTCTCGTCCAGCAGCACATAGGCGTTATAGGACACACCGCGGGGAATGGGATAGACATTTTCAAACAGGGCCAGGCGCCGGTCGGAAGCACCTACCCAATAAAGATCTTCGGTAACAGGGCGCACACAGTGCATGAGATCATTCCTCCTCTTTGTCGGTACCGCCAGATCACGGTTTTGTCTGGCAGTCTGCTCCTCTTTTGTTGATTTACGGTTTTAATCTACTCTAAACAGCCCTGTTTGTCAAGATATTCTACGCTGGCTTTTGCCTGTCAATCCACACGAAAATGGGCTCCCAGACTCTCCGGGCGACGCAGCGCGGCACGGGTCACGCTCTCCGCGGTAAACAGCAGATTCCGCAGCTCGACCCACGCTTTGAGATCTGCCGGCCGGCAGCCTTCAAACTCCGCCCTGATCCCGGCAAGCTCCCGAAGCGCCTCCTCCATCCCATTCTGCGTCCGCACCACTGAAACCTGCCGCCACATCACATCCCGAAGCCGCCGCTTGAGGGCGGCGAGATCATCCTCTCCCGCCTCCGGATAACCGGCGGTGGCCCGTGCCACCGCCGCCGGAGAGACAGCGGACGCCTCCCTCTCTGCCGCATCCCCCGCCGCACCGTGCCCGGCAATGTGCCCAAAGAGGACCGTCTCCGTCAATGCGCTGCCCGCCAAGCGATTGGCCCCGTGCAGTCCGCCCGTGACCTCGCCGCAGACATAGAGTCCGGCGATATCTGTAACACAGTCCCGCCGAAGCGGCACGCCGCCCATGAAAAAATGAGCCACCGGACGGACCAGAAGGCGCTCCGCCGGGTATTCCCGCCGTATCCGGGCAATATTGGGGCACTCCCGCTCCAGATACGCTCCGTCGCAGTCGGCAAGGTCCAGATAGACTCCCTCCTGTCCGTAAATCGCCCGGGCCACCACATCCCGGTTCTCCAGCTCTTTTTTGGGATACCGGGCACAGTCCATAAACCGCTGCCCCGCCCTGTTGCGGAACACCGCCCCGTGCTCAAAGATATCCGGAAAAATATCGGCCCGCCGGGGTGAACAGATCCGATAGGGATAGAACTGGATGAACTCCATATCCCGCAGAGACAGACCGCACCGGGCCGCCATGCAGTAGCCGTCGCCGGTCACGTCTGAGGTATTACTGGTAGCAGCGTATATATTGCCCGCGCCGCCGCAGGCCAGCACCACCGATTTTGCGGGATAAACGGTCTGTTCCCCACCCTGCAGGGCGACAACGCCCTGCACACGGCCGTCCTCCACCAGCAAATCACAGACGGTGACGCCGTCCTCTACCCGAATGGCGGTTTGGTGATCGATATACGCCCGAAGGGCTTGGGTCAGGATTTGCCCCCGCTTGGGAGCGCAGCACGCAAGATAGGGAAATTCCCCCTCTCCCTCCGGCAGAGTGCGGTAATGCAGGGGCAGGCCGTATTCTCGCAGCGCCTCCATGGCGCCGGCGGCGTTGTCCACAAAAAACGACGCCGTATCCGGGTCCTGCACACCGCCGGCAGAGGCCTGAAACCGGGCGCGGTACTCCTCCCGCAGTCCCGGCGCCCCCGGCGCAAACCGGTGGACAGACATGGCCACCACAGAGTTTCCGGAACCTCCGGCCCTTCCTTTACTCAAAAGCAGGGTATCTGCCCCCGCCCGCCAGGCGGCGATAGCCGCATACATCCCGCTCAATCCCCCGCCAATCACCAAAACCGAAACGGGCGGACGGCAGTTCCTCACTCCATGCTTTTCCATAGCTCCCCCTCCTAAAACCCACTGCGGATACAGGGCAGACACTTGTCTGCCCTGTATCCGCCATGCTTAACTGTCCTTTCCCGGCCTGTCACATGCTTCCAGCAGCGCATGCAAAGCCTGGCTGCATGGATATGCCTCAAAACCGTAGTTGATCTGCATAAGGGACATGCCATACTCGTGTTCCCGCTGGCTGGTGGAGTCCGTTCCATCCGAGGCGATCGCCACGTGATACCCCCGATAAAACGCCTCGATGGCGGTCTGCGCCACGCAGACATCCGTACGCCACCCGACAAAGAGCAGTGTGCGGACATTCAGCATGTCCAAAAGGCTCTGCAGATCCGTGCGGATAAACCCGTTGAAAAGACTCTTTCGCACCACAAAGTCGCAGGAGAGCGGAGCAACCTCCTCGATAATCTGCGCGCCATAGGTCCCCTCGATCATATGATCGCTCCAAAGCAGCAGCTCCGTGTCGCCTTTTTTGTGGCAGTCACAGACATAGATCACCGGAATCCCCAAGCTGCGGGCCTGTGCAAACAGCTCCCTTAACCGGGGCAGAATATTCAAAATCCGTCTGCACGAAAGCGCACCTCCCGGGAGAATGTCGTTTTGCAGGTCGATCGCCACCACAGCCATCCGCGGCGAATCCGCCAGCTGTGTACTCTGCTCTAAAGACAACGCCGCATTTAACCCCATCTGGGCCCGGCGGTATTCCGCCAGCTGCATCTCCACATGCTCCAGCTGCCGCTTCATCGCCGTGTGCAGCTCCTCCGCAGGCGCGTCCAGCAGCCCGGAAATCTCACGGACCGAAAATTTTAACGTCCGAAGATACCGAATCTGCTCCAGTCTGCGGATCGCCTCCGCAGAGTACAGACGGCGCCCGGAATCAGAGCGGGCGGAAGACGCACAAAGACCAATAGACTCATAATAGCGAATTGCCTTTTGCGACAGCCCGGTCAACTCGGCGGCTTTTTTGATCGTAACCATACAAAACGCTTTCCCCGCAGAGGATCAGAGCTTTGCGATGATCTGGTCGCTGGTGGTAACCGCGCCGAAATGCGTCTCAATATCCCACAGGGTGGACTCCTGCTCCCGCAGGCCGGTAGCACGGACGCAGTCCTTTGGCACGATCACATGGTACCCGAGAAAGAATGCGTCGTGGCAAGTGGAACGAACGCAGATATTGGTGACCACGCCGGTGACCACCACCGTCTTAATACCCAGCTCCCGCAGGACCAGATCCAGATCCGTCTGGAAAAATCCGCTGAACCGGCGCTTTTTAATGCAGTAGTCCTCCTCCAGCGGCGCAAGCTCCGAAACTACCTCGGCGCCCCAGGTGCCGTCGATGCAATGGGGGGCCCGCTTTTCAAACTCACTGTCATACTTACCCGGCCGGTGACAGTCGTTGACATAGATAATGGGGCAGCCATGCTCACGGCCCGCGGCAATCAGCGCGGCAATGGACCCGTAAATTTCAGCGCCCTCCTTCAGCACCATGCTGCCGCCCTCTTTGCAGAAGTCATTCAACATGTCCACAATGAGAATGGCGGGCTTTTCCACGCTAAAAGTATGGCCGTCATCCACAAAATGCTCGGCAAAACCTTTTTGAGACATCGTCCTCACGTTCTCCTTTTCAAATACTTTTTCAGGAAGCCGCCCTGTTCTTCAAAGCCAGATCAAAGACAGCCTTTACAAGAAATGCCGCTACCACACAGTTGATGCTGGGCAGCCCGATATTGATATAGGACACCAGGAAGCCCACAACCCAGGCGATAAATCCACCCCACTCCACCTTAGGCAGAGGTGCGCTCTCAAGGTCAGGGTAGCTCTCCTTAAATTTGAACAGGTAATCCGCCAAAATCACACCTACCAACGGCGGAACCGTAGAGGCCAGGAAATTGATATATGTACCAAACATATCGTAGAATCCAATGCAGGCCAGAACGATACCGGCGATACCAAAAATCAAAACCAGGCGCTTGCGGGGCATTTGCAGCGCGCTGCTCAACGTCATGGAGCCGGAGTATACACACCCCTGCGCCGTGGACCAGATGTTCAACACCATGGCGATAAACGCCGGGGCCAGCAGGCCCTGAATGGCCAAAACGCCCATGATATCAGGGGTACCGGTGGCCAAAGCGCCAATGGCGCCAAAAAACACCATAAAGGAATTGCCCACCATGATGGTAATGACCATCACCACAACGGATGTCTTGATATTTTTCGCGAATCGCATAATGTCCGGCGTAAACATCACAGCGCCCACCGCATAGGAGCCAACACCCAAAGAAACCGCCTGGGCAAAAGTCAAAGAGTCGGCGGTGACCATTTGCTGCATCCCGGCAATGCCGCCGCAGCTTTTCACAGCCAGAACCATGGAGATCACACCGAAAATCAGGATGACCGGCACGGCGATGTTGCTGAGGATCGACATCCACTTCATACCGTTTCGGGCCGTAAACGTCATGCCCAGACCGCCCAGAATCGCAATGGGAAGGATCGGCAGTGCGGGAATCAGAGCATTGGCAGAAGAGCCGATCAAATATGCATCGATAGAGAACCAGCCGATAGTGGTCACCGCCACGATAACCACCGGAACCCAGGTGCCGGCCTGTCCAAAGGAGTACTTGCTCAGCATGCCAAAGGAGAGCCCGCTCCGGGCGGCAATCGCCCCCACAATGCAGGAGAGGACCGTAAGAATTACGCTGCTCACAATAATGGCCCAAAAGGCCTGCTGGAAGTTCAGCGCAACGCCGATATTTCCACCGGCCTGCATACTGGTGACGACGAAGACGTAGCCCAGGGAGATGACCAGCACCGTCATAAACGGCTTGCGCTGGTCCATGGGAACACTGCTGTGACTGAACTCATCATTCTGTGCAACGTCGGAGACAGGTTTTTTGTTCTCGTCCATAATACGCTTCCTTTTTGTCAGATTTTCAAGTCCTGTCCGGATCAGGATTCCTGAATGTTATCTATTATAGACAAAAACAGTCGGTTTGCCAAGCAACACCGCATCCAATTTGCTTCCCCTAAGGGAAAAGTTATCTGTCACATAATTTGTGAAAAATAACGGCACTATCAGAAATATCACAAAAAAGTGATTGCCTGCACTAAAATCACTTTTCCGAGACTGCTATGAGGGCATCACCGCATACAAAACCGTGTCACCTGTTCCAAATGTTTGGTGCCGGATATACAGACAATACTCCGAAACTAACTCCTTAATATACAGAGGGATTTCCCAAAGATCTTCAGTCTTATGGTATATACAAATCGCCAGTTTTGGCTTATCTCTTTGAATCGTCTTCTTAGCGCCCTTCAGCGCCTCCAGCTCCGCTCCCTCTATATCCATTTTTATCATAGTCACCCGCTCTTTGGAATCAATGACGCCTTATTCGTCTTTTCCGCGCTCCAACATCCTTTGCTCCATCCTCTTTCTGTTCCTTCAATTTTACCACAACTTTTTGATAAAGTCTGCCTATACGCGACTTTTCCAACAGGCCGAACAAAATTTTCCTATTGCGTAAACAGTACCGCCTGGGTGGAATCCCAGGCGGTACCATCTCTCACTTTTCAGGCCCATCCTAGAAGCGGTAAATAAGCGGTACGACTACCCCCTTAAACCTCTGACGGCGCCTCACTCGAATCCCCGAAAGTCCTTACGGCTCTAGCGGTTTCGGCCCGCTTCTCTTCCAGGGATTCCTTCAAAATCATGTCCTTCACCTTCATCAGCCGGATCGTGGTGGCACGGTCATTTTCGTCCAGCTTCATGTTGATATACCGGATAGCCTCCTGGGTATTGGGAATCATCACATACTCCAGGGCGTTAACACGGCGGCGGGTCTTTTCGATCTCCTCCGCCATCAGCTGGGCGGATTTTTCAATCTCCGCCAGCTTCAGCATCTTCCGGAACACCTTGCCCAAGGCGTCCACCGCGGTGTCCAGCTCGCCGGAGGTGGCGGCAAAGCCGTAGGGATAGATGTCTGCGTCGGACCGGGTCTGAGTCTGGAAATCGTAGACGGGAACGTTGACGGACATGATGTTCTGGAAGGTCATGGTCAGCTCCACGCTCTGTTTGGGATACAGCAGCGCCTGTTCCAGCGCTTCAGAACTCATCAGGGCAGAGGCGACGGTAAAGGACTTGTGCACCGTCATCAGCTCTTCCTCCACCTCGGCCCGGAGGGCGCGAACCTCCCGCACCGTGTCCAGAAACTGTTTCATCAGCTCATCCCGCTTGTCCTTGAGCAGCTTGTGGCCCCGCTGAGCGGTGCGCAGCTTGCCCTTGAGGCGGGTGAGCTCCATTCGTGTGGGGCTTACCGTGATATTCGCCATGGCTTACCCCTCCTTACTGTTCGTCTTTCTTCGGCCAGTACTTCTCAATCAGCTCCGGTTTGATACGTTTCAGCTCGCTCTTGGGCAGGATGCTCAAAAGCTCCCAGCCCAAATTCAGGGTCTCCTCAATGGAGCGGTTCTCCTCATAGCCCTGGTTGACATACCGCTTTTCAAACTCGTCGGCAAATTTGGCGTACAGCAAATCCGTAGGCGTCAGCGCCGCCTCACCCAGAATGCTCATCAGCTCCTTGTTGTCCTTGCCGGTGGAGTAGGCGGCAAAGAGCTGGTTCATCGTACTGGCGTGGTCCTCGCGGGTCTTGCCCTCACCCACGCCCTTATCCTTCAGGCGGCTCAAAGAGGGCAGCACGTCTACCGGCGGGTGGATGCCCTGGCGGTACAGCGCACGGGAGAGGATAATCTGTCCCTCGGTGATATAGCCCGTCAGGTCGGGAATGGGGTGGGTCTTGTCGTCCTCCGGCATGGTCAGGATGGGGATCATGGTGATAGAACCCTTCTTGCCCAGCTGGCGTCCGGCACGCTCATAGAGCGTTGCCAGGTTGGTATACAGATAGCCCGGGAAGCCGCGGCGGCCCGGAACCTCTTTCTTGGCAGCGGAGACCTCGCGGAGAGCCTCGGCGTAGTTGGTGATGTCGGTCATGATGACCAGCACATGCATATCCTTCTCAAAGGCAAGATACTCGGCGGCAGTCAGGGCCATACGGGGGGTGGCAATACGCTCAACAGCCGGGTCATTGGCCAGGTTGGAGAACAGCACGGTGCGGTCAATGGCGCCGGTGCGCTTGAACTCGTTGACAAAAAACTCCGACTCCTCGAAGGTAATGCCGATGGCGGCGAATACCACGGCGAAGTTGGCCGCCTCGTCGCCCAGCACCTTGGCCTGGCGGGCGATCTGAGCCGCCAGATTGGCGTGGGGCAGACCGGAGCCCGAGAAGATGGGCAGCTTTTGTCCGCGGACCAGCGTGTTCAGGCCGTCGATCGTGGAGACACCGGTCTGGATGAACTCGTTGGGGTAATCCCGGGCGGCGGGGTTCATGGGCAGACCGTCGATATCCCGGTACTCCTCGGCCAGAATCTCGGGGCCGCCGTCAATGGGGTGGCCCATGCCGTTGAACACGCGGCCCAGCATATCGCCGGACACACCCAACTGCAGGGGATGGCCCAGGAAACGCACCTTGGCGTCCGCCAGGTTGATGCCGGCGGCGGACTCGAACAGCTGGACCACGGCGGTGTCGCCGTTGACCTCCAGCACCTGCCCGCGGCGGGTGCTGCCGTCGTGCAGCTCCACTTCCACCAGCTCGTTGTAGGTGACGTTTTCCACCATGCGGACCATCATCAGCGGGCTGACGATCTCCTCTACGGTTCTGTATTCACGAATCATCAGTTCTCACCTCCCTGAGCGGTCACGGCCTCGATCTGCGCCGCCATGTCCTGCTCAATCTGCGCGTAGACCTGAACGTACTCCTCCGCCGGAATGCTCTTGGCACGGCCGATCTGCTCCCGGGCGGGGATGTCAAAGAGCTTGGTCACCGGCGCGCCCTTGGCAATGGCGGCACGGCACAACTCCTCATAGTTCAGCACCATGGCCAGGAGCTTCTGCTGCCGGTCATAACTGGAGAATCCGTCGATATCCGTAAAGGCGTTTTGCTGCAGGAAGTCCTCGCGGACCATGCGGGCCACCTCCAGCGTCAGCTGGTCGGCAGGAGACAGGGCGTCCTTACCTACCAGCTGAACGATCTCGTTCAAGCTGGCCTCGTTTTGCAGGATGCTCATGGCCTTGCTGCGGTCCTGCATGAACTTGGGCCCGAAGTTCTCATCAAACCAGGGCTTCAGGGTGTCCAGATACAGGGAGTAGGAGGTCAGCCAGTTGATGGCCGGGAAATGCCGCTTGTAGGCCAGGGAGGAGTCCAACGCCCAGAACACCTTGACGATTCGCATGGTGGACTGGGAGACAGGCTCGGAGAGGTCGCCGCCGGGAGGCGACACGGCGCCAACGGCGGTCAGGCTGCCCCGGCGTTCGTCGGAGCCGATGCACTCCACGCTGCCGGCCCGCTCATAGAACTGGGCCAGACGGGAGGCCAGATACGCGGGATAGCCCTCTTCGCCGGGCATCTCCTCCAAACGGCCGGACATCTCACGCAGGGCCTCGGCCCAGCGGGAGGTGGAATCGGCGATGACGGCCACGTCATAGCCCATGTCACGGAAATACTCCGCGATGGTGATACCGGTGTATACAGAGGCCTCACGGGCCGCAACGGGCATATCAGAGGTGTTGGCGATCAGCACCGTCCGCTTCATCAGAGACTCTCCGGTGCGGGGATCCTTCAGTTCAGGGAACTCCCGCAAAACGTCGGTCATCTCGTTGCCGCGCTCACCGCAGCCGATGTAGATCACAATATCCACATCGGACCACTTGGCCAGCTGGTGCTGCACCACGGTCTTACCGGAGCCGAAGGGGCCGGGAACAGCTGCCGTACCACCCTTGGCAATGGGGAACATGGTGTCGATAATCCGCTGGCCGGAGCACAGAGGCCGCTCCGGGGAATACTTCTTCTCATAGGGCCGGCCCACACGGACAGGCCACTTCTGGATCATGGTCAGGGGCACTTCTTTGCCGTCGCCGGTCTTCAGGGTGGCGATGGTCTCCGTCACGTTGAAGGAGCCGCTCTTGATGTCGGTGATGGTGCCGCTCATGTTGGGGGGCACCATAATCTTGTGAAGCACCACCGGCGTCTCCGGCACGGTGCCGATGATGTCGCCGCCAATCACCTTATCCCCCACCTTGGCGGTGGCGGTGAACTCCCACTTTTTCTCCCGGTCTACGGCAGGCACCTCCACACCGCGGGAGATATTGGCGCCCACCTTTTCCACGATCTTCTCCAGCGGGCGCTGGATACCGTCGTAGATGCCCTCAATCATGCCGGGGCCAAGCTCCACGCTCATGGGCGCGCCGGTGGTGATGACATCCGCGCCGGGGCCCAGACCTGAGGTCTCCTCATAGACCTGGATGGAAGCGGTGTCGCCCTTCATAGTCAGGATCTCGCCGATCAGACGCTGCGGACCCACGCGGACCACGTCGGACATATTGGCGTCCGACAAGCCTGTGGCAACCACCAGCGGTCCGGAAACTTTAACAACTTTGCCGCTCAATAATAACCCTTCTTTCAGGATAGATTTGCGGAAATTTACAGGATATCCGCGCCGACCGCTCGTTCAATGGCGGTTTGGATATTGTTCTTACCGATACCCAGGGATCCCTCCCGGCCAGGAATCAGGATAATGGCGGGACGTAGCTCGTCCTTATACCGGGCTAGCACATCCTCCATATCTTTCGCCAGCTGCTCTGTGAGATAGATTACCGCACAGTTGGTCTTTGCCAGCTCCCGAACCTTTTCCCTGGCCTCGTCCGCAGACGCGACGGGATAGGTGTCCAGCCCCAGGGCGCGGAATCCCATAACGGATTCCCAGTCGCCGATCACGGCGATTTGATACGCAACAGCCATACTCACACCGCCTTACACATAACTCTCGCGGAGGCGGGAGCGGATGACCTCCGGAGCAATGCCCGCGCCGCGCCCCATCAGCAGGATGCGCAGGTTGGTATACTCCGTCTCCCGGGCCGCCAGATATCCTACCAGGGGCGCTTCGCCAAAGGGCACGAACAGTGCGCCGGAGAGATAGTCTCCCACAGCGTCGTCGCACCGCTTTTCAAACTCTGTCAGCGGTCCGCCCTGCAGCGCCTGCACACCTGCCTCCGCCGCAGCCTGAAAGCGGGTGGGCGCATACAGCTCCGCCATACCGCTTCCCCGGGCGGCGCAGACGGGCAGAATCGCATCTGTGGGAATTCCGCCGCCTTCAAAGAGGACGCCCCGCAAAAACTCCTCGTTCTTGCCCATCCGCAGCGTGCGGACCAGCGTCCGCAGGTTGGCGGCGTCGATCTGCGCCTGCACATAGCCGTGCAGAAAAGCGCTGCCGGTGGCCTCCGCCACCTGGTCCATGTCCCGATAGGCCCAGCGGTCCAGTACAATGTCGCACAGCTGCGGGTCCCGGGTGGTCTGCAGGACCTCCTTTGCCTCCGCCACAGCGGATGCCAGCAGAGGGGGCAGACTGTCCAGCTCACCGGAGCGGATCGCCTCCCGCAGCTCCGCCGCGCCCACACGGCCCATGTCCATCAGCATATGGCCCGGGTCGGTGTTCATGGCCTCTGCTTTCAGGATGGCTTTTGCGTTGTGATAATCATATTTCAGCTTGAAAACGTCGATATACCTGGGGTCCGGCGCACCGTCCGCCAAGTCGGAAAGCGTGGCCTCCCGGGCCGCGGACAGCGCCGCGTCCATCGCCTCGGGGTCGGTGGCGTCCAGCTCCGGATAGCCGCAGTCCTGCAGGATCTTCAAGGCCTCCTCGTCGCTGCGGGCTTCTAGGATCTGCTCCATCCGCTCCCGGGTCAGAAGACCGCTCTCCATGGCCTTGACGCGGGCGGAGATGACCAGGTAATCGGTGTCTTTGATTTTTTTAGCCAAGACACTTCCTCCTTGTTCTGGGAGGGCGCATCACGCCCCCCTTATGCCTCCGGAAACAGTTTCTTTGCAACCGCTCCCGCAGTCTCCGCCTTTTGCAGGCGCACCAGGGTGTCGAAGGTGCAGTTGACCTCCACGTTCTCATCCTTAAGGATAAAGCCGCCCCGAATTTCCCGGGTCTCTTGGGACACCGTCAGCTGTGGCGTGCTCTTCGCCTTGGCGGTAACCTTGCCCAAAATATTACCCACCACGGAGCCGCCCTTGGGCTGCTCCGCGGGCTTGTTCAGCCGCTCGTTGGCCCTGGCCACGGCGGCCTTGGCCACGCGCTCCCGGTCCGCCGGAGAGAAGATGACCTCCTCCCGCCCGGTGGAGGACGCCTGCACCAGCAGCTCCGCCAGCACCTCTACGTACCGCTCCTCCGGCATGGCACACAGCTTCTCCAGCGCCAGAGCATAGGTCTTTTCCACCATTTCCTGCTTGGCGGCAAGCTGCACCTTGCGGGCCTCCATCTGGGCCACGCTGACAAGGCGCTCTTCCCGCTCGGCGGCAGCCCTTTTATTTTTGGCTGCAAGGTCCGCGGCCTCAGCGTCCGCCTGGGCCTGATATTTTGCGGCAATCTTCTCCGCCTCGGCCCGGGCCTCTGCGATCACGCGGTCCGCCTCA
>CATNDT010000042.1 GCA_950097035.1 uncultured Oscillibacter sp.
GCGAACCACTTGCCGCCCTCCGCCCGCCACAGCAGGTCGTTGGCGTCGTTGAGGTTGTGGCCGCCCTTGCACAGCACGGCGCAGCCGTATCGGTCATAAATGCTCCTTGCCGCCGCCTCCATCTCCGCGGCGGTGGAGATGGTCCTGCCGGAGAGAATCTCCGCCTCCGGTATGTTGGGGGTGATGACCAGGGCCAGGGGCAGCAGGCGGGCTTTCAGGGTCTCCACCGCGTCCTCTGATATCAGCCGGTCGCCGGAGGTGGCCACCATAACGGGATCCACCACCAGATTTCTGGCCCCGTACTGTGTCAGCTTGTCCGCTATGGTCTCGATCAGGGCGATGTTGGAGACCATGCCGGTCTTCACCGCGTCCGGAAAGATGTCGGTGAATACGCAGTCCAGCTGCTCCGCCAAAAACGCCGGGGTGCACTCCACAATGCTGCGCACCCCGGTGGTGTTCTGGGCCACCAGAGCGGTGACGGCGCTCATGGCATACACGCCGTTGACGGTCATGGTCTTGATGTCCGCCTGAATGCCCGCGCCGCCGCTGGGGTCGGTTCCGGCGATTGTCAGTGCTGTTCTCATCAGTCAGTCCTCCCTTGCAATTTTCTCTGAAAGCTGCCGCAGCTCCGCCGCCGCGGCCTTCACATCCGGCTGGGCGAACAGGGCGGAAACTACCGCCACACCGTCCAGCCCGCAGTTTTTCAGGTGTAAAATATTGTCCCTGGTGATGCCGCCGATGGCGACTACCGGAATCTCCACCGCCGCAGTAATGGCGCGGATGGTCTCCCGGGAGATGGGGCTGGCGTCGGTCTTGGTGCCGGTGACAAAGGCCGCGCCCACACCCAGATAGTCGGCTCCCGCCGCCTGGGCCCGCAGGGCCTCCTCCACACTGTGGGCGGAGACGCCCAGAATCTTTTCCGGTCCCAGAGCCTGCCGGGCGCGGCCGGCCTCCAGGTCGGACTGCCCCACGTGGACGCCGCCGGCCCCTGCTTTCAAGGCGATTTCCACGCTGTCGTTGATGATGCTGACGGCGCCCCTGTTGCGGCAGAGGGCCACGAACCGCTGCGCCTGTGCCAGAAGGGCGTCCCCCTCCAGGTGCTTCTCCCGCAGCTGGATGATGGACGCGCCGCCGTCGGCGGCGGCCGCCACCTGAGCCCAGAAGGCGTTTTCATCCGCCGCCCAAGCCCGGTCTGTAACGGCGTAAAGCCGCATTTGTCTGCCGGTGATATTCAAGGCAGTTTCCTCCCAAACAAAAAACGCGGACAGGCCAACGCCGGCCTGTCCGCGGTGTTCCGCGACTATTTCCCTACGTTGGCATGATCCAAATCAGGTAATGGGTCGAAGCCGGGCTTCCTCTCAGCCCGCCGCGGCGGGCTCCCCTTTTGTGTGGAACTATCATACGCCGTTTTTTCCGGATTTGCAAGATGCAATTGCGGTTTTGCTCCGGATTCATTGACGCATGGAGATGCCGGTGATAAGATTGAGGCGGTACATCTTATATTTTGCTAAGGAGAGCGGCGGCATGATCCGAAAAATTGAAGCCCGGGATTTGGAGCGAGTTGCGGAAATATGGTTGGAGACCAACATAAAGAGAAGAAGGCGGAGTTGAATTTGAGTGTTTATGAAAAAAACATTCGGGCCGTAAAATTTTATCGGCGGGAGGGCTTTGCAGTTCGGAGTGAGGGTGTGTATGAAAACACAGGGGAGAGGGAGTATTTCATGGTCTGGAAGCGGTGAGCCGGTGAAAACGGAGGCGGGTGTCAAAGCCTTCTTTTTAAAAGTGGGGTTATGCCGCCACCTGTCTATTCCCGGTAATCCTCCCGGACAAAGGGCTCATTGATCTCTTCAGAGCAAAGGATTTCATATTTGCGAGGATGCCTGTAGGCATTCCCGTGAACTTCTTTGCGGCGGTAGTTCCGAATCATATCCATATCAAAAACCGCGATCCATACTCCCTCTGATTCATCTGCCTCCAGAATACAGGTATCCCTGGAACCTGAAAGCTCGGGAAGATATGCGACACCATCAAAAGCATTGGAGTGTCCGTTGCAGTCCGGAACGCTTATGGGATAATTACAGGTTGCTATTCCAAGCATATTTTCATATGCTCTTGCCCGAAGCTGGGATAAACGATTTATCTCCATTGGGCAGGCATTTGGCACAAGTATGATCTCGGCGCCTTTTAGCATAAGGATCCTTGCGCTTTCAGGAAATTCGCGGTCAAAGCATATCATGGCTCCGACTTTCACGATTCCGGATTCTGTATTGAGGTCTGCAACATGGAAGCCGTCTCCGGGTGTCAGATTTCTCTCCGCATCAAAATCACAGGTGTGTACTTTGGAAAATTTGAGGACCTGTTTTCCAAAACGGTCAAATAGAATCAATGTATTTCGGGGACCCGTTTCGTATTCTTCAAGCAGAGTGATTCCAATAGCCATGTTCAATTCATTTGAGAGCGCCTGAAATGCCTTAATAAACGCGTGGTCTGCCGGAATTGCCTCCCCAACCCAGTCAGCCACTGGACGGCCATAAATGTTATATCCGTTGCTGAACATTTCCGGAAACAATGCAGCATCTGCCCCCATCGCTTTCGCCTTGCGGCAAAATAAGACACCTTTGTCAAGCGTACCGCCAAGTGTATCCTGCGCTGCTATTTGCAGTAGAGCGATTTTCACGGTAATGCCTCCCCCTGCGCCTTCGGTTTAACGCCTTTGATTATAGCAGCTATCCTGAACCGGCTCAAGCCGGTTTTATGAAATTGCCGGAGCCATACGCCGGCAGCGCCTATAACGCTTATTTTAGAAAGAATGTCAAATCTTTTCCTTGACATTTGTCCCAATTCCTGTATAATAGTAAAGCTCGCAGTCTGCGGGCATATCCTTGCTCTTATCATCTGAATAAGGGCCATTTGTCCAAAAGGAGGTGCAAACATGGCAAAGGTTTCTGCCAATTACGAGGTCGTGTATATTATCGACCCTGCACAGGGGGAGGAGAATGTCGCTGCGACGGTGGCGAAGTTCAAGGCCCTGGCTGAGCAGCATGGCTCCGCCGTTGAGGTGGAGGAGTGGGGCAGCCGCAAGCTGGCCTATCCCATCAACTACAAGAACGACGGCTACTATGTGCTGATGACGTTCACCAGCAATCCCGAGTTCCCCAAGGAGCTAGACCGCGTCCTCGGCATTACCGAGGGGATCATGCGCTCTCTGATCGTCTGCAAGGGCGAGTGAGGAGGCAGCCGGTATGCTCAACAGGATTATCCTCATGGGCCGGCTGACCCGTGATCCGGAACTGCGCCGCACCCAGAGCGGCACTGCCGTTACGTCTTTCTCCTTGGCCTGCGACCGGGACTTCAAGTCCCAGAGCGGCGAGAAGGAGACGGATTTTATCGACATTGTGGCCTGGCGCGGCACGGCGGAATTTGTGAGCAAATACTTCACCAAGGGCCGCATGGCTGTGGTGGAGGGCCGTTTGCAGATCCGTGACTGGACGGATAACAACGGCGGCAAGCGCAGAAGCGCCGAGGTCGTTGCCGACAACGTCTATTTTGGAGATTCCAAGCGGGATGGCGCCCCCGGCGATTACGCCGCGCCCCCCGCCTATGGCACGCCGGTTGGCCGCGGGGCTCCCGCGCCAATGGACGGCCATTCCGATTTCGCCGAGATCGGCGAGGAGGACGGCGAGCTGCCGTTCTGACGCTGTTCCCGCGGCCGGGCACGTTCCGGAGAGGGGATAGCCACTATGATATAAGGAGGAAGCACCATGGCTTTCGATCGTGAAGCAAGACCCGCCCGCCCCATGCGGGGCAAGCGCCGTAAGGTCTGCCAGTTCTGCGCCGAAAAGTGCGAGAGCATTGACTATAAGGATGCCCCCAAGCTGAAAAAGTTCACCTCTGAGCGTGCCAAGATCCTGCCCCGCAGGACTACCGGCACCTGCGCCATGCATCAGCGCCAGCTGACTGAGGCGATCAAGCGCGCCCGTCAGATCGCCCTGCTGCCCTACGTCACCGACTAAAAGGCCAGGACGCGTAAAGATGCGGTCAGCCCGTCCCGTTTGGGACGGGCTGTTTTTATATGCTTGCCAGGCCAATGAGGCCGCCCTGCGCAGTTACCGCAGAGCGATGCCCCATCTGTGGTGACTATTTGTTCCGATCCTCCAGCACCGCAATCATTCTCTCTGCAAGAAGCCGCCCTGCCAGAGCTGCCTCTTCCGGAGAGTTTCCGGCGGCACCCACCTCCACCAGCAGCGAGCCGGTGGTGGCGTGCTGGTTATACCGGGACTTTCGCAGCAGCAGGGGGCGCATCAGCGTGGGGTATTCCGCCAGGATATCCTGCTGGATGGCGACCGCCAGTTTTAAATTCTCCATCCAGTCCGGGTGGGTCAGGCCGCTGCCGTCGCTGCCAACGACCAGGGTCATCTGGGCGGAGGTTCCCACGCCCTCGATGGGGGAGACTACTTTATACTGGTTTCCCTGGCCGTCCTCAATGGCGTCCCGGTGGACATCCAGGATAAAACGGATGGAGGGATACTGGGCCAGATAGCTCTGAATGGCGGAAAGGGCCCGGTCATAGGCCCCGGAGTAGGAGGGATAGTCGTACAGCGTGCGGTCGTGAAGAACCGAGATGCCCGCCTCCCCAAACACCGCAGCCATCTCATCCCCCACCTTCACCACGTTATAGCGGGTATCTGTGGTGCGGTAGTCGCCGGACCAGACCACGGAGGTCCCCGCGGCAGGGGTGTAGGCCTCGCTGCCATGGGTGTGGAGGATGAGGATTTGGGGCTCTTCATCGGACAGAAAAGCCGCAAAGGGCTCTCCCAGCGCCGGGATGGACAGCTGATAGGCGGTGGAGTTGCTGATGTAGGTTTTGCCGTAGACAGTGTAGCCACTGGGATCGTTGGGCACCAGCGTCCGGGCGGGAACGCCGTTATCCGCGGCGACGGGGGCCTCCAGCGGCGTCTCCTCCACGGGGGTGGTTACGATCTCCTCCATCTCTCCCGCGGAGGGGGGCTCCTCAGCCCGCTCGGTGGACCAGAGCTCCGCCACTGCCGTCCGGGCGGACAGCAGCAGGGGGGACTCTCCGATGGTCAGCACAGTAGCGGGAGAGAGCTGATCCTGCACCCACAGGTCTCCCAGCTCCCATTTCAGCGCCTCCATGGGGAGAGACGCCCGCAGGGCGGAGACGGCGGCAGCGGCGGTATCGCTGCCTGCGGTGACCGCTGCCGCCCAGAGCGTCGCCAGGGCCAGAACGCCCGCTTCCAGCCGCCGGAGCAGTACGGCGGAGAACACCGGCTTTTTTCTCATGTACATCACCTCTGGGACAACCTATGCCGGAGCGCTGTAAAATATGCGCCCCGCGGGGGTCCTGTAAGGGGCAGAAAATACGGGCAGCCTGATCGGCTGCCCGTATTTTACTGCAGTTTCTCGAAATTTGCCGCCGGGGACAGCGCTGCTGCCGTCAGCGTCCCCGCGGTGTCCAGCAGTGCCGCGCGGAAGCTGCCGGGGCCCCTTTGTCCGGCCAGCTGTTCCGCCTGCCGGGCGCAGGCCTTCCAGAAAACAGCGGCCAGCAGCGCCGCTTTCAGCGGCTCCGGCTCCACGGCGGCAAATACGCCGCAGAGGACCGACAGCATGCAGCCGGCGCCGGTGATATCCGCCATCCGTCCACTGCCGCCGCGGACGATCCAGACTGTTTCGCCGTCTGAAATCAGATCCTCCGGCCCGGAGATCAGCACTGCGGTGCGGTGCCGCCTTGCAAGCGCCAGGGCAGCGTCCCGCCGCGCCTCCGGCGCGGCGGGAGCAGGGCTGTCCACCCCCTGCTCCGTGCCGCCTCTGCACTGGCACAGGGCCTGTGCCTCCCCCGCATTTACACGCAGGATCGAGGGAGTGAACGCGTCCAGCAGTGCCTGAACATGGGCCAGCCGCCAGGGACTGGCGCCGATTCCCACCGGGTCCAGCGCCACGGGTCTGCCCAGCCGGGCGGCCTCCACACCGCAGAGACGGCAGGTTTCAAACCGGGCGCTGTCGGGAGTGCCGGTGTTCAGCACTGTGGCGGCGCTGGCGGCGGTGATGTCCGCCATCTCCTCCGGGGCGTGGGCCATGACGGGGCTGGCCCCTACCGCCAGCGCCAGATTGGCGCAGTCGTTGGCGGAGACAATGTTGCTGACACAGTGGACCAGGGGCCGGGCGGCCCGAACACGGTCCAGAGAAGTGAGGTCAATCACGGGATCACGCTCCGTATCTTACAGATTAATGCTCCAGGGCGGCGTGCATGGAGTGCAGCGCACCGCTTTTCTGCAGGGTCAGCAGCAGAGCCCCGGCCAGGATGGCTCCGCCCGCCGTGGAGACCAGGAAGGGGACCACATAGGCGTAAAAGGCCACCGTTCCGGCGCTTACGCCCATAAAGGTCACGGCGATGGGGTAGGACAGCAGTCCGCCCACAATGCCGGTGCCGAACACCTCCGCCGCCAGGGTGAGCCGGAGATTTTTTGATTTCCACCAGGCCAGGCCGCACAGCAGCGCCCCGCACATGCTGCCGGGAAACGCCAGAAGGCTGCCAAGGCCCAGCAGATTTCGCAGAAGGCTGGCCACAAAGGCGGCGGCCACGCCATACCAGGGCCCCAGAAGCACGGCACAGAGGATGTTGACCATGTGCTGCACCGGGGCGCACTTGCTGCCGAACACCGGGAAGGAGAACAAGCTGCCCACCACGGCCACGGCGCACAGCACGCCGGCCAGGGCCAGCTTTTTGGTAAAATTGCGCTTCATCATAAAAACAGCTCCTTTGAATCAAAAAGAATCGCAGGGAGAAAACGGCATTATGGCAGCGCTTTCCCCTTGCAGGGCAAGGCGGCGTCCGGGCAGGGCGCCCGTCCGCACGGGAAATTCGGTCGGGGCTTACTGGCCCCCTCTCACGCCGGAACACGGCTTCCCATCGCTGCTGTTTGGCCCGGGTCCAGGGCGCTCCCCCTCGGCCCGCTCCCGGCTTGCCGGGACGCCTGTGTCGTTTTCCCTCCACGCTCCTCTCTTTCAAAGAAGTCATAAAACAGCGGGCGCCCGTGGGACGCCCGCCGTGCAGGAAATTTCGTGATGACTTCCTACGGTGGCATTACCCACATCAGGTAAAGGGTCGAAGCGGCGCTTCCTCTCAGCCGGGTCCCGGTGAACCGCGGCGGACGCTCCGGGCGGTTCAGGCGGGCCTGTGGGCTCCCCTGTTTTCAGGGCCATTATGCCATCTGTGGGCGGATATGTCAAGCGGGGATTTTACAAAACGGGGCCTTTCTTTGCGGTTCGGCCCGTAAATTCAGGGTTTTTTCCGGGATTTTTCTTTACCTCGCAAATCTTCTCTGCTATAATAAAAGAGTTATGAAGAGACCGGCGCGTTTGCCGCCGCCTGGAAAGGAGCTCCGAGACATCCGTGAAATTTAAAAAATGGAATATCGGGACACCTGCTCCCCAGGCTGTGGAGCGCCTGCAGGGGGCGGGATATCCCTATCTGCTCTCCACCGTGCTGGCGGCCCGCGGCATCACCACCGCCGAAGCGGCGGCGGAATTTTTGGACCGGGAGCGGAAGCTGGCGCTGTCCCCCATGCTGATGCGGGATATGGACAGGGCCGTGGCACGGATTCAGCAGGCCATAGGCGCCGGTGAGACCGTGGCTGTGTTCGGCGACTACGATGTGGACGGCATCACCTCCACGGTGCTGCTGATGGACTATCTGAAAAGCTGCGGCGTAAAGTGCCTGCGGCATATCCCGCGGCGCATTGAGGACGGTTACGGCCTCTCCCGGGACGCCATTGAAAATCTCCGCGGCCAGGGGGCTACGCTGATGATCACCGTGGACTGCGGCATCACCGGCAACGAAGAGGTGGATTTTGCAAATTCCATCGGGCTGGATGTGGTGGTGACAGACCACCACGAGTGCAAGGAGAAGCTGCCCCGGGCCGTGGCGGTGGTGGATCCCCACCGGCCGGATTGCCCCTACCCCTTTAAACACCTGGCGGGTGTGGGTGTGGCACTGAAGCTGGTGCTGGCCCTGGGAGGCGAGAACCGGGAGGACGCGCTGTTTGCCCGTTACTGCACCCTGGCCGCTATCGGCACCATTGCCGATGTGATGCGGATGGAGGGAGAGAACCGGACCATTGTCTCCTGCGGGCTGGAGGCGCTGGCCCATACCGACTTTGTGGGAGTGCACGCCCTGTTGAAAGAGGCGGGACTTTTGGGAAAGCCCATCACCTCCATTCAGATCGGCTTTGTTCTGTCCCCGCGGATCAATGCCGCCGGGCGTATGGGCGCGGCGGATCTGGCGGCGGACCTGCTGGAGACCGGCGACCCTGCCCGGGCGGAGGAGCTGGCCCGGGCCCTGTGTGAGCTGAACCGGGAGCGGCAGGCGGTAGAGCAGTTCATCTGTGCCGACGCCGTGGAGCAGATTCAGCGGCTGCGGGCGGAGGAGCGCAGCGCCCTGGTGCTGGCCAGCGAGCACTGGCACCAGGGGGTGGTTGGCATTGTGGCCTCCCGCCTCAGCGAAAAATACTCCTGCCCCAGCTTTATGATCCACCTGAAGGACGGCACGGGCAAGGGCTCCTGCCGGTCCTACGGCGGGTTTAACCTGTTTGCGGCGCTGGAGTCCTGCGCGGATCTGCTGGACGGCTACGGCGGTCACGAGCTGGCGGCCGGCTTTACGATTTCAGAGGAGAACATCCCCGCCTTTCGGGTCAAAATGAACCGGTATGTGCGCGCTGCCGCCGGCGGAGAGCTGCCGGTGAGTTCGCTGGAGGTGGATGCGCCCATCGCCTGCCCCGCCGCCGTGACGCTGGCGGAGGTGGAGCAGCTGGACCAGCTGGAGCCCTATGGCGCGGGCAACGCCCGCCCGGCCTTTGCCCTGCTGGGGGCCACGGTGGACAACCTGCAGCCCGTGGGCCAGGGAAAACACCTGAAATTCCGGCTCTCCAAGGGGTCCTGCCGGTTTGACGCCATCTTTTTTTCCGTGACGGAGCAGGAGTGCGGCGTGGCGGCGGGCAGCCGGGTAGACGCCGCCTTTTACCTCCAGGCCAACACCTTTCGGGGGACCACGTCGCTGCAGCTGCAGCTTATCGATATCCGCCCCTCCCTGACACCCAGCCGCCACGAGGCGGAGGCGCTGGCCCTGCTGGAGCGGCTGTTGTCCGGCGGGGAGGTGACTGCCCAGGAACGGGGCCGCCTGCGGGCCGGCCGGGAACAGTTTGCCGCCTGCTGGGTGGTTCTGGAGCGCCGGCTGCGCCGTGGGAAGGCGGAGGAGCCGTGGCTGCCGTATTTGCGGCTTCTGGCGGCGGAGGCCGGGGGAAGCGAGAGCTTTCTCCGCACTGCCCTGGCGCTGGCCGTGTTTCGGGAGAGGGGACTTATCACCCTCTCCCGCCAGGGAGAGACACTGGCCGTCAATCTGAATTCCACCCAGGGAAAGGTGGATCTGTTCGCCTGTCCCTATCTCACCCGGCTGGAAGCAGACGGGTCCAAGCGGAACCGAGGTGATTTGCCGTGACTATACAGGAGCAGTATCAGCATTTGGAGCGGACCGTCCGGGGATATAACCCCGCGGCGGATATATCCCGCATCCGAACCGCTTTTGAATACGCCGACCAGTGCCATGACGGGCAAAAACGCAAAAGCGGCGAGCCCTATATCATCCACCCGTTGGCAGTGGCCCAGATCGTGGCGGAGGAGCTGAAGCTGGACAGCGAGTCCATTGAGGCCGCCCTTCTCCACGACGTGATCGAGGACACCCCTGCCACCCACGAGGATGTGGCGCATATGTTCTCCCCCACCATTGCCGACCTGGTGGAGGGGGTCAGCAAGCTGACCCGCATCCAGTATGCCACCAAGGAAGACGAGCAGATGGAGAACCTGCGGAAGATGCTCATCGCCATGAGCAAGGACATACGGGTGATTCTCATCAAGATATCCGACCGGCTGCACAACATGCGGACCATGGAGTACCAATCTCCTGAAAAGCAGAAGCAGAAGTCTCTGGAGACCATGGAGATCTACGCCCCTATCTCCCACCGGCTGGGCATGCAGCGCATGAAGTGGGAGCTGGAGGACCTGTCGCTGAAATATCTGGACCCTGTGGGATACCAGGAGATTGTCTCCAGGCTGGACGCCAAAAAGACTGAGTACGACATGTTCATGCAGAAGACCCGGGCCCAGGTGGAGACCCGCCTGGATGAGCTGGGAATCCGCCACCTGGTTTACGGCCGGGTGAAGCACCCCTACAGCATTTACCGAAAGATGTTCAACCAGAACAAGAATCTGGACGAGATCTTTGATCTGTTCGCCTTTCGGGTGGTTGTGGAGAACGTGGGGGACTGTTACAACGTGCTGGGCGTGATACACGACATCTTCACCCCCATTCTGGGCCGGTTCAAGGACTATATCGGAACGCCCAAGCCCAACGGCTACCAGTCCCTCCACACCACCGTTATGGGCACCGACGGCATTCCCTTTGAGGTGCAGATCCGCACGCGGGAGATGCACGAGATCTCGGAATACGGTGTGGCGGCCCATTGGAAGTATAAGCAGAACGGCCAGGGCGCCGGCGCCGAGGGGAAGTACGAATGGGTCCGCCGCCTGCTGGAAAACCAGGAGGGCGCAGACGCCGAGGAGTTTATCCACTCCCTGAAAATCGACATGTTTGCCGACGAGGTGTTTGTCTTCACCCCCAACGGTGATGTGCAAAACCTGCCTGCCGGCGCCACCCCTATTGATTTTGCCTACGCCATCCACTCCGCTGTGGGCAACCACATGATCGGCGCCAAGGTCAACGGGCGCATCGTCACCTACGACCATGTGCTGAAAAACGGCGATATTGTGGAGATCCTGACCTCCAAGGGCGCCAAGGGCCCCAGCCGGGACTGGATGAAGATCGCCAAAAGCAACGAGGCCCGCAGCAAGATCCGCCAGTGGTTCAAGAAGGAGCGGCGGGACGAGAATATCGCCAACGGCCGGTCCTCCTTTGAGGCGGAGCTGAAGCGGTGCGGCATCGCCATGCGGGATGTGCTGGGGGCGGACCGGCTGCCCGGACTTTTGAAAAAGGTGGCCTATGCCTCTTTGGACGATATGTACGCCGCCATCGGCTATGGCGGCTTCACGGCCCAGAAGGCGGTGAGCCGGATGCAGGGGGAGCTGCAGCGCATTGCCAAACAGCAGCAGGCAGATCGCCAGGCCCTGGAGGCCCAGGAGAGCGCAGCTAAGCCGGCGGAGGAGGCCCGTTCCGGCGTTCCCAGGCGGGTGAAGAGCGAGCAGGGCATTACCGTGGAGGGGCTGGATAACTGTCTGGTGAAATTCTCCAAGTGCTGCACGCCCGTACCGGGGGATGAGATCGTGGGCTTTATCACCCGGGGATACGGCGTGTCCGTCCACCGCTGCGACTGCCCTAACGCCTCGCCGGAGCGGCGGAGCGATCCGGAGCTGGCGGGCCGGTGGATCAAGGTCTCCTGGGGCAGCGACAGGAACGAGAGCTATCCCACCACCCTGGAGGTGGTGGCAAAGGACCGGCTGAACCTGCTGCTGGATGTGTCAGCGGCACTGTCCACCACCAAAACGTTTGTCTCGGGGCTCCAGACCCGCAGCACGGAGGACGGGTTTGCCATCCTCAGGCTGGAAATTTCCGTGCGGGACGGGGAGCAGATGCAGGCGATTATGAACAAGCTGAATCAGATATCGGGTGTCCTGCGGGTCACAAGGCCCGCGGGTTGAAGGAGGATTATATGCGCGCAGTTGTCACAAGGGTAAAGAGCGCCTCCGTCACCATAGGCGGAGAGATCAGGGGGAAAATTGACCGGGGCTACCTGGTTTTGCTGGGCGTTGGGCCCAACGACACGGAGGATACGGCCGATAAGCTGGCGGATAAGATCTGCAACCTCCGAATCTTCGAGGACGAAAACGAGAAGATGAATCTGAATCTGGAGCAGGTGGGTGGGAGCATCCTGGTCATCTCCCAGTTCACCCTGTACGCGGACACCTCTTCCCGGCGTCCCGGCTTCTCCAGGGCCGCCAGGCCGGATCTGGCGGTGCCGCTGTATGAGCGGTTTATGGCGCGGTGCCGGGAGCGGGGCTTCCGGGTGGAGCACGGCGAGTTTGGCGCGGAGATGGACGTGGAATCTGTGAACCAGGGCCCCGTGACCATTCTGTTTGACACAGAGCAGCCCTGACCTGAGGAGGAGAGACCATGAAAATCCAATCTCTGTGCGTGGGCCCCATCGGCACGAACTGTTATATTCTGGAGGACGAGGCGTCCCGCGCCGCCGCGGTCGTCGACCCGGGCGGCGGTGCGCCCGACATTCTGGCGGCGCTGCGGGGGCTGGATGTTCGCTATATCCTGCTGACCCACGGCCACTATGACCACACCGGGGCCGTGGCGGCGCTGGCGGGGGCATTTCCCCAGGCGGCGGTCTATATCCACGAGAGGGATTTTCGCGGCGCGGACCCGTCGCTGTTTCCCCTGGAGACAGAGCTTTCCGAGGGGGTGCGCTTTTATGACGAGGGGACGCGCCTGCCGCTGGGCGGCCTGACGGTGGAGGTCCTCCACACGCCCGGCCACTCGGAGGGCAGCGTGACGTTGCTGTGCGGCAGCACGCTGTTTTGCGGGGATACGCTCTTTGCAGGCTCCTGCGGGCGGACGGACTTTCCCGGCGGCGACACGCGGAAGATGCTGGCCTCACTGCGGCGGCTGGGGGATTTGAAAGGAGACCTTGCGGTGCTGCCCGGCCATATGGAGGCCAGCACCCTGGAGCGGGAGCGGCGGACCAACCCCTATCTGCGCCAGGCCATGAAGGAACGCTGGTAAGGGGCCGCTATGAAACTGGTATTAAAAGGCCACAACGAGCGGTATACTGTGGAGCAGAGCCTGATGAATCTGTTTCCCGGCGAACTGCCGGTCTACGGGCCGGTGCTGCCCGAAGACGAGAGCTGGGCTGTGGTGGACTGCCGGGAGGAAGGGGATACGCTCACCGTTACCACAGAGCTGACCTGCCGCGGCAGGACCGCCCTTCGCAGCTACGGCACCGGCCTTTCCGGCACGGCGTTTGACCGGGAGGGCCAGCGGCGGCACGCTGTTGGGGCCTGCTTCTATTTGGCGGCTTTGGAGTTTTTGGCCGGGCCGCCCCCCTGGGGGATGCTTACCGGGGTGCGGCCCGATAAACCCGTTACCTGGATGCTGGCGGCGGGAAAGACCCCGGCCGAGGCCTGCCGGATGCTGGAGGAGACGTATTTTGTCACGCCGCCCCGGGCGGCGTTGGCGGCGGAGACCGGCGGTGCGGCGGCCGAGGCCGCCAAAGGTCTTGGCCCCCGGGATATCGCCGTGTATGTGGGCATTCCCTTTTGTCCCACCCGCTGTGCCTACTGCTCCTTTGTGAGCCAGTCGGTGGAAAAGAGCTTTCACTTGATGGCGCCCTACGTGGACGCTCTGGTGGAGGAGATCCGCGCCGGAGGAGAGATGGTGCGGGAGCGAGGGCTGCGGGTTCGGGCCTTTTATATGGGCGGCGGCACGCCCACCACGCTGACGGCGGAGCAGATGGAGCGGGTGCTGGCCGCCTTCGGGTCCTCTTTTGATACCTCGTTCTGCGATGAGATCACCGTGGAAGCCGGCCGCCCCGACACGCTGACGCCGGAGAAGCTGGCGGTTTTAAAGGACCGCGGCGTCACACGGGTCTCGGTGAATCCGCAGACCATGGAGGACCGTGTTCTGCGGGCCATTGGTCGGCGTCACACCGCCGGGGATATCGCGCGGGCCATGGAGCTGGTGGCAAAATATGAGTTTCCCCATGTGAATATGGATCTCATTGCCGGGCTGCCGGAGGATTCTGCGGAGGGCTTTCGCCGCTCTCTGGACGCCTGTCTGGCCTTTGGCACGGACAATGTCACCGTGCACACGCTGGCCTTGAAGAGGGGCAGCCGCATCCTGCAGGAGGGGCTCTCTGTTCCGGAGCCGGCGGAGGTGGCGGCGATGCTGGACGCCGCGTTCCCTGTGCTGCGGGGCGCAGGCTACGCCCCCTACTACCTCTACCGGCAAAAGTACATGTCCGGCAGCTTTGAGAATATCGGCTGGACGCGTCCCGGCGGGCGGTGTCTTTACAATATCTATATCATGTCCGAGCTGTGTTCCATCCTGTCCTTTGGAGCCGGGGGCTCCACCAAGATGGTGGAGCCGGGCACCAACCGCATCGAGCGGGTTTTTAATGTAAAATATCCGGCGGAGTATGCCGCACGGCCTGATAAATGTCTGGCAAACCAGCGGGCCTTCGCCGCGTTTTACAGCAGGCTGTATCCGGGCGGCGCCAATTGCTGAAAGGAGTGATTCCCATGCCCTATTCGCTGAAAGAGATCAATGAGGCCGTTCGCAGCGACCCCCGCGGCTTTGTGGAGCGGAGCGATGTCGCCTATACCGAAAAGGTAAAAAAGGCGGCGCAAAAGATTGCCGCCCGGCGGAAGGAGTCCCACATCATCCTCCTTTCCGGGCCCTCAGGCTCCGGAAAGACCACTACCGCCATGAAGATCGAAGAGCAGCTGGAGCTGATGGGTATTGAGACCCACACCATCTCCATGGACAACTACTTCAACACCATCGACCCGGAGACCGCCCCCCGAAACCGGGAGGGCGCCATTGATTACGAGTCTCCCTTTTGCCTGGATGTGGATCTGCTGAACCGCCACTTTGCCATGTTGGACCAGGGAAAGACCATCCATGTGCCCAAGTACGAGTTTGCCCGGCAGATGCGCTCGGACACCCTCTCCCAACCCCTGCGGCTGGGGGATGATGAGATGGCGGTCTTTGAGGGAATCCATGCCCTGAACGACATTATTGTGGGCAAAAACCCCAGGGCTTTTAAGCTGTATATCGCCGCCCGCAGCAATATTGTGGATGAGGACGGGAGTGTTGTCTTTCAGCATCCCTGGATCCGTCTTTGCCGCCGCATTGTGCGGGATTTTAAATTCCGGGGCAGCGACGCGGAGTTTACCTTAAAGCTGTGGAATAACGTCCGCCGCGGTGAAAAGCTGTATATTTCCCCCTATAAGGAGAGCGCGGACATTATGTTTGACTCCTCACTGGCCATCAGTGTCTCTGCGATGAAGCCCTTTGTAACGCCGTTGCTGGAGGGGCTTCCTGCCGGGAAATACCCTGTGGTGGAGGATGTGCTGCGGGGCCTGGAAAAGATTGAGCCCCTGGATGAGAAGTACATTGCCGCCCACTCCCTGGCCCGGGAGTTCATCGGCGGGAGCAAGTATTTTGAGGACCCCACCACTGCCAATTAAAAACACGGAAAAGGAGACGGATTTATGAACGAAAAGCTTCAAAACCTGCTGGAACTGGTCCGGCGCACCGCCTGGCAGGCGGGAGACCTGGCTGCGGACGCCGCCTATGGCGCGGGGAGGGCAGCGGAGGATCTGCTCTCCGCTGCCAAGCTGCGGGTGCAGGCGGCCACCGTGGACAGCGAGATCACGGCGAAGCTGAAGGACGTGGGAGAGATGGTCTATGCCACCCATACCGGCACGCCGACAGAGTCTGAGGCGCTGCTGGCAAAGCTGCAGGAGATCGACGGATTGAAGGCCCGGCTGGCCGATATCAACGAGGCGCTGGGACGTGAGACGGCGGCGGAGGTGTGCTCCACCTGCGGAGCGGCGCTCCGGGAGGGAGACGCTTTTTGCCGGGAATGCGGGGCGAAGCGATGAAGACGTATGCGACCTATGCCCAGTTTCAGGAGAGCGCGGAGGCGCTGCGGGCAAAGCTGGGCGGGTTCCGGCCTGAGGTTTTGCTGATCCTGGGCTCCGGCCTGGGCTTTTTGGGGGATCAGGTGGAAAAGCCCGTCACTGTGCCCTATGGAGAGGTGCCCCACATGAAGCAGTCCACCGCGCCGGATCACAGGGGCCGGTTCGTCTTTGGCAGGCTTTCCGGCCGGAACGTGGCGGTCATGCAGGGGCGGCTCCATATTTACGAGGGCTGGTCCATGGCGGACGCGGCGTATCCCGTTCGGGTTTTGCGCCTGCTGGGGGCGGAGACGCTGATTGTGAGCAACGCCGCCGGGGCGGTGAATACCGCCTATTCCCCCGGGGACATCATGATGATCACCGACCAGATCAAGCTCTTTGGCACCAGCCCCCTGGAGGGCCCCAACATTCCGGAGTTCGGGCCCCGGTTTCCGGATGTGAGCCACATCTATACCCCGGCCCTGCAGGAGGTGGCCCGCCGGGCCGCCGCACGGCTGGATGTTAAGCTGCAGGAAGGCGTGTATATGTACTTCCCCGGGCCCCAGTACGAGACGCCTGCCGAGGTGCGGCTGGCCCGGATCGTGGGGGCGGACGCCGTGGGCATGTCTACCGTGCCGGAGACCATTGCGGCGGCCCACTGCGGGATGCGGGTGCTGGGCTTTACCCTTTGCACCAATATGGCCGCAGGGGTTTCAGACCAGCTTCTGGATGGGGACGAGGTCATTGCCGCCGGACAGGCGGCTGGTCCCCGTTTTGCCGCCTTGGTGAAGGCGTGTCTGGCAGAGGTATAGCGGCGGCGTGTCCGCATAGAATTTAGAGGATCATTTCATTGCGGGATTTAATTTTTGATTTGAGGTAACTGCCCATGTCCAATCCATCCAAAAAGCAGTCCTTTATGGGCGGCGCTGCGATTTTGGCCTCCGCTGTGGCAATCGTTAAGATCATCGGCGCGGTTTACAAGATTCCATTCGGGAACATTGTCGGCAGCCAGGGACAGACCTATTTCAATGTGGCCTATAATATCTATAATGTGCTGCTGACCGTCTCCACCGCGGGCCTTCCGCTGGCCATCTCCAAGCTCACCAGTCAGGCCCATGCCCAAGGCCGGGAGAACCAGAAGCGGAAGATCTTCAGCACGGCGATCTGGCTGTTTTTCGTGCTGGGTCTGGCGGGGTCGCTGCTGATGTACTTCGGTGCGGCGCAGCTGGCGTCCTTTATGAATGAGCCGCTGGGCTATTGGCCCATCCGGGCGCTGTCTCCGGCGGTATTCTGCGTGTGTCTGCTGGCCTGTATGCGGGGCTACACCCAGGGACAGGGAAACATGACCCCCACCGCGACCTCTCAGATTCTGGAGGCGCTGTGCAAGCTGGGGATGGGGCTGACGCTGGCCTGGTATTTTTTAAAGCTGGGACTGGGACTGGATATTGCCGCGGCAGGCGCTATTCTGGGCGTCACTGTGGGAACCGTGCTCTCCATGCTGTATCTCATCGGCTATCTCCTGCGTCACCGGGACCGGGGCGCTGCGCTGGATGTGCCTGACAGCCGCGGGCAGCTAATGCGGCAGATTCTGGCGATCGGCATCCCCATCACCCTCAGCAATTCTGCCATGAGTATTATCAGTCTGGTGGATACCAAAATCGTTCTGGGCCGCCTGCGGGATATTCCCGCTCTGGCGGACTCCGCGGCGGAGCTGTTTGGCCAGTATACCTTTGGGATGAACCTGATTAACCTGCCGCCCTCTTTTGTGTTTCCTGTCACAATGAGCCTGATCCCCTTTGCGGCGGCGGCGCTGACCCGTCACGACCATGCGGGGGCGGCGAGGATCGTCTCCTCAGCTTTCCGCATCGTAGCGGTGCTGGCGATTCCGGCGGGTGTGGGGCTTAGTGTGTTGGGCGGCCCGGCGCTGATGATGCTCTATCCCCTCCGGCAGGCGGACGCCCTGGCGGCCAGCCCCCACATGCGCTGGCTGGGTATTGCCTGCATCTTTATCTGCCTGATGAATCTGACCAACGCTATTTTGCAGACGTATGGGAAGGAGCACATCCCCATTTTTACCGTGGTCGTGGGCGGCATCACCAAGGTTGTGATGAATTTCTTTCTGGTGGGAGAGCCGGATATCAACATCCACGGCGCGCCCATCTCCACCATGTGCTGCTACCTTGCAATTGTGACGCTGAACCTGTTTTTTGTGTGGAAATACTCGGCGGAGAAGCCCAGATACCTCCAGCTTTTTGCAAAGCCGGTTTTGGCCTCAGCGCTTATGGGCGGCGCGGCTTGGGCGGTGCACGGCCTTGTGGACCGGGCGCTCTCCGGCAGTCACTCCGCCTATGGCGCCAACGCCGTTGCGGTGATGGTTGGGATCCTGGCGGGCGTTGCGGTATACGGTGTGCTGGTAATCGCCCTGCAGATCCTGCGGGCGGAGGATGTCCGGGCCATTCCCCATGGGAAAAAGCTGGTTCGGCTGCTGCGGCTGAAATGAACGTAATCGTTTTTTCTGCTCTGTGGGCGGAAAAGCTGTAAAAATCTGTTAGTTTTTTGAAAATAACTTGCAAAGGCAGGCAATCTATGGTAGATTTTCAATGTAAAGCCCGATACGGTTGGGAGGATTTTTTGGAAATTATGCGCCTTCTCCGCGCCCCCGGCGGCTGTCCCTGGGATATAGAGCAGACCCACCGGTCCATTCGCCGGAATTTTTTGGAGGAGACCTATGAGGTTTTGGACGCTCTGGATCGGGACGATCCCCACGGCATGTGCGAGGAGCTGGGAGATGTGCTGATGCAGGCGGCTTTTCATGCCCAGATTGAGGCCGAGCGGGGGCGGTTTACCATGGACGATGTGGTGGACGGCGTATCCAAAAAGCTGGTATACCGCCACCCCCATGTGTTTGGCGCCGCCCGGGCAGATACCTCTGAGGAGGTGCTGGTGAATTGGGAGGCGCTGAAACGGGAGGAGAAGGGCCAGCGCTCCACGGCCGATGCCATTGAGTCTGTGCCCCATACGCTGCCGGCTCTTTGGCGGGCGGAAAAAATCGCCGGCAAGACCGCCAAGGCCGGCTTTGACTGGGCCACCGCCCTCAGCGCTCTTGGAAAGCTGGAGGAGGAGGTTCGGGAACTGCGGCAGGCCCTGGAGCGCGGAGACCCGGCAGACGCACCCCACGGCGTGCAGGAGGAGCTGGGCGATCTGCTGTTTATCACCGCCAAGATCGCCCAGATGTCCGGTATAGATCCGGAGGAGGCGCTGCACCTGGCCTGCGATAAATTTCAAAGCCGCTTTCGCCGGGTGGAGGCGGCGGCGGACAAGCCCCTCGCAGAATACGGCGAGGGCGGGCTGGTGGCTCTTTGGAGGGCCGCGAAGGAACCGTCTTAAACGCGTGTGCGTTAAGAAATAGATCAGGATACAAATGATTTTTAGGAGGATCAACCCATGAACAAAGCTGAACTCATCAATGCCGTTGCCGCGTCTGCAGACGTGTCCAAAAAAGACGCGGAGGCTGTGATCTCCGCCACGCTGGATACCATCACCGAGGCCCTGAAGCAGGGCGACAAGGTCCAGCTGGTCGGTTTTGGCTCTTTTGAGGTGAAAAAGCGCGCTGCGCGGATTGGCCGGAACCCCAGGACCAAGGAGGAGATTGAGATCCCCGCCACAGTGCTGCCTGTGTTCAAGGCCGGCAAGTTGCTGAAAGATACCGTTGCGAAATAAGGGGAGAGCGCATCTCCCATGCCCCCCCTCTTTGCGCCTGCGGGCGCGAAGGGGATGTGGCTGCCGGTACGGTGGTACCGGCAGTTTTTTTGGAGGTTGACACGCTATGCGATTGGATAAGTATTTAAAGGTCTCGCGGCTCATCAAGCGGCGCACGGTGGCAAATGAGGCCTGTGACAACGGCCTTGTCACCGTAAACGGAAAACCGGCCCGGGCCTCTTACGAAGTGAGGGTGGGGGATGAGATCTCCCTGCGCTTCGGGGCGCGGACCGTTACGGTGGAGGTGCTCTCCGTGCAGGAGACGGTGCGCCAGGCGGACGCAGCGGCGCTCTACCGGGAGATCGGGCGCTGAATGCCGGTATATTTTCCCGCCTCGTCCCATATAGTGGGGACAGGGAGGGACGTGTATGAACGATTACAATACCATGCCGGCGGCGGCCCACCGCCTGGAGCTGTTGGGCCGGGAGCGGCTGACGGTTTCCGGCGTGGAGGATGTGGAGCGCTTTGACGAGACGGGCATCGTCATGTCTACCTCTGCCGGGGGACTG